>JAITTG010000047.1 GCA_031287095.1 Candidatus Parendomicrobium reticulitermitis | reverse complement strand
CGTTGTATCATCTTTCTTATTGATATTTTAAAATTTCTAAAACCGCTTCGTATAAATTTTCAACTGTTTTGTCGGGATGACTGGTTAAACTTTTATTTGCCGAGCGTTTATTGTTTATTTTTATTGTTTTAAAACCCATTTTTTGTCCGCATTCTATATCAATATCGCAATCTCCCACAAAAAAACATTGATTGATAGCAAGATTGTATTTTTTCACAGATTTTTGAGGAAATAAAATCCCCGGTTTGCGGCAATTGCAAATACAAGAGTATTCCGGAATTATCCCTTTTGGGTGATGATAACAATAATAAAAATCGTCTATCAATCGTCCATTTTCTATTGAAAAATCCTCAAATAATTTTTCTATTGATTTGAGATTTTCCATAGCGGTTTTGCCTTTTGCAAAACTCGGCTGATTTGAAACAATGATTATTTTGAAATTATTTGCTTTAAGCGTCTGTAAAGACTTTAAGACAAAAGGATAGAGGCTAAAATCTTCCGGACTGTGCGGCGACTCGTATTCTTTTGCATCAGTATTATATACGAGGGGATTTATTACTCCGTCTCTGTCTAAAAATACGGCTTTATTTTGCATTTGTTTGTCCATTTAAAAAATCCTCTAATTCTTTTATGCCGCATTTAGAGCCTATTTCATAAAATCTTTCAAAAACTTCATATCCCGTCAATTGATTTTTTTGAGCAAGTTTCTCATAAATATCGGCTAAATCAAAAATATCTCGTTTTTCATTTAAAAATTCATCTTTGTTTAATATGCCGAGTCCATAATCAATATAATCCATATCGTCTAAAACTTGCTTCTTGCTATATGCGGCAATTTGTCCATTTTTAAAAACAACATTACTCTTATCAAATTGATTATTGTTTTTATAAATGGTCATCAACCCTTTTTTACCGGAATTAATATAGGCGTTTTGGACGGCTTGATAGTCTATTGTCAAATAAGAATCTCCGTATAAAACAAAAAAAGAAGAGTCTATATATTTGAGCGCTTTCTTTATTGCTCCGCCTGTTTTTAGCAGAGTATTTCCGTCATAAGAATATCTAATGCCGACGCCGAACTGAGAACCGTCTCCGACAAATTTTTCTATCATCTCTCCAAGATATCCTACGCAAAGAACAATTTGAGAAATTCCGCGAGATCTTAACAATTTGATTTGCCATTCAATAAAAGGTTTTTGGCAGATTTCTAACATCGCTTTTGGAATTTTGTCAGTAAGCGGACGCAATCTCTGCGCTAAACCGCCTGCAAGTATTATGACCGGCAAAGACATAAAAACCTCATTTAATTTTATAAAGATAGCCGTAGCGGATAAAGCTTTTAAGCCAAATCAAAGGGTCTAAAAACATAGAAACTTTTTTTCCTTCTTTAAAAGAGCGGGACTTATAATTGATAGGAATTTCTATGGGTTTATATCCTTTACGGCACAACTTAATCATAATCTCCCAATCTATTTCGAAACGATTGCCGTCAAACTCAAGACCGTATAAACATTCTCGGCGGAAAGTTTTATACATAGTAAAAGGGTCTTTCGTTTTCGTTTTGCATACAAAATTGATTAACTTGGTAAAAATGAGATGTCCGAAATTGACATAAGTCGTAAGCGTTTTTTGTTCGCTAAAAGCGCGCATTTTCCAAACATTATGATGACGCAGTCCCAATACAAAAGCCTTTTGATATCTTGTGAGCGGAAGCAATAATGAATCATAATCATTGATATCGTATTCAAGGTCTCCGTCTTGAATGATGATAAAATCGCCCTGCGCCGCCTTAAATCCCGCCCGCACCGCATGTCCCTTGCCTTGCGGTTTATCTTCAAGAAGCAATTTTATTTCAGGGCGCTTGCCGACAAAATCGCTTACTATTTTACGAGTATTATCTTTAGAATTGCTTTCAATAATAATATATTCTTTATCAATGCCTTCAAGTTTTTTGTTATAGACGGAATTTAATAAATCAAGAATGGTTTTTTCTTCGTTATAAACAGGAATAATAACAGACAAAAGCGGACGAACCCTCTTTATATCTTTTTGACATCTGACGATTATTCCATCTGCTCCGCATTGTTTGATTGAAATTCTTGAAAAACCGCATTTGCAAAGAGCGTTTTCAATTACGGCATTATTAAAGTATTGTCTGCGCAGATTTTCAAAGAGTTTCCATTTGTATTTATACTTTTTTGCATTTATGCTGTCCCTGCTATTGACATAGAAAAAACAGACCGCATCTTGTTTTAAAATTTTCCATAGGGATTGTAAAAATTTTATAGGAAAAACCGTATTATCAATAATATCGTTAAAAATGCAAATGTCAAAACAAGAATCTTGTTTAAGAGAATATAATTTATTTTCATCTATATAGGTAATTTCAAATCCGTTGCCAAAATTTAAAACTTCCCCTCCGATTTGCAAAACTTTTAGAGTTCCGTCATTACAAGGAATACCTTCGAATAATTCATTTACAATATTTTTAATATCAGAAAAGCAATAGCCGCCTTTTTGGTCTTGGAAAATAGTATGATTGCCGTCTGAATCTAAAAAAATATGTCCGCAATCATTGCAAATATATAGAGAGGATGAGTTTTGAGAAAAATCATAAGATACATTTTTCGAGTCGCAAATTGGACATTCTTTTAACGGCGTATCCATAGTTGAACTTTTTTCTTTCATATCATGTCCAGAGTTTTATAAGTATTTTGAATAGAATATTATGAGCGTAGAATAAGCCGCCAAATGTATAAATGGTATTATCAGAAGCATTATTCTAAAAACTTTTTCTTCGTCTATATTTATATGTATTGTTTTAAAACTTGCTATAAACAATGCCGTCAAAAACCATACGGGAATATAATATCTTGCGCCGGTAAACAGGACAATTCCATTTGGATTTTGCCAAAAATTCAAGTTTGCATAAATCATAGCGGCTGAAAAAAGCGATATTGTTGAAAAAAGAACTACAAATATCAGAAATTTATTGTTCTTTTTGAGTTCATAATATTTTTCAGATAATGCCGTAAACAGAATACTTAAAACATAGGGATATATAAGCCATTTGCTTATAGGCGATTCGCCTGTCACGCTAAAACCCAAATTGCCGCCGAAAGAGCCATAGACTGCATACGGAAAATTAGCAATAACATTTTTCGTGAAAAGTATCGCAAAACTTATTGGATTTGCGAAAACATAAGCCATATTATTAAAATCTGTATCCATCCCGCCGCTTGTTTTTAGCGTCCAGAGCAAATCAATAATAAAGCATATAATAAAAAGAACGCTTATAGAGATAATTTTTTGTTTTTGCGATTGAAATTTTGAAGACGGCAGCATTAAAAATAATAAAATTAGCGGGAAATATGCCGTTTTATTCATACTTATTATTAACGATAATAAAATGATAATAAGCAGCGTCCTTATTTTTATTTTTTCTAACGCCGCTTCGCCGTAGGAATAAAACAAAATTAAAACAATAGCCGCATAAGAAACAATATTTAGTAAAACATCTGCATTAAGCGTCGCAGTTTCTTGTAAAAACAACGGCGTTGTTATGAGGACAAAAAGCGTTTTCTTTTTGATTGGGATTTTTCTGATTACAAAATATAAAAGGAAGAAAGATAAAATCAGACAAGATAAACGACCTGCATAAGCGTTAGCATATACATAATTGCTAATAAGGTTTGCCGCTAAAACGCCGGGAAGATGTAAAGTATAACTTAAAGGGGAATATGCCGCTGTATTGCCAAAATTAAAAAACTCAATATTTTTTTCATCAAATTTTATGAATAAATCTGAAATTCCTCTAAGGCGCGGGACTGTATTTGAAGGTAAAAATCCGCCTACTTCTTGCTGAACTTGAACGGACATTATATCTCCTCTGCTTATCTGCAAAATTCTTTTCCAATGATTTGGCTCGTCATTTGAGCCAAACATCGGGATAATAACCATATAGAGAAAACCAAAAACTACAAAAAAAACCGCAAAAATCTTTTCTATTTTGAGTTTGTCATAGCGAAAGAAAACAAATCCGCTGACAAAACATATAAAGACTGACAACAAAACAAAAAGCGCGGCGATTATATCCGCGCCCGGTTTTACGGGAGAATGTAACTTTATACCTGTGATTATGGAAAGTATTATTGCTCCGATACAAAATGCTGCAAAGAGCGCAAGAGAGAGTCGTTTAGACATTTTTTATCCTTTGTTATAGTTAATTAAATTGAAACTAAATAATCACGCTGTCTGCGCATAAGATGCAGGCTTCATTTAAAAGTTCGTCATTTCCGAAAAAAGCGTCATTCCCGAGAGTTTCTGTAGGGAACATCCACTTTCCAATCGTCATTCCCGAATCTTCTTATCGGGAATCCACTTTCCAATCTGTCATTCCCGAGTGTTCTTGTCGGGAATCCACTTTTGCCGTTGTTTTTTAACTTGGATCCACGATAACAACTTTTGTCAATGACGAACAATATATTTTTATAACCTTTTCAAGCAGGCGGGCGGCAATCCATTTTCGCAAATTAGCAACGCTTTTTAAGTATTATGCCCGCAATGACGACGCGGCACAGATAACTAATCTTAAAATCGCCTATCTTTTCAAACGGCGGCGATTATAGCAATTCTTTTTTGACCGACAAAACAAAATCTTTTAGATTTTTCAATGTGTTTTCATTATTCTCGGAAATAATTTTTACTATCGCGCTGCCTATTATGGCGGCGTCGGCGTATTTGACCATCTCTTTTGCTTGCTCGGGAGAGGATATGCCGAAACCTACGGCTATTGGGATTTTTGTTTCTTTTCTTATTTGCGAAACTATTGCGCCTATATCTGTTGTGATTTTGTCCCTTGTTCCCGTTACGCCCAACGACGAGACTAAATAGATAAAGCCTTGCGCGTTTTTTGCAAGCGTTGATATCCTTTCATTTGATGTCGGCGCTATTAGCGTGATTACCGCTATATCGTTTTTATTTGCAATGGTTTTGATTTCGTCTTGTTCCTCAAAAGGCATATCGGGGACTATTATGCCGCTTATGCCCGTCTCTTTGCATTTCTTAAAAAATTTCTCGTATCCGTAGGATAAAACAGGATTTAGATAAGTCATAAAAACCAGCGGCGGCAGAGACAGAGGCAAAGCCTCTTTTTCTATTTGGGCGGCGATATGAAAAATATCGTCTATGTTTATTTCGTTCTTTAACGCTCTCTCCATTGCGCTTTGTATGACGGTTCCCTCCGCTACCGGGTCGGAAAAAGGTATGCCTATTTCTATCAAGTCTGCGCCGCTTTGAGCCATTGCCAATATATATTCTTTTGTTTTGTCTAAATAAGGGTCGCCTGCCGTGAGATATGCTATTAAGGCTTTTTTGTTTTCAAATGCTCTTGATATTTTATTCATCTATGTTTTCTCCCTTATACTTTGCAATCATGGCAACATCTTTATCTCCTCTGCCGGATAAGCATATTACTATGATTTCATTTTTTTTCATCTTTGGCGCAATTTGAATAGCATGATAGACGGCATGAGCCGACTCTATGGCGGGGATAATACCTTCGGTTTTGGAAAGTTCTTCAAAAGCATTTACCGCTTCATCATCTTTTATTGGAACATATTCCGCTCTGCCGATACTTTTGAGATAAGCATGTTCGGGACCTATTCCCGGATAATCAAGACCCGCCGATATTGAATATACGGGAGCGATTTGTCCGTCGTCAGTTTGGCAAAACACAGATTTCATCCCGTGAAAAATGCCAAGCCGTCCTTTTGCAAAAGTCGCGGCATTTTGAGGAGTGTCTATGCCTTTGCCTGCCGCCTCGCAGCCTATAAGACGGACAGATTTATCTTCAATAAAATTATAAAACGCTCCCATAGCGTTTGAGCCGCCGCCTACGCAGGCAAGAACTGCGTTTGGAAGTCTGCCCTCTTTTTTTAAAACTTGCTCTTTAATCTCTTTGCCGATTATGCTTTGAAAATCTCTGACAATTTGAGGATAAGGATGAGGTCCCATAACGGAACCTAAAACATAATGAGTATCCGCTATGCGGCGGGTCCATTCTTTCATAGTTTCATTGACCGCGTCTTTTAAAACTTTCGTGCCGCTCGTTACAGCGTTCACTTTTGCCCCCAAAAGACGCATTCTAAAAACATTTAAAGCCTGTCTTTGAGTGTCTTCTTCTCCCATAAAAATCTCGCATTCAAGCCCAAGCAAAGCCGCGGCTGTGGCGGCGGCTACGCCGTGCTGCCCCGCGCCGGTTTCTGCGATTACTCTCTTTTTGCCCATCTTTTTAGCAAGC
Organism: Candidatus Parendomicrobium reticulitermitis; assembly: GCA_031287095.1. GTDB lineage: Bacteria > Elusimicrobiota > Endomicrobiia > Endomicrobiales > Endomicrobiaceae > Parendomicrobium > Parendomicrobium reticulitermitis. Next base: position 498 of record JAITTG010000047.1, on the reverse strand, counting down.
AAGGTTTGCCCTAAAACATTGTTGATTTTGTGCGAACCTGTGTGATTTAAGTCTTCTCTTTTAAGATAAATTTTTGCGCCGCCCAATTTCTCAGTGAGATTTTTTGCATAATAAAGCAGAGAGGGTCTGCCTGCATAATTATTTAAAAGAGCGGACAATTCATCATTAAAAGCCTTATCATTTTTGTAATGCTCATAGGCTTTTTCAAGTTCAATAATAGCGCTCATAAGAGTTTCAGGTATAAACTGCCCGCCGTAAATTCCAAATTTTCCTTTTGTCATCGTATCTCCTATATTCCCGCATGCCTTGCAGGCAATACGGAATTATTAAAAACATTATGTCCCGCTCACAGCGTCAATCCCGAGCGCCTTTCCCACAGCGTCATTCCCGAATGTCGCTCACAGCGTCAATCCCGAGTGTCGTCCACAGCGTCATTCCCGAGCGTCTTGGTCGGGAATCCAGTGTAATGAAAATTGTCTGTTAACAATCGCTTCGCGG
>JAITTG010000043.1 GCA_031287095.1 Candidatus Parendomicrobium reticulitermitis | reverse complement strand
ACTTGCGCTCTTTTGGGTATGCTTGCGGTTTGCTTAATATAGAGATTTATATATTTGCACTCAGACATTTCCACTTTTGGCGGTTTATTGTGATAGATTATCCGCAAAATATATGGTTGTCCTTTATAATAATGATTTTCGCCTGAAATAAATTCCTTTTTTGACATTCTTGGACGGCTTAAAACATGCGCCGATTTTTTTAATCCAGTCCAATTTAGCCATCAGAAAACCCCTAATTGTCTCTTCCTCTATCCAAGACGGCGCAGACACATGAGCCCGATCGTTAGGCGGATATTGTTGATTGTTAGGGTTTTCATTTTATGGTTTTTGTTTTGATATTTGGTTATAGCAAAAAAATTGTATTTCTAATGATTTTTTGATAGTATCGGTTTATTCAGATTTAGGAGGATAACATGGCAAAAATTATAGCGCAAAACAACAATATCATCAGCGCGTCCGTTCCCGTATATTTTTTTAAAGTAAAAGGAGACAAAAATGATCTTATATATGTAGAATGCCCGTCACTGAATATTTTTAGCCATGGCGAAACTTTAACTAATGCCAAAAAGATGTTTAAAGAAGCCTTCGATTGTTGGCTTAGCGTTGCAAAGGAGTCAGGAATAGCAAATGAATTAAAAGGATTAGGGTGGCAAGTGACAACTTCTACAGCCTTTCCAAAAGATGAAATCCAAAAAGTTCCGATAGAATTATTTGCGAGGCAAACCGTAAGTCTACAAATTCCAATAGGAGTGTAAAATGGGGTTTATAGATACCATTAAGTTAAGTAAGTTTGAAAAATTTCTTAATTCTTACGGATATTACAGACAAAGACAAAACGGCAGCCACATAACATTTAAAAAAGTAGGGATAAATGGGTCTTTTACTATCGCCACGCATAAGAAAGAAGTTCCTTTTTATAATATAAAACAAGCGATAAGAGCTATAGGAATTTCTCAAAGTGAATTCGAAAAAAAGATTAGAGATATTTAAATAGATTTTGGTCTTTGAAAATTGAATAAAGATTTCGTCAGGATTGTTCCGAATAGATATAGAAATATAATCCTTAAAATTATGATGTGCAAAGATGGACGGTTCTGGTGGATTAAAGAATGGAGGGTTCATAATCCAAAAAATGTCAGTGGTCAGTATGGTGTGTTCTGACGGGACTAAAAAACTAGGAAGTGGGCAGATAGATACATGATGGGTCTGCACCTACGGTGTCTCCCTGCCGTATTTATTCCCCTTTGTTTCTTCGCAAAAATACATTGTCGCTCTGCCATTGCCGTCGTTTTTTATTATGCCTAAATCAAGTAAGCCTTTTAGATTGCGCGATATTACGGAACGCGATGATGAAAGGGCGGTTTCTATGTCGCGGCGGGAGGCTTGTTTTTTTTCTTTTAGTAAGTCTATTATGGCTTGCTCCTTTCTTGTTAAATTGTTTTTTTGATTTTGCTCTTGTTTGTCATTGTTTTTGTTGATATTGGGGAGCGTCATTTTGAATGCGCCGCTTACCGCATTTATGATTGGTTTTTTGATAGAGTTTTCATAACTCTTAAAAATACGGGGTATGCCTATGCCGTAAGCCTCTATATATTCTAAACGATAAAAAACATTGGCAAGATTTGGATTTCTTGTTGCGGAAAGTCCCAACATCACAGCGTCAATAGAAATGCCGCTCACCAATCCTCCCGGAGAAACAAATTCTATGCGATTGTCAAAAATACTGATTAAAATGCCGCTGCTCAAAGAGTATTCGCGATGAACTATAGCGTTTAACAGAGATTCTCTTATGGCTTCTATGGGATAATCCCTTGTATCATTTCTGCGCAGTCCGTCAATTTCAGAATGCGTTTGATTGTAAATATCAATAAAATCTGCGGCGTCATTTGCTTGTTTTAACAAAGAGCCTGACAATTCCTTTCTATTTTTAAAAACTTCTTTTTCCTGTCCTTCAAAAACTGCGATTTTTATTATATGCGGGCATTGGTCTGAAATTAAAAGACCTAAATTGGTATAAACCCCGTCAAGTCCAGATAATTTGAGAGTTTTTTGTTGAGATGAGCCAAAATCAATATTCGCTTTTTTAAATTCCCCGCTTGCATAATCAAAAGTTAAATTTTGATTGAGGCTGCGGACAGATTCATAACTATCGCCGTCAGTATTTTTTATCATAGTTTTTATGGCAGATTCTGTAGATGGAACCGACGCCGCGCCATGTCTAATATAGACGCCTTCTGGACGGAGTCCTTTATTTGTTAAATAGTAAGGACTTGCCGTCCCTTTTTGAACTATAATTTTTAAAATAGTTTTACCTTCTATTTGTTCCGTTTGATACGCAACAAAAAGAGAAATATCAGGCTTTATGGAATCGCGAATTGCGCTTGAAATTTGTAGTTGAGTATCGTCTATGTTTTCTATGCCTATGACGCCGCCGTCATCATCAATACCGACATAAATAATCCCGCCGTCAGTATTTGCAAAAGTAACTACGGTTTTTTTGATTTCTTCAGAATACTGTCTTTTTAATTCTGTTTTGGCATCTTCTATTATTTGCATAAACGCCTCTCTTTTCTACTTTTCTCTACCCATTTTTACATATTGCTGCTTAATGCTACCCATTTTCTACCCAAAAGTCAATACTACAAATGAAAAAATAGATAGAAAAAAGGAAAGACGGTAAAGACAAATGTAGAGATGCGCTACACGCGCGTCTCTACATTTGTTTTTTCTATTTGCAGTTTTCTGGTCTTTTGTGGGCGGGCATTTGGACTTCTAAAAAGCATTCGTGAGCCTCTTTTAGTTTGGCGGGAATATCTAATGTTTGTGGGCATTTCTTTTTGCATTGTCCGCAAGAGACGCATTGGTCTGCGCCTTTGCCTAAATCCATAAAGGTTTTTTGATAATAGATGGCGTCTATGCGGGATTCGGAAATTTTGTAATTGTTGTATGTTTTAAAAATGTCTGGAATTTGGATGCCTTTGGGACATGGCATACAATATCTGCAGCCTGTGCAGCCGACTGTGTTGTTTTTAGCATAAGCGGCTTGGAGTTTTTTTATCAAGTCATCTTCTTCTTTTGTCATCACATTGGGAGCGGCATTTTCAAAAATTTTCAGATTTTCTTTTAATTGTTCAAGGGTATTTGTGCCGCTGAGTATTACAGAAATTTCTTCCTTATTATATAGCCAGCGGAAACACCATTCTACAAGCGGTCTTTTGTCGGGAAAAGAATTGACTATGTCTAAAACTTCTTTTGGAGCGTTCAAAATCGCGCCGCCGCGTAAAGGCTCCATTATCACCATAGCCAAACCTTTTTGCGCGCCATATTTTAATCCTTCAACGCCTACTTGCTGATTTTCGTCCAAGATATTTAATTGCTGTTGAGCCATATCCCAATCAAAAGAATCGGCAATCTCTTTAAAAGCCGCAGTCGTATTGTGTATGGAGAACCCTTTATGCAAAATTTTGCCCTTTTTGAGCATTTTATCAAGAAAAGATAAGCCGTCGTATTTTTTTACCCTTTCCCAATTGTCGGGATAGAGATTGTGCATTAAATAGATATCAATGTGATCGGTTTTGAGCCGTTTTAATTCCTCGTCAAGATACAATTCAAAATCCTTGTGTTTTTCCACAATCCATAAAGGACTTTTTGTGGCAAGAGCGGTTTTATTTCTATATCCATCGGACAAAGCTTTGCCCAAAATTGCTTCGCTATTTGTATAAACAAAAGCGGTATCGGTATAAGTGACTCCATGGTCTAAAGCATAGCGAACCATCTCTATAGCTTTTTTCTCGTCTTCTGGAAATCTCATACACCCCAACCCAAACCTTGAAACTTTCAAACCTGTTTTACCATAATTGACATATTGCATTTTATTTCTCCTTTTTTCATATTTTCACTCTCTTACGGGAGAGTCCGCCGCAATGCGGCGGGTGAAGCGTTCCTTAATTAGTGTGTGGACAAATTATAGTCTTTTTGTAGGTTTTTTTGTTATAGAGGGAAACGGCAATGGCTTCCCGCAAGTTACGCAACTCTGCAAGCGGCGGTTATTGACGACATTAAACTCTTTCAGTGTTTAGGTGTAGTGATTTTAACGCCCCCCCCCCCGCACGAGCATTAAACCCCTTCGGGGTTTTAAATGAAACAAGGCGACTTCAATCCCCGCATAGCCCTGCGGGCAATACGGGGGTATTAACTACATTAAATCCCTTCGGGATTTGAGAGGAAACAAGCATTTTTGTTTTTGCCGTCTTTTTCTATCCTATTTTCTGTCGGTTTTTATCATAATGGAGTTTAACTGAATAAAACCTTCTTATGGTTTAGGCGCAGCGGTTGATTTTAGTTCCATAATTCTATTGCGGACAAAATCTTCCGCTTTTTTCATACTATCAAAAGTATATAATGCGTTCTCTCGCTTAACCCATATAGCGCGCGCAGGCATCACATCAATCGGGCTTTTTATCCCATTCTCCCAAGCGCTAATGACTGCTGGAATAATTTTAAAAATATTTTCCACCATGCCTTTTTCAGGAAACAATTTGCCTTTGCTAATAACAAAATATTGCTCTCCGCCTATTAGCACAGTCAAATTTTCTTTATCCAATTCTTGAGCTATAACGACAGTAATGCCGTTTGGAAACGGTCTTTGCGGTTTATCCATCAAGATAAACTTGCTGTTTCCATAAGCGCCGCATGCCCATAAAACAATAACAATAAAACAAATAATTTTTTTCATCCGCCCCCCTTGCGCCATCCGTTGCGCTTATTGCCGTCTCTATGTTTATTTTTTTAGTTGTCCGGATATTCTATTTAGATCATCAAGCGAGAAATAGTGAATTTCTATTTTGCCTTTTTTGCTGGTGCCTGTTATTCTTACTTTTGTGCCGAACTTTCTTTGAAGTTCTTCTGCAAAATTTGTTAATTCTATTTCTGGTTTTGCGGCGGGCTTTTTGCTAGATTTCATATCTTTTACTAATTTTTCTACCGCGCGCACAGGGAGTTTGTCGTTCAAAATTCTGTTTACCGTATCCATTAAAACCGCTTCATCTTCTATACTTGCCAACATTCTGCCATGTCCTGACGAGATTTTACCTTCAGCAAGCAAATCTTGAATCTCTTGCGGCAAATGCAATAATCTTAAAGAGTTGGTGATTACAGAACGGTTTTTTGAGATTTTTTGAGCGATTTCTTCATGCGTGTGATTGAACTCTTCCAATAATCTTTTAAAAGCCAGTGCTTCTTCTATGGGGTTTAAGTCTTCCCTTTGGATATTTTCTATCAAAGCCATATCCATTTTGAAAACATCGTCCGCGCCTTGTTTTACTATTGCTTTGATATCCGTTTTGCCTGCAAGTTTGGACGCCCTCCAGCGGCGCTCGCCCGCGACAATCTCATATTCTCCCGGCGCTATGCTTTGCGATACCAAAATCGGTTGAACTAATCCGTGGGTTTCTATGGACTCCGCCAATTCTTTTAATTTTTCTTCATTAAATTTTCTGCGCGGCTGAAACTTGTTCGGTTTGATTTTATTTAACGGTATTGTAATGACGCTTTCGCCGGCATTATTTTTATTTGCTATTGATGGAACCAAACCTTGCAACCCTCTGCCTAAAACTTGTTTTTGCATTTTTTATATCTCCTGTGTCCCCGCCGCTTTCGCGCTCCTCGCCCTCTTTTCGTTTCGCTCAAAATCTCTCTCCCATAAGAGAGGAGAAAAGAGGAAAAGGGACAATCTGCAACAATACGGGGTTATTAACAGCATTAAACCCTTTCAGGGTTTAGATGTAGCGATTGACTTCAACATCCCCGCATAGCCTTACAGGCAATACGGGGTTATTAAAAACATTAAACCCCTTCGGGGTTTGGTTGTAACGATTGACTTCAATGTCCCCGCATAGCCTGCGGCAATGCGGGGTTATTAACTACATTAAATCCCTTCGGGATTTTAGAGGAAGCGATGATTTTAGATTGTCCGTCTTTTCTCTTTCCCCTTTTCTATCTGTTTTTAATCATAACAGAGTTATTAACTGCATAAAACTGCTTTGCTGTTTAGATAGCGTATGTTATAGCGTTTCCGAATAACCTACGCTATGTCACGAATATCAAACCACACTGCGTCCGCTTTGCGTTTTCCTCTCACATCTCCCATGGGAGAGGTAAACTGCGCTTGCGTAAAGCATTTTGAGCGTCCTTTGGCAGAATTTGTCTGCGCGCGTATAGCAACGCTATCTAAGCAGACAAATTGTGTCAAAAGGCGCCAAAAGGCAAAGCGACCGTCCAGCCCTGCGCCAAACCTACAGCCAGCCGTGTGTAATCGCGGCTTCGCCGCACCTACCTCTGTCTTAGTAGGAACTCTTGGGCAAAATCCATATAGGCTTGAGAACCCTTCCCCGTCGGGTCATATCTTAGCGCCGGTATGCCGAAACTTGGAGCTTCGGCAAGTTTTATCGTCCTTGGAATTTTTGTCTCAAAAACTTTGTCGCCGTAATACTTTTTTACTTCGTCTATCACTTGGCTTGCAAGATTGGTGCGCGAATCATACATAGTAAAAAGCACGCCCTCTAATTCCAAAGAAAATTGACCCATAAGTTCATTGATAGTTTGAGACAATTGCCCCAACCCTTCAAGAGCAAAAAACTCGCACTGCATAGGAATCAAAACGCTGTTTGCCGCCACCAAAGCGTTCACAGTAAGAAGTCCCAGAGATGGAGGGCAGTCTATGAGAATATATTTATAATCATTTTGAAAACTCTCAATAGCGTTTTTCAATTTGTATTCTCTTCCTTCCATATTGGTAAGTTCCGTTTCTGCAGAACTCAAATCTGTTGCGGCGGGAACAATGTCCATCAAAGAAATTTCCGTTTTTTTAACAATTTCGCTTAAAGGAGATGCGCCGATAAGAGCGTCGTAGATATGTTTGTCAATAGCGGTTTTGTCTATGCCGCCGCCGCTTGTCGTATTGCTTTGCGGGTCCATATCAATAATGAGGCATTTCTCCCCCAAATGCGCAAGACTTGCCGCAAAATTTATTGCCGTAGTGGTTTTACCCACCCCGCCCTTCTGATTTGCAATTGCTATTATCTTTGCCATGGCGCGCTCCTTGGTAGTTTTTTATTGTTTTTTTAAACTGCTTGTTTCTTTTATATGTCTAATGATTTTTGATTAAATAAATTTTGTTGTTCATTATTTGAACTTGGATTTGCTTTTATCAAGTTTAAAATAGCCCAATATCCGCGTCCATACTTTTTTGTTATTTGTTCAATAGAATTTTTTTGCGTCCAACCTTGCCTATATAAATCGGAATACTCTTTTAAAATATCAAACTTTTCTTGATTATTTATTGGTTTTCCTTTATTAAATAAAGCGTTTTGTTCAGGCTGTTTGATAAATTTTAATAATTCGCCCGATTTCACTTTTTTTATTTCTTTAATTTGATAATCATAAGCCGCTTTATTTAATTCAAAACCGCAGGCTCGGCGGTCAAGTTCAAGAGCGGTTTTTGCCGTAGAAAAACTGCCCAAAAACAAATCGCACACTAAATCTTTTGGATTGCTGGCATACATTATCATCTTAGCCAATAATGCCGTAGGCAATTGGTTTTTATTTTTTATTTGTCCCGGTTTATATTCGCGGTTGATAGTCCATACATCTTCGCGGTCTAAATAATTTGCCGCTCCGCCGTTTTGGGCGCGTTCAGAATCTGAAAAAAACGCAAAAGTATTAAATGTCCGTTTCCTGCCGGGTTTTGCGTAATATAAAATATGATAATGCGACGATACAAACTTTTTGCTTGTATAAACGCCAAAATTATATTTCCAAATTATGTGGTTTATTTCTGTTAATTCGGTATTCGCCAAAGCGTTTAAAATATGTCGTAAATTGGTATAGCCCGATACTATATATATGGAGCCGCCCGGACGCAAGATTCGCTGCGCCTCTTTTATCCACTGAATGGAAAAATCTGAATACTCTTTTGCAGGAATTTCTATATAACCGTCAATAACGGTATCTTCATTGCGATTGTAATGTTTATCCAATTTAGCGCCGTTTATGCCATAGGGCGGGTCGCAAATAATCAAATCAACAGAATTATCCGCCAAATACTTTTTTGCTCCGCTTATACAATCCATATTCCAAAACATTTATTCTCCAAACTCTATTTTTTCCATGTTCATTTTGGGCATTTCTTCAATAAATTGTTTATTTAAAGATTTGATAACCCTTTCTTTATAATTTTCATTGCCCATTTTAAATTCTTAAACTCCCAAAGCCTGCGCCTGCGTTCTCATCGCTAATATTGTTTTTTCTATTACTGCGGATAATTCCATATTTAGCATTGCGGCGCCGTCTGATATTGCCGCTCTGTTGCAATTGGCGGCAAATGCCGAATGTTTAAATTTTTTCATTACGGATTTTGTTTCTAAGTCCATCACGCTTTTTGACGGACGAACCATCGCGCTTGCAAAAATCAAACCGGTGAGTTCGTCAATCGTATATAAAACTTTTTCCATAGGAGTTTTCGGCTCTATGTCATTTACAAGTTTCCAACCATGGCTTAAAACAGCGCGGATGATTTCTTCGGAAAGTTCGGGATAAGCGGCTTTTTCATTTTCCAAAATTTCGCGGGCTTTTATGCAATGCTCGGTTGGATATAATTCAAAATCTATATCATGAAGATAGCCGACGCTTTTCCAAGTTTCAGAATCGGCTTCCCCGCCAAATTCCTTAGCCCAATACTCCATAACCACCGCGGCAGTCAAACAATGCCGTCTAAGAGTTTCCCCCTTAACATACTTTTCCAACAATTCCTTAGCGTCTGCGAATTTCATTTTGTCCTCTTTTAAAAATTTATTTGATATAGATTTTTTTATCATTTGCCGTTGTCTGCGGGCTTGACCTGCAATGACGCGGCGCTAAGCCCGCAGTAAAGCCGTCTCTTTATTTTTTTATCCAAATATTTGTGATTTGTCCAAATACATATTTACGAATTTCTTTTGGGTCTTTGTAGGCTTCTTTTAGATAGTCTTTAGACTCTTGCGAATAAAAATCGTCGGCATTAGCTGTGGTAATTTGCGTCAATGAACATTCAATAATTAGTTTGGCTTCTTCAAAAGACATATTTGCGCAAGGAGTTTGAATGCTTGTCAATTTAATTTCTTTCATTTTTTCGCTGTCTCTTCCCGATTTACTTCCCAAAAAGAGCAATTGTTTTTTATATTCATCTGGAAACCAAGAGAGAGTATATGTTTTTTCTTTTTGAATCAATTCCAGAGTATAACGAGCTGATTGAAAAATGCACCAAACCGCAGGCTTTTTGAAATGAAGTCCAATGGCGCCCCCGCTGCATACCATAGAATTATAATGCTCAATCTTTCCCGCAGTAACAAGGAAAAATCCCATCAATGTAAATACATTGAATGCGCCGCCCAACTCTTCTGGTGAAATTTGTTTAAATAATTGTTTAAAATCCATGGGATATCCTTTTTTCCCTTTTCCCCTCTCCCTCTTTTCAAGGTAATACGGGGTTATTAACGGCATTAAACTCTTTCAGGGTTTTGATTGCGGCGACTGACTTTAGCATCCCCGTATAGCCTGCGGCAATGCGGGGTTATTAACGGCATTGAACCCTTTCAGGGTTTTGGAGTTGCAACTGACTTTAGCGTTATGGGCAGACACATGGGTCTGCCCCTACGATATTTTATTTTAAAAGTTTTCTTTGCGATATTCCTTGCAGGACGCTCATTTGCTGTATGGCTATAGCGTTTAATTTTACCAATCTTTCGGATTGAGACAAACCCTCGTCAATCATAACTGCATTAATTGTTTCCATATTTGAAAGACATATCAATTGGTTGATACTTGCATAATCGCGAATATTGCCTTTTTCTTTTGGATTTTGTTCGCGCCATTGTTTCGCCGTTATCCCAAAAAGAGCAACATTCAATACATCCGCTTCATCGGCATATACAAAAGAAGCCTGTTTAGCAGTCAGCTCTTTGGGAACGAGATTGCGCTCAATTGCGTCCGTATGTATATGATAATTGATTTTTGACAATTCCTGTTTGGCAGACCAACCAAGTTGTTTTTGCTCATTTTCTTTTAATCTTTGAAATTCCCTTATCAAAAGCAATTGAAAACGGGGACTTATCCACATTCCAAAATGAAAAGCAATATCCTTATGGGCATAAGTGCCGCCATAACGACCCGCTTTAGCGCACAATCCAACAATATTTGATTTTTCAATAAGTTCTTTAACGCTTGTTTTAAAAGAATTTAATCCAGCATTACTTTTAATTGCGGCGAATTCGCCATAATTAAAAGCAGGATTATTGATTTCTTCCCAAATCCCCAAATATTCTAATGTGTTACGATTCCTTAACCAATCAGTTATAAAAAAATCACCATCTTTTGCTTTCATCATATCAGTCAGAGAAATATAATCCTCATTTTGAATAGTAATTACAGCAATCTCATCGCTTTCAATTTTTATTACTGCCATACTGCCTCCATTTTAAATAACATTGATTTTTCAATAAATTTTTATTTTTTGCATTTTAGAGACGGGTTTGAAACCCGCCCTTACTTTTCCACTTTTGCGGCGCCCTTTTGTTTTAGAATCGCATTGAGTATATTGCGCGGCGCAACCTCGTATTTTTTGAAATTTTTTATATTGCTTTCTTTTAACCATAATTGCCCTTCGCCGATATTGCCTCTATGCTGACCTTTGGAAAAATACTTGCTATTTTTTACTTCTTTACTTGAAAGAACCCAATACTTTATTATATCCCGCCATACGCCTATCCAAACAAAAACATCGCAGCAAGATGGCTTTATTTGCTGAAAATTCATATCAAAGCCGGATTTTGAATCTGATGACAAAGCCTTTATTAAAAGCGATTCTCCGCTTTGTCTTTTGACTGCTCTGCTTGCTTTAACTTCTATCTTTATTTTGTTATACCAAAAATCATATTCGCCTCTGTAAGACGAATCTAATTGAGTAGATGGTCTTTTGAGTTCAGGAATCAATTCATTTAAGTGTCTTTGAGCCCAAGTCTCGCCAAAAGTTCTTGGGGCGGTAATTTCAAACAAATATAAAAACTTATTGCGCTCTAAATATGCGCTTCGGATATTTAGATATTGCCTTAAATCAATTATTCCTTTGGCTATTAGATGACTTATAATAAATTCAAACTTATTAAAAGGAAAAACAGAATAGATTTTATTTAGAAAATCTTCGTTTAAATTGTGATTTTTGAGGTCTTGTTTATTAAGTTTAACAAGTTCTTTTTTTAATTCCGCATAAAGTTTTTCCACAAATAACCCCTTTGATATATTCTTTTTGGACTTGGCTGATATTGTAAAAATCATATACCGTATCTTGCAAAAGATTTATTACCGATAAATCGCCTGCCAAAATTTTGTCTGTCAATTTTGCAAAATGCTTATTGTCCGATTCGCTTATTTTGGCAAAAGGCAATTCGCATAAATTTCCTTGTAAAATTTTTATTTCCCCGAACTTCTTTATATAGATAAATTGAAATAACTCGCTATTGAGAAAACTTAAAACTGTTTTTATGTTCATTCCTTCAATTTTTGGAATTACTATATTTGCGCTATTTAAAAATAAACCGCCGCTATTGTCATAAGCAAATTTGAGTCTATTTGAGATAAATTTATATACAAGTTTTTCCGGACTTCTATATATATCGTCTTTTGCGGTTTGTTGCAATTGTTGTCTATCATAAAGAATATAGTTTTTGAACGGCAACAATCTGTATGGCTGTATTTCTTTGCCCGTCCAAATAGGCTGCCAACCGTCTTTTTTCGTTTTGCTTAATTTATTCTTATTATCGCCCGTCACAATACCAAGCGCCCAAATACTATTTTTCAAAGTTTCATAATCTCTTTTATATGCTAAATTCAAAATTTTTAAATCTTCGCTATTGAGCAAGCAATAAACGCTATTTGAACTTGCTTTGAAATTTATAATCGGCATAGTATAAATATTTTGATTATCATTGATAATTACGACATTTTTGGGTTTTGTATTCCTAACCTTTATATCAATAAATTTTGTCGTAACGCCTGTGAATACATCGGAATAAGTTTTGAGTTGTTCTATACAAAAATTGTCTAAAAGAAATTTGCGAATATCTTTATGCGCTCGGACATTTAAAAATGCTTCAGGAAGCAAATATCTTAATATCCCGTCTTTTTTAAGTTCTTTCATAGATTGAACTATGAAATATGAGAATGATTCTCCCGAATAAATCTGAGGAAAATTGTCTTTACTTGCCGTATTGCCTGCGCCCCAAGGCGGATTTGTGATAATATAATCAAACTTTATATCGCTATTGAAAATGCTTTTGGGCGAAAATAAAGAATTCATATTTAAAAAATCCATACAAAAAATGTTTGGAGTGAAATCATAATTACGATACTTCATAATAAGGTTGATTTTTGAAATCATAACGGCGACAGGGTCTATATCAACTCCGAAAAGTTGTTGCGGCTTTGCAGTTTCAATATTTAAAAGCAAGTTTGAACTTCCGCAAGATGGGTCTAAAAAAATTTGTCCTAAAGTAAAATCCAAGCCTGATAACAATTCTTTGGCTATAAATGACGGCGTATAATATGAGCCGCCTCTATTTTTATTCCCTTCCGTTTTCAAACATTGATATATCAAGCCTAACAAATCTTTTTCATCATCTGGCAAAACAAAATCGTCTAATTCAAACAAAGTTGAACAATATGAGTATTGGTAAAACCAATCTTTAACATTTGCTTTATCAAGATTTATGTCTTCTTGTTTCAATAATCTCATAGCCAAAGTATAAATAACATTATTGATTGCAAAATGATTATCTGTGATAAATTCTGCCAAATCCATTACGCTATTCACATTATCGGTATTTGTAAAATACTCAATAGGAATGATTTGTTTTGAAGATAGTTTTTTATTAGCGCGCGAAATCAATTTTTCGTTTATATTAATAGTATGCAATCTATCCCAGTTTTGCATTGTGGCTGTTGAAATAAAATGTTCTATACTTTCCATTATTGTCCTTTTTTAAAATCTTATTGATTATTCAATATGATTTACAATATCAAAATAAAAACGCCTGCTGTTATTAAGACGCCGCCTATTATAGTTTTGATTGAGACCGCTTCGCCGAGAATTATAAAAGCAAGTAATATAGTGATTACTATGCTCAATTTATCTATCGGTGCGACTTTTGAAACTTCGCCTATTTGTATAGCGCGAAAATAAAAAAGCCAAGAAGCGCCTGTTGCCAAAGCCGATAGAATTAAAAATATCCAACTCTTTTGACTGATTTCCATGATTCCATTTTGTTTGCCTGTAATAAAAACTATAAGCCAAGCCATGATAAGCACAACGCCCGTTCTAATGGCAGTAGCCAAATTGGAATTAACATTTTCAATTCCGATTTTTGCAAAAATCGCAGTCAAAGCCGCAAAGAAAGCCGAAAGCAAAGCGTAAAGAATCCACATAATAATATCTCCATTTTTCATATTGTCCCTCTTCTATAAGAGAGGGGGCGCAAAGTGACAGGCGAAGGACGCAAAGCGTTCCTATATAGAGAGAGAGACAGAAACGAGAAAAGAGGAAAGAAAAAAGACGATAAAGTCATACAAACTAAAATCATTTCAAAACGGCGCGGATTATAGCAAATTTTTGCAGAGCCTTTGCAAATGGAGAATAGATAAAAAAGCAAAGGCGCCGTCCATTGCATCATTCTCAAAAATGATAAATAAGGTTCGTTTTTGTAAATGTTTCACATGAAACATTTTTTTGATGTCATTTTAGATGATTAAATGCGGCATTTTGACAAAAGGGTTATTTATTTGTTACAATCCGTTTTGTCAAAAAGCAATTGCCGATGTCTTGGCAAAATTAAAAAAGGGGTATTGCCTCAAAAGGAGAATTAAAATGAAAAAATTAGGAATAGCAGTATTGGCGATAATGTTTTTGTCAGTGGCAGCGGCATTTGCAGCGCCAGAAATTAGTTTAAGAGCAGGTGTGGACATTGCAGGAAATTTAGGACTTGATTCAAAAACTACTATAAGCGGGTTTCCATATCCGTTTGATAGTCTTAATGGGGAATCCAAGACTGATGGAAATGAAACTGCAAGCGCAGGATTTAATATAGGCGCAGAAATTTTATTCCCTATCGCAGGCATTGTTAAAGTTGGCGGCGGTTTTGCATATTTGCCGGATAGAGAGATTGGGAAAGAAAAAATTGAAGGTCTTGATAAAAAAATGACATTAAACGCATTGCCTATTTATGCGACAGTTCAAGTCAGTCCTTTTCCGATTAGCAGTTTATATATGAAAGGAAATATTGGCGTATCTATTATGGGTATTAAGAATGGTCTCGAAGAATCTCTTCATCAATTGAATGATTCTTGGGATGTAACTGAAACATTTGTCGGCATATATGCAAGTATAGGAGCAGGTTATGAATTCCCTTTTGGTTTGTTTGCAGAACTTGCTTATGATATTCACAGCGCCAGTTCAAAAAATTCCTTATCAGTTGGCTCTATACAAATTGAAAATGATACAACCTATACCTATACTAAGCTTGGGTTGACTGTTGGATATAAATTTAAACTTTAAAAACAACAAAAAGATAGAAAAGAATAAAGAGAAAAGACAATTAAAGACAAAAAACAAAATCCCCGCCTCGCGTGAAAGCAAGGCGGGGATTTTTTATGCTCATCCGACAGCATATGCGATCGCCTCATTGCGTCATTCCCGAATGTTTCTATCGGGAATCCGCTTTTAATGTAATGTTTTTATTTTTTTGTTTTTCAATAATACGCTTTACGATAAACGACAACTTGGATTCCCGACTACGACATTCAGAAATGACGCAGTGTGAGCGATATTTGGGAATAATGCGGCAGATGCGATTCCCGAGAAAGATAAATAGTATCCATTTTTGTAAATGTTTCACATGAAACATATGCAATAAATCAATTAAAATTGTAGGGGCAGACCCATGTGTCTGCCCTTTTTTGCATTCGCATAAACAACATAAAATATTGGATTTTTGCAAAATTTTTGAAATGTTTCACATGAAACATACACAATAAATCAATTATAAATTGTAGGGGCAGACCCATGTGTCTGCCCTTTTTTGTATTTGCATAAACAACATAAAATATTGGATTTTTGTAAAATTTTTGAAATGTTTCACATAAAACATACGCAATCAATCAATTAAAATTGTAGTGGCAGACCCGTATGTCTGCCATTTTTGTATTCATATGAACAATATAAGATATTAGACTTCTTGCATAACTGATATATAAAAAATGTAAAAGTATAGATATTGTATGCTAACAGAGATTGTTTGCGCAAAAGTGAGATTGTCATTCTGCGCGAAGTCGCAGAATCCATAGGATAAAATTCTATTTCAAGCCCCTGCCTTTATAACTAACAATAAAGGCTTGAAGAACGGTATTTTATGGATTCTGCGGCTTCGCGCACAATGTCCATCTATTTTTATGTGTCGGTTGTGCAAGAGGGCTATTGAGTTTTTGCGAAATTTTTTGAAGTGTTTTATATGAAACATCAATTTTTGCGCATTATAATTCTGCATTTAATTTTTTCGCTAACAGTTTTATCCTATAAATCTCATCCCAATCTTTGCTTTCAAAAAGGGGATATACTGATTTATTGTGATATAGCGGCTCGTCTATGAATTTTTTATCTGTGTTTGCAAAATTTTTTGTTTGCGGGATTATGGAATATTCGGAAAGAGAAACTCTGCCGCCTAAACGACGAACATATCTAATAGACTGCTCCACATCTTCCAATTTTTGATTAGGTATGCCCATAAGTAAATAGATTATAAATTCTCCCCTGCCAAAACCAGCCTCGTTTAGCATTTTGGCTGCCGCTTCAAAACCTTTATTATCAATTTTGCCGCCTGTTTTTTTTTGCAAATTGGGATTTGCTGTTTCTAAACTAAAACGAGGCAAACAAAATCCCGTTTTTTTCATCAAATAAGCAAGTTCCAAATCCAAATACTTTATATGAAGACCATTGGGAGTATGGATTTTGATTTTTAGCCCCGCTTCTATTATTTTTTTGAGCAGCGGTTTTATGCCGATATCTGCTTGATAGAGCAAAGCGTCATCATAAAAAACGATATTTTCTATCCCCCGTTTTACAAAAGACTCAATTTCTTTAAAGACAAGAGCGGGCGATTTTCTTTCAAAACGACCATCGCAAAGAATTTTTTGAGCGCAATAAGAGCAATCAAAAGGACACCCAAGCGACAAGCGCAAAACGGCGTATCCAGTGTTGGGATAAAAAGAAAAGTCCGGGGCAGGATAGTTTGAAAATGAGATAGGAATTTGCGCGGCAATGCCGAACTCTTTAAAAACTTGGTTGAGATTGGACAAAGAACCCTGTATTAAAAACAGCGAAGGCTTATCGCAAGTAGCGCAAGTTTTAGAAACGCAAGTAGCGCAAAACGACAAAGACAATAATGTATCTCTGTTTGTGTTGTTGTTAAGATTCTTTTGCATCTCTTGCGAGAAGTCGTTGCTGTTGCCGTTTTTTAAAAAATGTTCTCCGCATAAAGTTGCATAAACTCCGCCCAATATTATTTTTGTTTTTGGAAAAATTTCTTGGGCAGTTTCAATCGCTTCAAAAACTCCCGGATACCAATAAGTCATAATAGAAGTCATTATAATAAGATCGGGCTGCTTTATATTTTGCAAAAATTTTTGAGCGGCTTTTTTTGAAATACCATATCTGCAATATCTGCGAGGAATATCTTTGAGCGCAGGCGGTTTAGGAATTTCAATTTTTTGATAATGCCCGCAGCCAAATCTGGAATTTGATAAATGTAGCGCATCTCTACAATTCATATAATCCAATAATTCCACTTCCTGTTCTTGCGCTTTTAAAATTGCAGAAAGATATAGCAACCCTAAAGGTTTTGCCCAAAGGTCGTAAGCGGCAAAATCATAAATTGGAGGATTGATAAGTAAAATTTTCATATAGCAATAATATATTTTTAAATCTCTGCCTGCAAGGATAATTGTAATTTTTTCAACGCAAAAGAAGAAATATTTATTTCAAAAAATGATTGAATTTTAAATGCGTTTTTAAATTATAAGGACTAATTCAGTTATTATTGCAAATAAAAAACCCGCTTTTGTCATTAGACCTCTTGCGCAACCAACACATAAAAACAGAGGGATAGCGTCATTCTGCGGCTTCACGCACAATGAGAAGCCTGTTTTAGCACAGACGAGTTTTGTTAGCGCGCAAAGGTAATGTTTATACTCTTACATTTTTTGTATATCAGTTATGCAAGAGGTCTATTGCATATATTGACCTGATTGTTATTGCACGCCCTACGATTTTGCATATGCTCAACTCCATTGCAGAATCCATACAATAATCCCATGTTTCACTAACAAAAAAGGTTTGAGGAACTGCATAAAATAGATTCTGCAGTTTCGCACGCAAGCGGTTAATAGTCAATTAAAATCAACAAAAGGAATTCAAGCGAAAAAATATAGTTTGTATTCTTCGCAATGACGCCGAAAACAAGGCAACAACAACGACTTTCTCACAAATTTCGCAAGAGTTATAAATACAAGTAACGCAAAACGGCAAAACTAATGCTATTGCTATTGCCGTTGTCTTTGTTGTTTTGCGCTCCTTGCGCGGTCGTTGCCGTTGCCTTTGTTTTTGCCGTTTATTGTGGATTATTTCTTTTTTTTGTTTAATGTTGCCGCAGGAAAATTTTATTTAGGAGGAAAACATGAAAGAAAGAAAAATTTTGTTGAAGTTGTTTGTTGTAGCAGTGTTTGCCGTATTTGTTTTTGCGGCATCGTCTTGCCAAAAGAAAGATTCTGGCAAGATCACCCTTAAGGTTGGAGACAATTGGGGCGCGACGCATCCGATGGCGGCGGCTTTGGACTCTGTGTTTAAACCGCAGATTGAAAAGGCTTCAAACGGCGCAATCTCAGTGGAAATTTATCACTCCGGCACGCTTGGAAATGAAGGCGATTTGTGGAACGGAGTCCGCAACGGCACTATTGAAGTTGCTATTGTAGGAACGCCTATGAATCAGGAATATAAGACTATGCTTATATCCGATTGGCCTTTTCTTTATCGCGACCTATCCCATGCAAAACAAGTTTGGACAAGCGAAATTGCCGACGAAATCAACGCCGAATTCCACAGCAAATTCCCAACAGTTTATATGTTGGCTTGGGGACCTAACAGCGCGCGCACATTTACAAGCAATAAAAAACTTACAACCGTAAATGATTTTAAAGGACAGAAATTTCGTATGCCGGGAAATCCTATCCATGTCGGCATAGCGCAAAACCTTGGAGCAAGCGCTCAGGTTATACCGCTTGGCGAACTTTTCAGCGCTCTTCAAACAGGCGTTGTTGACGGGCAAGATAACGGTATGGTCACAGTGTTGAGCGAAAAGTTTAATGAAGTGCAAAAATATCTCTATGAAACCAATCACATTATCGCCACTCTTGAGATTTTGATTTCCGCGCCTGTTTATGACAAATTAAGCGATGAACAAAAGAAGATAATCAATGATGCGGCAAAAGCGACGGCGGCAAAGGCTTGGGATGATTATATCGCAAGCGTTGACAAAGACAGAGAAACATTGAGAAAAGGCGGCGTGACCGTTACGGCTTGTTCGCCGCAAGACCAAGCGCTTATAATCCAAAAAATCAAACCGCTTACAGACAAACTCTATGCGGACAATCCTTGGGCTAAATCTCTTACAGACAGAATCAAAGCGGTAAAATAAGTTGAATAAACGCTCAAATCAATCGTTACACCTAAACCCTGAAAGGGTTTAATGTCTTTAATAGCCCCGTATTGCCTGCAAGGCAATGCGGGGACGCTAAATCGGGAAAAATTCTCGCCGCCCAATTTTCTTATTATGGAGAAAAAAATGAATAAAATTCTTGATTCTCTTTTTCGCGCAATAGAAATTCTTATGGCATTCTTTCTTGCATTGATGATAATTCTCGTATTTGCAAATGTTGTAGGCAGATATGTGTTTAGCATCGGTTTTGCATGGTCTGAGGAAATTGCAAGATTGTGTTTTATATATCTTGTATATTTGGGCGCTATCGGAGCAATGAGGGATAACCGCCACCTTTTGATTGATACGGTTTTGTCCCGCATTCCCAAAAAAGTTCAAATAATTGTTTATGCAGTCATTCAAATTATTATTATCGCTCTTATGGCGGATTTAACCATAGGCAGTTGGGGGCTTGTTATTCAAAACCTCAACGACAATTGGGTGGCGACAAAGTTTCCAACCTATTTAGTCTATGCGGCAGGTCTTATAACCGGCATCGCAATTTCTATAATAGCGCTTGCCAATCTTTTTAAACTTTTTATTTTAAAAATTTCTGTGCCTGACCTTATCAAAATTAGAGATGACGGCGACGCGCAAAGCGCAATTGAATAGGGAGGAAATATGTCATTGACAGTATTGACTATAATATTTTTAGTCTCATTAGTAATAATGATAATGCTCGGTTTGCCGATAGCGTTTTCTCTTATAGGCTGCGCCGTTGCGACGGCTGCCGCTATGTTTGCTATGGGAAATCCCGGCGGACTTGAGCCGCAGATAATTGCGGCGCAATTGATGCGCGGAACTGACAGCGTCACTATGATGGCTTTGCCTTTTTTTGTTCTTGCCGGCGAATTGATGAATAGAGGCGGGCTTACAAGAAGAATAATAGATTTTTGCAATATATTTGTGGGTCGTTTGCGCGGCGGTTTGGGATATGTGACGATTTTTGCTTGCTTGATGTTTGCAAGTCTTGTCGGGTCGGCTGTGGCAAGCACGGCGGCGCTGGGCGCAATTTTGATTCCTATGATGGTAGCATCGGGATATAACCGTCCAAAAGCCGCAGGACTTGTCGCGAGCGCAAATTTAGTATCGCCGATAATGCCGCCGTCTGTGCCTATGATAGTTTATGGAGCTACTGCAAGCGTTTCAATCAACGCTCTGTTTTTGGGAGGCGTCGCTCCGGCAATATATCTTACGATTATAATGTGCGCGGTATGGTTTGTAGCGTCAATGAAAGACGGAGTAAAAAGCAATGCTCCAAAACCCACTTTTAAAGAAATGTTAAAAATCTTTTTTAGCGGACTTTGGGCTTTGATGCTTCCAGCAATAATTCTTATAGGGTTGAGGAGCGGGATTTTTACAGCGACTGAGGCGGGCGTTGTCGCCGTAGTCTATGCTTTGATAATAGGGATTTTTGTGTATAAGGAATTATCGCTGAAAGTGTTGTTTAGAGCGTTTATTTCAGCGTCTAAAATGTCTGCTGTCGTTATGTTTCTTGCCGCAACTGCGCAAGTCGCCGCTTATATACTCACTATTTCAAGAATTCCACAAGTTATAACAGAATCGCTTGCCCCGCTTGTATCAAATCCAATGTTGCTCAATATTGTTTTGCAAGTGATTATAATTTTGATGGGAACTTGCGTTGATGTTGTTCCGACAATTCTCATTATGACGCCTATAATGCTGCCCCTTTTGAAAGCGGCGCATATAGACCTTGTATATTTCGGAATAGTATTTACATTGGCAAATGTTTTAGGTCTCACATCGCCGCCTGTAGGTCCAGTTCTCAATGTAGCCTGCGCGACAGGCAAAGTAAAAATGGAAGAGATATTAAAACCCGTGATACCGTATTATATATTCCAGACTTTACTTGTGTTTTTATTGATACTTTTTCCAGAACTCATAACATATCCGCTAAAATGGTTTGCCAACTACAATGTCCCGCCAATGCAAAATGTGATTGATTTGATAAGAAGTTGGATGTAAAAGCGGACGAATTTATTCGCTCCCCCGCAAAATAAAACCCCCGCCTTGCGCAAAAGCAAGGCGGGGGTTTTTGTGTCATTGTTGATTTGTAGGGGCAAATAATTATTTGCCCGCATTGTTAGAGTTTGAATTTGTAGCCGATATTGACGCCGATTATTGCTATGTCATAGGAATACTCATATTTAGCGCCAAGATTGTCCGTATACTTCGAACTTGCTATGAAATATTTATAATCCAAACCCAAAATCAAGCCGAAAGGAAATTCATATCCGCTTCCCGCTCCTAAGTAAAAACCAGAATCAGGTCTTGCCATCCAAGTCGTCGCTTCATTTACAAAACCAAAAACCGCTACGCCTATAATTCCTCTAAAAAACACTCCTTGGGCTGCTTTTATGGGATTGGCTTGAATTGCGGCATAAATAGGCAATAAAAAGAGTTCGGTTTCAGAATTACCTTTTACAAGTTTTCTTGCGCTAAGATATTCAATTCCGCCGCCAACTTTTAAAATTTTAAATACAGGAAATAAAATTTCGCTGCCTATAGTAAAGCCTGTTTCTGTGTTAAATGATGAGCTTATAGTCTTTCCATAGGCTTCCCTATCTTCGCTGAAAGTGTCCGAAGCATCAAGCCCGACCCTCACATTAATTTCTGGTCTTGCAAACGCCGCTGACGCTGACAAAAACATTACTGCCAATACTACTGTTCCTAATTTTTTCATATTATTCTCCTTTTTTTATTTGGTATTTTTTTACGACAGATTATTAAACCGAAAATATCAAACCAATTTAAAATCTTTGAGCGCCTCAAGCCTCCTTTTTAAATTTAATTCCTCTACAAATCATTATTGCGCTATTGCCGAGTGTCTCTATCGGGAATCCATTTTAGACGCGCGATTAGCGCAATCTCTACAATAAAACGCCCTCGGCAAAATGCCAAAAGGCGTTTTGCGGGTAACAAAAAAACTGCTTTATTTTTCAACGGGTTTTGATATTGGGGGGATTGGGGAAGGTAAAATTCATTCAAATACAAAAATACAGGCATCTGCGCGCAATTGCGGGGTATTATAGAAGATATTATTGAAAGTGAAAAATTATTATTTGTCTTGGCGGATTATTATCCTTTTATCATCAAAAGCATTTTGCGCCTATTCAAAAGAAATGCCGTGTTTTCCCGATTTTCTAATCAATTTGGAACGAATGAATAGTATCAAAAAGGGCATATAAATACAAATATGCGCAGATAATTGTTCGCCGTTGCAAATAAAAACCCCGCGCCGTATTAAAAACGGCGCGGGGTTTTTTGTATTATTAGGGGCAAATAATTATTTGCCCGCATTGTTAGAGTTTGAATTTGTAGCCGACATTGAGTCCGAAAATTCCCCAAGAGTAGTCGTTTTCTGTTTTGCTCGAATATAAATTATTTGTAAATGATGACTCAGTAGTCCAACTATAATTAGTATATACTAATTCCAAAATCAAGCCGAAAGGAAATTCATAACCAGCGCCTATCCCCAATGATACTGTGCCCTGAGCGCTTGCATCGTCTTGGTCATTAACAATAAGCGCGAACCCAATACTGCCTTTTATGAACACTTCTTTAGCGGCGGCGATAGGATTGACTTGAACAGTTCCATAAATGGGTTCAACAACATAAAATTTTACATCGCTATCTTTATCCATTTTCCTTGGAAGAAGATACTGTAAGCCGAGTCCAAGTTTTACAACGCTGCCAATGGGAAACAAAATTTCCCCGCCGACTCTAAATCCCATATCTGGAGTGAGAGACGACGATGTATTTGTGGAACCAAAGTCATCACTTGTCTTTATTTTTGAAGATAGCGAACTAGCTAAGTCGCTCCCACTTTAAGATTGATGTCCACGGCAAAAGCCGCTGTTGACAAAAACATCACTGCTAATACTGCTGTTCCTAATTTTTTCATGTTATTCTCCTTTTTTCCACACATAGTTCGGGGTTATTAACTGCGTTAAACCCTTTCAATGTTTGATTGTAGCGGCTGATTTTAGCGTCCCATCATGCCGCGCCGCGCGTCATTTTACAACCCTTCTTAACCTCCTTTCTAAATTTAATTCCTCTGCGTTGCTTGCGTCATTCCTGAGCGTTTCTGTTGGAAATCCATTAGATCTCTTTTGCGCAACCGACATATAAAAACAGATTGACGATTTCTGTATTTATGCTCTGCATTTCGTAGGGTGGACGGGTTTGAAACCCGCCCATACAAGTTTTTTGGTTTTTGATTTCAATGTTTTCTTTCAATATTTTTTGTGTTTGGGAATAGGCGAATAGTATCAAAAAACGCGCGGAAATTCAATAAAATGACAGAGAGAAAAGATGACAACGGCAAAAACGATAACAGCGGCTTTGCGAGAAGTTGTTGGGTGTCGCCGTTTTTTTAAATGATTTGATAAAGAAATTATTGATAATAAAGCGCGCTTATTTGCCTTAAGGCTTGGGCTGCTTTCATTGGGATGAAAATGTCTGTGATTGAATTGGTGTAACTTGATGGATTGGGATTGATTTCTATTATATCCGCATTATGCTCTTTTGCTAATATAGGCAATGATGAGGCGGGATATACTAAACCTGTTGAGCCTATGACAAGCATAAGTTGGCATGTTTTGCTTGCTTGTATAGCGGAGCCAAAATCATCTTCCGGCAATTGCTCTCCAAAAAAGACAAAATCAGGCTTTAACATAGAGCCGCACTTTTTGCATAGCGGGGCGCTTTTTAAATCAAAATCAAAAACGGAATATTTTGAACCGTCTTTGACGCAATGCAAACGAGACGCATTGCCGTGAAGTTCATATACCGTCTTACTGCCGGCTTTTGTATGCAAATCGTCTATATTTTGCGTGATTACCGCTTTGAGTTTTCTTTCTTTTTCAAGGCGGGCTAAAACAAGGTGAGCATCATTTGGTTTGGCTTGGACATTAGCCTCATAAAACCCATCGCAAAGCATATCCCACGCTTCTTGCGTATGGTTTAAAAAATAATTGATTTCAAAAAGTTTCTCTTCATACTTATTCCAAATCCCATTTTCTCCGCGAAAAGGCGGTATACCGCTTTCAACAGAGATCCCTGCGCCGGTAAAGGCGACAATACTTTTTGACTTTTTTATGGCTTGGACTGCGGCTTCAATTTGACTTTGCATTTGTTTTCCTTGTCCCCCGCATTGCTTGCGGTAATACTGGATTATTAACTACATTAAATCCCCGCGGGATTTTATAAGAAGCGATAATTTTAGTTATTTTTGTAATCTCTCTTTCACCCCTAATTTTTCTCTGTCTTTGTTGCTTATCATTTTTAGACGCGTCATTTCCGAATGAACGCCCTACCGCGTCATTTCCGAATGTCTTTGTCGGGAATCCACTGCCCGTCACTTACAAATGCTCCTGCATAGAACGAAAATACGCTTTCATCAAACAATCGCGCTCCATAAAACCGCATTGCATTTAAACTTGGGT
>JAITTG010000034.1 GCA_031287095.1 Candidatus Parendomicrobium reticulitermitis | reverse complement strand
GCATATAAGCCCCCTTTGTTTGAGCCTAAATGCTACATTATTTAACTCCCTTTCGGTGTCATCCCTTAAATGATATTTCACCTTTTATTTCGGTGTCATTTTAGATGATTAAATGCGGTAATTTGTTTTTTTCGTATTTATTTTGTTATAATCAGCGCAATCCAAATAGAAAAAGGCATTGTTTTAAAAGACGCAGTTCTAATTCTAATAAAGTAGGCGGTATATTCTATCGCCCGCTTTTTATTTTTGATAAAGAAGGTAGAGAGATTGCCATTTGAGAATTTTGATTTAGACAAAGTTGCGCGGCGTAAAAGGATAATAAAACTTATAGAAATGTCAGGTAAAGTTAAATTAGATGTGAACGCCGATATCGCTTAAAAATATCTTAAAAAATGCCGATTCACAAACAATTGTCCAATTATAAAATAAAATAAACGCTTTTGGTAAAAATAATTTAGTGGAAAAAGATAAAAATCAAATGAAAAACAACAAAATTCAATACCTAAAACACATCTTAAAAATCACTTCAATCATCTTGCCTTTGATATTTACTTCCATCAAATCTTATGGAATTGACGAGTATCATATAACCGCTTGGGCGGGGACGAGCGGTTTTTTATATTGGTATACAGATGGCACGCTTACTTCTGACCCTATAATACTTTACTTGGATAATGATTTGACTGTTGGCAGAACGGAAGGTATAGGCAGACCCGCCCGCTCAAACACCACTATTCAATCCAATAATACTTCAATAAAGCTAATAAACGGACTTTATTCGGCGGTTAAACGCCCCGGTTTTTCATTTGTCAATCAAACAGGAAATTTTTCAAATATAACTTTTCAAAATTTCTCCTCCGCTACGCAGGGAGGAGTTTTTTATGCCAATAATAATGCTGTTCTCAATTTTTATGGAGATATAAAATTTATCGGCAATACTGCATCTATCGGAGCGGTAATATACGCCGCGGGCGGGGCTAACATCAATTTTGGAACTATCAGTAATCCATTGCATTATTTGGAATTTTCAGACAATCGATCCACAAATGCTGGAGCTAATTTAGGTATCATATCCATGTCTGGTGGCAATGTTAGTTTTAATGTTAATACCGTATATGTCAACAATAATAGTTCTTCCGGTACTGCCGGAGCAGGATATGGCGGAGCATGGTTATCTATGACTGACGGCGTATCCCGCACTTTTAATATCGCTTCAATGACTGTGACAAATAATAGATTGCTTTCTGAAAACCCGGGCGGGGCTATTTTTCTTAATGGCGCTGGGACAAATCTCACGATAAATGGAACTTATGCAAATTTCACTGTAAATATTACTTCAGTGAGCAATTCTAATACTAGCGGCGGGGCTATAGCAGTAAGTAACAATGCGGTATTGAATATGAATGTGTCCACAGTTGTTTTTGATGGCAATAAGTCTGGCAGGGATGCTCCGCATATGGATGTTAAAAGTGGCGGCAAAATATATTTTACAAATATAAGCGAATTAATAATGAAAAATGGTATTGCTTGGGATAATACTGGACCAAGTCATGGCGGGGGAGTATATGTCGGTCATGGAAATAGCGAATTATCTTTTGTTTTGCAGCCAAATGGGAAATTAACTTTTGAAAATAATACGGCAAGAACAATGGGCGGAGCTGTAAATCTGTATTCAGGAGTCGCCGGCGTGACAAGCCGATTATCATTTGCTAATGGAACCATAACATTTAAGAATAATTACGCGGCTGGACAGGGTAGGGATTATCCTAACAATGGCGGCGGAGTGCTTGGAATAGAGAACGGCGGCGCTGGAACTGCTATTATTAGTTTTGCTAATAATTATATTGACATGACAAGCAATACCGCAAACGCTATTGGCGGCGCTATATTAATTGCTGGACAGGCAAATAGTCAACTGATATTTACGGATTCAATAATAACGGCTCAATATAATAAAGCGTCGTCAGGTTCGATAATATATATGGGCGGAGGAACGCTTGATATCACTCGCGGCGGGATAAATTTTATAGGGAATATATCTTCTGCGCCGAATTCACAAGGAAATATAGCGCTTGCTGGAGCGGCAAAAATGACATTGTCAAATGTAAATTTTATGAGAGGGGTAGGCAATAAAGCCGCATCAGGCGGTTTTTTATATATTCCAAGTTTGAGATTTGATTTTACAGGAGATTCATTAGAAATGACAGGCAATACCGCTTTCGGTAATGCCGCAAGCGGATATGGCAAAGGCGGAGCGTTTTATTTTGATGGCTCAACAGTGACTTTTTCAGGTCAGGATATGAAATTTATAGGCAATGTAGCCTCGTCAGGCGCAGTATTGTTTGCGTATAATAAAGCGTCTATAACTTTTACAGGAACAAATGCCAATCTTTTATTTGAGGCAAATGTTTCCACGCTCGGCAAGGGCGTAATCGCTTGGTTTAACGGCTCAACCGTATCTTTTAAAGGGCTAAATAGTTTGAACGCTGTTAGAAATACGGCTAAAGACGGCGGCGGTTTCTTATTTATAGACGGCGCTAATTATGTTTTAGGCTCAAATCAAATCAATATATCAAGCAATGTCACTCCAAGTTCGGGCGGCGCTGTATATTTGTTAAGGTCTAAATTGAATTTTGATTCATCTTTCGTAGAGTTTTCAAATAATATATCAAGCAGAATAGGCGGGGCTATATATCTTGATAATTCCACTATAACTTTTAATGCGCCGACTATGATTTTTAGGAATAATATGGCTCCAGCGGGTTCTGTATTGTTTGCAAATAATGGTTCAAGCGTAGTATTTACGGGCGGATATTTCTTGTTTGAACATAATATATCTTCAAACGGCAGAGGCGCTATAAGTTGGAATAACTCCAATGTTCAATTTATGGGGTTGGATAGATTGGACGCTATAGATAATGTGTCCTCCACAGGCGGTTTTCTATATATAACAAACTCGCTATATAATATAGAAGCGGATGAAATATATATACAAGGAAATACTGCGGACAAAGGGCAAGGCGGGGGGATTTATCTTTCAGGCTCCACTATGGTTTTTAGCAATGTCCATATAGATAGAAATGTCGCTTTAAGCAGCGGCGGCGGCGTATATTTAGTGAACGGTTCATCTATAACTTTTAAAGATACGCCTTTATTGGAATTTAGCGGTAATATATCAAGCGGCGGCGCAGGCGGCGCATTTTTTATAGATGGGCAGTCTTATTTGGGCTTTGAAAATGTAAGAAGATTAAACGCCGTAGGCAATAAAGCCGTTGAGGGCGGGTTTGCCTATTTTATCAATAAGAAATATACGATTGATTCCAAAATGGCTATGTCTTTGATAGAAAATACGGCGACAAAGGGTAGCGGCGGCGCTTTGTATCTTGTAGGTTCTACTTTCGTTTTTAATGGGGAAAGACCTGTGTTTAGAAGAAATGTCGCTTATTCAAGCGGCGGCGCGGCATATTTGGAAAAAGGCGCATTGATTCAATTTTATAATTTTGAATTATTGGAATTTGTAGGACAGACCGCCATGACAGGCGGCGGCGGAGTGTTTTTCGTTGACCCTGTTTCAAGCATAACTTTTGACAATGTGGGCTGGATTTATGCCGCAGAAAACGAAGCCAAAGACGGCGGCTTCTTATATATAGATAGAAGAGTTTTTGATTTTGCTACTGACGCGTTTGAGACAAGAGTTGATTTGATAAGCAATACCGCAAACAGAGGCAGCGGCGGCGCTTTATATCTGTCAAGTTCTTCAATGAAATTTGCTAAGGCTCAATTAAACGCTAATTATAATTTTGCATATAGTTCCGGCGGAGTTTTCTTTGCAGATTATGCCAGCAGAATTGATATTTCAAGTTATGCGCTTTTGAGTTTTACGCGCAATACAACCATAAAAGGCGGCGGCGGAGCGTTTTATGCGGCGCATCGCTCCACTATTTCATTTAATAATGTCAATGATTTAACTTTTGCATTTAATACAGGCGGCGCAGGAGGAGCGATTTATGCTTTCGCGTCCTATATAAATTATAGAGGCGCCTTGTCCGGCAACAAAATAACTTTTGAGTCAAATGGAACTTATGAAGGTCCCGGCGGCGCTATATATGCCGACGCTTCTACTATAAATGTCAGGGTTGATAGTATGCTTTTTTACAACAATAAAGCCAAAGGCGATGGAACTCTTACTCTAATGAATAATTCTTATTTCAAAACGGGATATGAAGGCGTAAAAGAACTTGTAGCGCTTAACAATAAAGCCCAAAGAGGCGGTTTTATCTATCTGTATAATATGAATCAAGTTTTTGACGCGGATTTTACAGCGATAGGCAATGAGGCTGTAGGCGACACTACTACTTGGACGGGCAAAGGCGGCGCTATTTATATTGAAAACTCTACCATTGTTGTCAGCGGAAGAAATGCGACGAGGTCTTTGGAATTTAGAAATAATTTTGCAAATCCCGTATATGGACTGCAAGGCGCAGGCGGAGCGGTATATGCAAAAAATTCATCAGTATCATTTCAAACCGACGGCTACGATATAATTTTTGACGGCAATAGAGAAGGCGGTTTTAATTGGAACGATATACATTTAGACGGCGAAGTATTTTTGACTTTGCATTCCTATGTAAATGAACAAATAGTATTAAATTCCGGTTTCCGAGGAACAATGGACGATTATACTTTAAAAACTGGTTATGGAATGTTGATTTTTGGAGGGTATGTCCTATATAACGGTATTTTAGAAATTAAATTCGGAACGGCGGCGGTATCAACCGTTGTGGACAATAAACTTTCAATTTCTACAATGACAATAGGCGATGCGGGAAAATACGGAACTCTTTGGAAAAGCCCTATACATCAAACTATCGTCAATAAGGCTGACATAAGAGGAACTTTGCAGACTGGACTGAACTTATATAAGGATAATGGAATAATAGCGGCGGATTTATTCTCAGCCGCAGGCGGCGTAATTGATTTAGATTATGATTACTCTTCTTTGGAATTTTTTACGCAGGTTTTTGTTCCCATAAGCCAAGAAAAAACTGTTGTTATTATGCAAGCCTCGACTATAACGGGAAATTTTGCAAATTATATAGATGGGCAAATTCATACGACTGAAAAAAGCAATCCTTTTTGGACTCAATATACAGTCCGCTATAAAGGAAGCCCCGGCGGCTCTCAATATGTGGAACTTGGAATTATATCTAAGTATAGATTTGCCGAAACTTTAAGAGGCTTAAATCATAATCAAAGCGAAGTCGCAAGTCTTTTAGACGGAATCAAAGAAGTCGGCTCTATGTCTTCTCTTTTGCTTCCTTTGTCAGATGTTGTTTTAGATGAAACTTATTCAGGCGCAAAAGATTATCCAAAAACAAAAATACTCTTAAATGAATTGAGCGGAGGATTTTTGGTTAATGTTTTAAGCGTCGGAGCAAATGCCGACAACAGTTCTTTGTATTCAAAAATAAGATATGAAGAAGCGCAAAACGAAAATATAAGTATTTTGCAATACATTTGGGCGCAAGGAACTTTGAGCGGATTTGATTTGAAAGAAAACAACGGTCATGACGGCGATTTTACCGGGACTATTGGCGGCATTCAGGCTGGGTTCCCGTTATGGAGAGGCAGAAACAGCATAGGAGTATTTTTGAGTTATGACAATAAGTCTTTAAAAGAAGGCGGCAACAAGGCTTCGGTTGACGATATAAAACTCGGCGGATATATCGGATATTTCTTAGACGATATAAATATCAAAGGAAATATCAGCGCAGGAATACAAAATATCAAAACGGAAAGATATGTTAATTTTTACGATTTTTCCACAAGAGCCAACGGCGATTTTAATACATATAGTTTTAGTTTTGGAGTTTTGGGCGAATATATTATGCCTGTGGACAAAGAAACAGACTTTAAACCCTATGCGCAGCTGCAGACAGGTCTTGTCTTTAACGGCGATATGGAAGAAAGCGGTGCGGACGCTGTAAATTTAAAAATAAACGCGGGAACTTATGCAAAAATGAACGCTAATTTTGGAGTAATGCTTGAAGATTCTACAGGAACTTTCAATTGGCATTTGCGCGGATATTTTGGCTTTGTTTTATTTGGTCAAAGACCGGAGTATAAGATGAGTTTCGCCTATATGCCCAATTATGAGATGGAAATTTGGGGGACTGATATTCCGTCCGTATATATAGGAGCGGGCGCGTGGGTTGAACGCAAAATCGGGCAAGATTTCAGCATATTTGCAAGCGGAGATGTAAATACGGGCGAAGGCTCTTGGATTTATGCCGCAAGTCTCGGGGTAAGTTACAGAATCGGCGGTAATTACAATCAAATAAAAACTTCTGAAGACATTATGAGGAGCGAGGATTATAAAAATCAAGTTTCTTTTGTAAATGAAGAAATGTTTGCAGGCAAAAAAGCGCAAGATATGCCGTATAAGACTACGGACAGAAATGTGGTAGTAGGCGCAGAAACTCAAATTTTTGTTGACGACGAAACGCTAAGCCTTGAATCTGGAGAGCCGAGCGAATTGTATAATAATGACATCCGCATAGAAGTTGAAGAACAGAAATTTGAAAACAAAGTAAGGAGCGGAGACCAAATATCAAGAGAAGAAAAACTTGCCCACGAAAGAAGGCTTGAGTATTTGAAGGTTCAAGCGCAAAAAGAGGCTCAAATTCAGGCTCAAAGACAATCTGAAAAAGAGGCTGCAGATTTGGCTGCCGCCGCCGCTCAAGCGCAATATACAAGAGCCGCCGCATCTTCTGTCAGCAATAAAGACAGAAGAGCGCTCGCAAATAGAATAAAAGAATCTGATGACGATATAGTTGTAGTCCGCGATGGTATAAACGACATAGATATTGATGATGCCGATATGAATTTGTATGAAATCCCCGCAGAAGAAGCGGTTATAGTTTCGCAGCCTTCTGCCTCTGCCGCATCGTCAAAATCAAAAGTAAAAGCGGCTCGTTCTGCTGCCCAAAAAGAAAGCGCAAGAGCGGCTGATACATTTGACGCTTTACAAAGCATAGCGGCAAAAGATAATCTCGTTGAATATGAAGAAAAATCTTTTAAATCCGCAATTTGCGTATTTGACAAAGGCAGCTATGCTCTGTCAAATGTCAAAAAATTGGACATAAAAGAGGTTGCAACTCAGATAAAGAAATACAATTACACAAAAGTTTCAGTGATAATCAATAAAGGCGCAAGGGCTATAGACAAAGTATTAAGCGAAAACAGAGCCAGAGTTATATATGAAGAGTTATATAAAAACGGCATAGACATAAGAAAATTAGACTATATAAACGAGCCCTCCGACAGCGCTAACGGCGACAAAGGCGTAATAATAATAGATTATATAACTCAATAAGTTTAACGCTCGCCGCCTATGAACTTGACCCGCAATCTGCTTTACAATCTCAAATCCCCCTTCTTTTTAAAAAGCAGGGGGATTTTTTATTTAGTTATAACATTCTGCGCGAAGCTGCAGAATTCATCAGACCCCTTGCAGCCAACACATAAAAATAGATGAATATTGTCATTCTGCGCGAAGTAAGCCGCGCCATTTTGCGTGAAGTAAAGCCACGCCATTCTGCGTGAAGTAAAGCCGCGCCATTCTGTGTGAAATAAGCCGTGTCATTCTGCGCGAAGTCGCAGAATCTATTTAAAAAGCCGTCATTCCCGAGCGTCTTTGTCGGGAATCCATTTTTTCTATTTTAGCCTTTTAGGATAATCAAATGTCTAATACCCGCAACGAAAAATTATCTTTAATACCAAAGCTTCCGGGCGTCTATATTATGAGAGACGCAATAGGTAATATCATCTATATAGGCAAAGCCAAAAGTTTAAAAGACAGAATCTCATCTTATTTCAATGCCGATATAGAGTCCAAATCTTCGGCAATAATTACGGCAATGCGCAAAATAGATTATATTTTGTGCGCCTCTGAGCGCGAGGCTTTGCTTGTAGAAAGACAACTTATCAATAAAATAAAACCATATTTTAACGCTATGTGGAAAGACGATAAAACTTATCCGTATATCAAGTTTTCCATAAGTGAAGATTTTCCGAGATTGTTTTTTACGAGAAAAAAATTAAACGATAAAGCGTTGTATTTTGGTCCTTATCCTCAAATTTTTTATATCAAAAAGTTCGTCCGCTGGGTGTCAAAACTTTTTAAAGTCCGCCCTTGTAAAATGGAATTTTCAAAGGATTCCTTGCCTGATATTAAAAAAGTCAAATCATGCCTATATTATCACACAGATTTATGCCTCGCTCCTTGTATGGGCAAAATCTCTTCTGACGACTATAAAGAAAAAATCAAAGATATTGAATATTTTTTAGACGGAAAATTTAAAAAACTCGCGGACGAATGGAAAGAACAGATGTCGTATTTAAGCAAGGAATTGAAATTTGAAGAAGCCGCTCAAATAAGAGACAGGCTTTACGCTTTAGATTCTATGTCGGAAAGAGTGATGATAAGCCAAATCACGCAAGACGACATAAAAGAATCAATACAAAGGTCGGACAGTCTAAATGAATTAAAAGAAGTTTTATATTTAAAAAAATTGCCGGCGGTAATAGAAGGTTTTGATAATTCCAATATACAAGGAACAAGTCCCGCAGCCTCTATGGTGAGATTTTTAAACGGTATGCCCGACAAGAAAAATTACAGACGGTTTAAAATAAAAACGGTAGTCGGCGCCGACGATTTTGCAAGTATGAAAGAAGTAGTATCGCGCAGATATTCCTCGCTGATTAGAAAAAACGAGAAATTGCCCGATTTAATTTTAATAGACGGCGGCAGAGGACAGCTCGCTATGGCAAGCCTTGCGTTAAATGAACTTGAACTAAAAATCCCAATAATCTCTCTTGCCAAACAAAATGAGGAAATTTATCAACCTCATAAAGACAAACCGTTAATCCTAAACAGAAATTCAGCCGCCCTGCGCTTATTACAATCCATAAGAGACGAGTCCCACAGATTTGCCATAAACTATCACAGATTATTGCGCAGCAAGGCTTTCATCCCTCGTTCTTAGGCGATTTGTAAAAAAACTGAGATTATCATTCTGCGCAAAGTTGCAGAGTGAAAAATAACAAGGAGACCAAAATGAAAATTCCAAAACACATTCAAAAATCAATGCAATCTTATCCGCCTTTTTATGTCAAAGTCTGGAAAGAATGCGCCAAAATCCCTACTGGCAAGACAATTACCTATTCAGAACTTGCCAAAAGAATCGGCAATCCTAATGCTTCAAGAGCAGTCGGGACGGCTCTAAGCAAAAACCCATTCGCTCCGATAATTCCCTGCCATAGAGTAATCAGAAAAGACGGACAAATGGGCGGATATTCAATGAAAGGCTCTGTCAAATTGAAAGAAAAAATCCTGCAATATGAAAAAGACGCAAAAAAAGCCTTTAAATCTATAAAAGATTTAAAGGCTTAAACTGTTTTTTTGGCGAGAGGCAGAATTCATTTATGTATATAAAATTGCTATTTTAGTCTTGTTTTTATGTGAAGCATAAAAAATCTTTATATGAGAAGTTCAAAACTGCTGCTGCTATTTATTGCGCATGGGGCAATAATGAAATGACCTTTTGATATTATGTCCATTCCTATTAGCATATCAATGCTTGGCGGGAAGTTTTGTTTTTTCCATTCATAACAAGGATGAGGTGAAATTGGCGGGTTGTTTGGCAAACTGATATTTAATATATATATGCCGTT
Organism: Candidatus Parendomicrobium reticulitermitis; assembly: GCA_031287095.1. Classification (GTDB taxonomy): domain Bacteria; phylum Elusimicrobiota; class Endomicrobiia; order Endomicrobiales; family Endomicrobiaceae; genus Parendomicrobium; species Parendomicrobium reticulitermitis. Next base: position 8,529 of record JAITTG010000034.1, on the reverse strand, counting down.
TTCTAATGGAGTCAATGCTAATTCTGTAATAAAGCGTTGATTTATATATGTGGCGGGAGAACCTGTGTCAAAAAAACAATTAAAAGTTTTCATCTTTTCCGGCGTCCTTATATCACTGCAATTGACAGCGCATACAAGACGGCTTCTTATGTCAGAAGCTGGCATCATATTGTAAGCGCCCGTAGCCTTAACAATATACACTATATATTACCTTTCTTAAATCATCGCCTATACATTGCTCTATAATAAACGAATGACTTTCATCCATTTTTGCTGCTTTATTATAGGCTTCAACAAAAGTATCAAACTCGCCTTTAACAGATTCATCTGCAATAATAACATACCGAGAAAATAGGCGGAGCGGATATTGCGGGAGTTGATGAAAGCGCCGCGAGTATCGTATTTGAGAATGCGGAAGCGCAATGGAAAGAAAAAGGGACTGAAAGCAGTTATTTTAAGAAGTGGTTTGAGGGTAGTAAAGTCGTTGACGAAAACGGCAAGCCGCTTGTTGTTTATCATGGTTCTAATCAAACATTCAATATTTTTGAAAACAAGGGATTGAGTAATTCTGCTCCAAGCAAGATTGGATATTGGTTTGACAATAAAAAAGAGGTTGCGCAAGAGTTTATGTATCCCTATTCTCATGATAATGATACAAGAAAATTTTATGAAGTTTATTTAAAAATTGATAATCCAAAAGTTTATAAGATGTCAGAAAACAACGATGGATATGAAGCATTAAGAGACGATTTAGACGAGTTTGCAAAATGGGACGCTTGGGAATATGTTGATGGTAAAAATTACAAACTTCAAGATTATAAAAGGGGCGAACACAAACATGGATTTAATATGGATAATGCTATTGAAGCGCAACAAAATTTTGTTAATAACCTTAAAAAACAAGGTTATGACGGGATAATTGTAGAAACAAAATTTGATAGTTTAGATGCCCATCCCAATTTACAATATATTGTCTTTGCCCCCTCGCAAATCAAATCCGTCGACAATCGCGGGACTTTTGACGAAAACAATCCTGATATTTATTATCAATCTGCATATCACGGTTCGCCGTATTTGTTTGACGAATTTTCAACCGAGCATATTGGAAGCGGCGAGGGAATGCAGGCTTATGGGTGGGGGATTTATGCTACGAAAAGAAAAAGTATTGGACAATATTATGCCAAGAAATTACAAACAAGATCTGTTCATTATAAAGATTATAGTCCTTCAGAGTTTTCAGATTTGATAATGAATAGCAAAAAATATCCTCATCTTGGCAAGGGCGATATTGAAAACGCTTTATATGATTTGAGGTATAAAAATAAAAAATTCGCTATTGAGAATAGAACAAATGAAATAGAATATTTTGGATATGAATCAGAACTAGTCCGCGTATCTAAATTGAAAGAGGAAGTTGCTTTACTTGAAACAATTGACATAAAAGACATCGCGCTAAAAAAAGACCAGATAGGCTTGTATGAAGTTGATATTCCCGAAAGCGATGTTATGCTTGATTGGGATAAGCCTTTAAGCCAACAGCCGAAAAAAGTAAAAGCAGGGATAACAGAAATTGTTAATAATTTATCGCTTCAAAATACTACTTTGGCGAACCGCTCACACGGGAACAAAGACCCTGTAGTTTCCGCTGTGGACACAATAAACAAGTTTAAAACAGAGTTTTTAAACGGAACTTATGCGGATAATGTCGGGCTTGTTTTTTATGGACATTTGTCTTATTTTACAGGTAGTGATAAAGCCGCCTCTTTGCTTTTAAATAAGCATGGTATAGAGGGCATAAAATATCTTGACGGAGTAAGCCGCGATAAAGGACAAGGAACGCCTAATTTTGTTGTTTTTAACGATAAGGCTATTAAGATACTTGATAGAGAGGTTTATTATCAAAGCGCAATAGAGACCGCAGGCGCGGATTTAAACAATCCCGCGGATGTAACAAAATATGTTAAGGAAATAGAAAAAAATACCGATGATTCAAAGGTCTATGTTGTTGAAGTTGGGGGCGACAAATATGAATATACCGCAGACAGAGTTCCTATTGACGAAGATGTAAAACGGGCGGCTGAAAATCTTGTTACCCAAAAAATAGATAGTTTGGAGTATGAGCAGTGGGAGATTCTTGCGGGAAAAAATAGTGAAGCCAAAAGAAAATTGCTTAACGAACATAGTGATGGCGTAGAAGCAGCTTTGCAACAATATAATGAAATACACGATACAAATCTTAATGAATCCGAATTTTTGGAATTAGATTTATCGGAATTTCACTATGATTATTCAAATTTTTATGACATTATGGGGAAAGACCTACAAAGAGAAGCGGAATCAGCATTATTGTGGCTTAAATGGGAATTAACCAACGATAGAATAAATACGCTTTCTGATGTAATTAAACAAATAGCCAAAGATAAGGGCTTTATTTATGACAGTATGGATAAAAGCAGAGTGTCAGAAAGCGCATATTTATATTTTTATTCAAAAGATAACAAAGACTTGTTTAACATTAGATTAGCGCAACATTCAGATAGGCATACTGAAAGCGGCAGACTTAGCGTGAATATTCATTTAAGCAACAAAGATATAGTTGAAAATGTTTTAGAATTTTTGAAAGACCCTTACGGTCATTATGTAGGGGAGGACATTTATTATCAATCGGGCATAGACGATAATACGCAAGAGATTATGCAAAAAGCCGTTATGCCGCGAACTGCTGAAACGGTGTCTGAAGCGCAAACGATAGCGCTCAAAGAAGCAAACAGAAATCCTGAAAATAAACGGCTGGGAATAAAAGGAAATATATCAAATAATTCCATCCGTAAATTACGCAGCGCAAAAGCAACACATAAATCAATATCAACACAAGCGCATGCCATGGCTGTCGCCAATGTTGATGTATTGTTTGAAAATGCTTTGTTTGATGTTTCTCATAAGGATTTTAAAGGTATTGATGAAATAGCAAATATTCATACATTGGGATCAATAATGCTATTTAAAGGCGAGTATTTGCCGGTAAAAACAACTGTAATGGAGATTGTTGACAGGAATACAAAGAATAAGGTGTATAGTATTGAAGCGGTTGATATAGAAAGGTCAAAACTTGCAGAAAACAAAGAAGTCCGCAGGGCAATAGTTTCCGCTCAAAATAAGCAAAGCGCTCAAGATGAACCGATAACTCCGATTGCGGACTTCAATGAGAAAATAACAGAAATTTTGAAAAATGTCAATACTGCGAAAGAAAAAATAGACGAATACAATCAAAACGCCAATCAAACCGGCGGCAACCCCCCGACAGAAGCAAATTTTAACCGCACGGTCCCGCGCGGAATGATATCAAAGACTTATGAACTTATTGACGAAAACAATAATGGTTTAGGCAGGTTTGACACTGAAAGCGGAGCGCGTCAAAGAGCGGCTGATATGGATTTGTCTAATTGCACGCTAAAACCGCATATAAAGGTTGAATTGACGGAATATGCCGACGCTACTACTTTTATACACGAAATGGGGCATTACTTTTTAATAAATATGGAAGATTTCGTTAAAGCGGGCGGCAAAGGCGAAATAGCGGCTGATTATAAAGAAGTTAAAAGGTTTTTGGGATATAAAGAAGGGCAAGGCGCGTGGACGCAGGAACAGCACGAAAAGTGGGCGCGCTCCGTTGAAAAGTATTTTATGGAAGGCGTCAGTCCTTCTTACGCTTTAAGGCGGGTATTTAGGAAATTGTCCGCTTGGATGCGCGCGATATATAAAAGGTTGGTTTTTGGAGATGTTGAACTTAATGCGCAAATGCGCGCCGTTATGGACAGAATGTTTGCAACGCAAGAAGAAATAGCGCGCAAAAACCCGATAAATAACGACATTTTTGACGAAAGCATAAAAGAGTTTGACGAAGCGGCGCAAGAAAAGTTGAAAGAGTTAAACGAGACGGCAAAAGACGCCGTTATGGAAAAAGTCGGCGCTCAATTTATGAAAGATTTATCGCGCTCAAATCAAGAGCGGTGGAAAAAGTGGAGCGTTCAAACCCGTAAAGAGACGAAAGAAGAAGTTGCGCTTTTGCCCGTATATGCCGCAGAAAAATATATAAGCGATATGTTGCAAATAAAAGATTTAAGAAAGTTTGCCGCAAATTATGATAATACCAGCGCGGACGAGTTTATGGTCGCTTTTGACGCTTATTCAAAAGAGTTCGGCTATCAAGACGGGACTTTATACGCTTATGAACTTATAAACAGCCCTTTGATAGAGGACGCCGTAGAAGCGGCTTATGAGAAAAAAACAGAAGAGTATATGGCGGCGCAAGCAAAACAAAATCAAGCGGAGATAGACAGATTTGTAAAAACAGAGCAAGGGCTTGAATTGATTGCTTCTGAAATGGAATTGTTAAACAAAAGAAACACGATGGCGCAGGCTTTTGAAAAGGCGCGTTTTGCCGCTAAATTGTATAGACAAAAGGCGAAAGAGATTTTATCGGCTATGCCCATAAAGCAGGCAATCCGCAGTATGCCTTATATAAATTCTGAAAGAGACCTTGCCATAGCAAGCGCAAAGGCTATGATAGAGGGCGATAAAAACAGAGCGGCAAGACTTAAACGCAAACAACTGATAAACCATGCGCTTGCTATGGAAAGTATGAAAATCAGAAAACAGTTTGACTTTCACAACGCTAAACTTGAAAAGGCAAAAACGAGGAACAGAAAATTATATAAGGATATGGAACATTTTGCGCAAGTTGCCGACATTCTTAATAGGTTTGGATATAAAAGAAACGATTATATGCCTGAAATGAAAGGCGAGTCTTTGACTAAATATATAGAAAGAATGAGTTTTGTTATGGACGCTTTTGTTGTGTCCGACTGGGTTCAAGATGAGAATAACAAAGGATATATCAGAGACTTAAACATCAATCAAATAATAGATATTAGCCAAGCGGTTGACAATCTTATCGCTTATGCAAATACCGAAGATACGCTTTTTAGAATAGCCAGAGGCGAGAATATTGACGGGCTTGTAGGCGAGATTGCAACCGAACTTTCCAAAACGGTAAAAGACGAGACAAGAAACAAAAACAAGAAAAAAAGAATGCAAAGAGACAGGGATAAAGGCATAGGCAAAAAAGCAATGGAAGGTTTAGACGCTTTGATTATAGACGGCAAAACAATGGATACTTTAGCCTATCAAGCGGACGGATATAAAGACAATGGTTATTTCTACAAAACTTTTATTAAGCCCGTAAAACAAGCCATAGACAAAGAAAGCCAAATGCTTGCTAAAAATTGTAATGATTATTGGGCATTGATAAACAGGGTTTTTGGAAAAGAGGATTATTATAAAAATAATGCAGTAATTAAAGCGCTCGATAATATAGCAAGCGGAAGCGAAGAAGAGATAGTTGTTAATCTAAGAGATGATTTAGGGCAATACGGCGGTTCTAATGATATTTCTTTTATTTATGGAGACGATAAAAAAGGGTTGGTTCATATAGCGCAAAGACATTCAGTAGAAACATTGGGAAAAGTTATAGATACCGTTATAAATGGAAAGATTAAGAGATATGTAAAGGGTAATGACACAATACATATTCAAAAAGGCGGATATGAAGCGTTGTTGAGATTGCAAGACAATAACAAGAAAAAAACTTGGTTATTGACTGGATTTAAAATAGACAGGACATTAAATAAAAAAGCGGCGGGTGAAAACGGCAAGGTTAGTGCTAAATCCGTTTCTACGCAAAACTTGCCTACATTTAGTCGTCAAGATTTGGTTGCCGCCGCCAAAAGAAATATACAAAACAAAAAAGTTAAAATCAACAAAACGGCAAAAGCCTATTTAAAAGACTTTCAAACGAAAGATATTATGGTTGAGGAATTTGGCAATCATTTTACTAAGGCTGAATTGATAGGGCTTGCTTTAAATCTCGGCAATACTGGTAATAGACAAAGGCTTAACGATAACCGCATTGCCGACTTTAAAGGCGGTAAAGACCTTTGGAATGTTGATTTCGTTCAAACTGTTTTGGGCAAATATCTAAACAGGCAAGATTGGGAATTTGTGCAGGGCTTTTGGGATATTATAAGCGGTAATAAGCAAGAGGCTTTTGATATGCACAAGGAGATTACAGGCTTTAAGCCCAATGAAGTGCAGCCTTATCCTTTTCAAATTGTTTTAGCCAATGGCGAAAAAATAGAACTTAACGGCGGATATTATCCTTTAAAATATGATTATAGGGTAAATGAATGGGAAAGGGACAAAATAGACGCTCAAAATCCCTTATACACCGAAGGCAGCCCCGCATGGAAAGCGCATACGCGGCAAAGTCAATATAAACCAAGAAAAAAAGAAGTTTTTTCGCCAGTTGTTGCCGATATGAATATAGGCATTCAGCATATTTTTGACATAGTCCACGACATAAATTTTAGACCTATTTTGCTTGACATGAACCGCCTGCTTATACATCCCGAATTTGCAAATCTTTTAAGAGACAATCTCGGCGATAAAAATTACCGAGTTTTTAAGTTGTGGGTAAAATCTTTTGGGCTTCCTGAAAACGATACCGTTGACGAAAAAGGCATAAACCGCGTTATAAACTTTTACAGAAAAAATGTCGGCGCAAGCAATTTGATTTTAAAGCCGTCCATTATTACGCAAAATCTGTCCAACTTTTTTATTTTGAAAAATGTTATTGACGGGTTTGGTTTAAAACAAGTTCAAGAAACCGTTGTTTTTGCGATAAGCAACGCAAAATCTTTGTTTGACGGGACAATGCGGGACGAAGTTTTGTCTAAAAGCGCAATGATGAGGGATAGGAGCGAGGCTTTTGATTTTACGATAAAAGAAGGACAAAATCCTTTTACCGGCAAAAACAGCGTTTTTGTAAAGGCGGGAAATTGGGCGATGAATTTTACGGACAATATCTCTATGCTTCCCGCTTGGATAGTCGCATATAATCAAAGCATAAACGATATGGGATTAAATGAAAAGGGCGCTATTGACCGCGCCGATTTGTTGATTCAAAGAGTAGTGGGAACAGGCAGAAAATACGACGCTTCGCAATATACAAGAAGCAGAAATATGATTGTCAGGCTTTTAAACCCGTTTTCAACTTTTATGATGAATGAGTTAAACCGCTGGTGGAAAGAGGCGGGACGCGCCGTCCATCAATCCGATTACGGACGGTTTGCAGGGTTTGCTTTAAGCCGTCTTGCCGTGTTTGCGCTTGCGGGCGAGATATTTTCAGGCAGGCTTCCCGACGCGCCCGACGACGAGGATAGTTGGTTTAAGTTTGTATTGTCGTCTATGGGAAATTACGCTTTTGGAATGCTGCCTTATATAAGGGTTTTGGGCGTTGGTATTGTAAATTCTTTTGCAGGTATGCCTATTTATTCCGATAGACAATTGTCGCCTGTATTTCAAAACATGAAAGCGGGTATTTTAGAGCCGATACAAAATATAGGCGCATTGGTAAATAAAAAAAGAAAGGGTAAAAAACTTAAAAAAGGCGAAATGCAAAGATTTACGGAAAGAATGACAAACTCGGCTTTAATAGACGCAGGCGCGCCGACATATCTCGGGACGGCATTTTGGAATTTATACGACATATTTGTAAATGATATGAGTCCGCGAGCAAGCGACATATTTAGGCGCAGACCTAAAAAGGAAAGGAAAAAATAAGGGGGAAAAAATGATTACGCCTCAAAATGCAAGGAATGATTATAACGCCGACGGCGTTCAAAGGCAGTTTGATTTTAATTTTGCTTTGTATGCGCCCGCGGGCGAAAGCCAAATAAAAGTGTTTGTAAAAGATGCTGTGACTGAACGGGTGGAAACCGTATCAAGCGCGGATTATACCGTTGATATTGCCAATAAAAAAGTTCTTTATCCAAAAAATGCGCCTATACCCGCAATACCTGCGGGCAAGATTGTGATAGTAGGGCGGGACTTGCCTTTTGTGCAAAATACCGATTTAAAAAGTATGCCCAACTATGCGCCCGTTTATGTGGAAACAGGGCTTGATTATAGAGCGTTAATAGAGCAGCAGTTAAAAGACGGTATTGAGGGGCTTAAAAAAGGGTTTGACCCGCTGACGATAGTGGACGATATTTTTGAAGCAAGAGATACGGCGATAGAAAAAGCGGGCGAAGCGGCAAATTCTGCCGCTAATGCGCAAGACGCCGCGCAAAGAGCCGCGGCAAGCGCGGCGGCGGCGGCAGTATCAGAAACCAACGCGGCGCAGTCCGAAACAGACGCAGAAGCGGCAAAAAACGCGGCGCAAGCGGCGCAGTCAGCGGCAGAAACCGCGGCGGCAAATGCGCAACAAAGCGAAACCAACGCGGCGCAGTCTGAAACAAACGCGGACGCGGCAAAAAATGCGGCGCAAGCGGCGCAGTCAGCGGCAGAAACGGCGGCGGCAAACGCGGCAACATCTGAAAATAATGCGCAAAACAGCGAAAACAATGCGGCGGTGTCTGAATCTAACGCGGCAGACAGCGCGCGCAGCAGACGAATCACAAGCCCTTGCGG
>JAITTG010000027.1 GCA_031287095.1 Candidatus Parendomicrobium reticulitermitis | reverse complement strand
AACTGTCGCTTTGCATTGCGTTGCGCTTTGCGATTAACCTCTCTCCCTCAAGGGGAGAGGAAACAATGACACACTTTGCGGTAAAAGTGGATTCCCGACAAAGACATTCGGGAATGACGAAATTGGGGGAACACTCGGCAATGACGCGGCGGCTTTGCCTTTTGCCGTCATTCCCGAGCGTCTTTGTCGGGAATCCAAGTTAACCGCAGAGCGTTTGAACGACAATAATTGTTTGTTAAAAAAAGAGGATTAATTGCCGATTTGATTTGAGCTTTGCAATGAAAAACGGCGGAGATTGCGGAGGGATGGAGGGGTGGCAGACATCAAAAAGAATGAATGATTATTTGCGCTTGCAAAAAACGGGCAGACATGCGGGTCTGCCCATACGAATGCTGAACGATTGTTTGCACTTACGAAAAATAGGCAGACGCTTGGGTCTGCCCATACGAATGTTGAATTTCTCGCATTTATTTGGGGTTGATTATTCTTTATAATTTGCCAATTTCTTTTTGAAATTTAATATATTGATTTTAAACGCGCGCGGAGCGCGTCTATCATTTGGTTTTTTGTTTTTGTCTTACCAGCATTTAGAATATCCGCAGGCGGGGTCGGGGCATTTCATGCAGCCTTCGGCAAAAGTCAGCATTGCGCCGCAATCCGGGCATTGAGGGTTTCCGCCTGAATAATTTTTGATTGCTTTGTCTTCAGATTCGGACTCTTTTGTTGGGCTTTGAGAATGGATGAATTCATTTGCATTGACCGCTTTTTCTACTATCAATTCTAGCGCAGGCATACTCTTTTCTCTCACATAAGATTCAAGCGCTTTCGCTATGGCGTCGGCGCAAGAAAGGATGGCGCCGCCTTCCGCTATGATGGGATTGGGGCATCTTATGCCTTTTAATTGAGTGATTATGGATTGAGTGTCAACGCCTGAACGCAAAGAAATAGAAACCAATCTGCCTATAGCCTCAGCCTGAGAAGATGTGCAAGCGCCGGATTTGCCAAGCTGCGTAAAGAGTTCGCAAGGTCCTTTGTCATCTTCATTTATAGTCACATACATTCTGCCGCAGCCTGTATTCATTAAGAAAGTAGAGCCTGTAGTTTTATTAGGTCTTTTTCTGGGATGTTTATTTTTTACGACTTCATCTTGTTTTTCATCCTTTTTATCTGCGATATTTAAAACTTGCAACTTGCGGCTGCCGTCGCGATATACTGTCACTCCTTTGCAGCCCGTTTTATATGAAAGAAGATAAACGCTTTTGACATCTTCTTTTGTAGCGGAATATGGGAAATTTACAGTTTTTGACACCGCATTGTCAGTCCATTTTTGGAAAGCCGCCTGCATTTTTATATGCTCGTCAGGCGTAATGTCGTGGGCTGTGATAAAAACTTTTCTTATTTCTTTTGGAACTTCTTTTAAATCTTTAACGCCGCCGTGTTTGGCAATTTTGTCCATCAATTCTTTTGAATAAAAACCCTGTTTCTTGGCTATGGACTCAAAATATGGATTTACTTCAAACATTTCTTCATTGTCAAGACAATTTTCTCTCTTATATACCAAACCGAAAATCGGCTCTATGCCGCCCGACGCCGAGGCTATTATGCCTATTGTTCCCGTAGGAGCTATTGTGGTAGTCGTAGCATTTCTTATAGGCTTATCGTTTGAAAAAATACTATTGCTGAAATTTGGGAAAGCCCCGCGCCTTAAAGCAAGTTCGCAGGAGGCTTCGCGGGATTTAGTTTGTATAAATTCCATAACTTTATCCGCCAAATCCAAAGATTCATTTGAACCGTAAGGTATGCCGAGATATAAAAGCATATCAGCCCAACCCATTATGCCAAGACCGATTTTTCTATTTGAGCGGGTGACTTCTTTAATTTTTTTTAACGGATAATTGTTCATATCTATAACATTATCAAGAAAATGAACCGCCGTCTTTATGGTTTTTTCAAGTTTTTTCCAATCCACTTTTGAATCTTTTATGAAATGTCCGAGATTTATAGAGCCGAGGTTGCAAGACTCATAGGGCAAAAGCGGCTGCTCTCCGCAAGGATTGGTGGATTCTATAAGACCTACGGCAGGCGTAGGATTTTTATCATTTATCCTGTCTATAAAGATTATCCCGGGCTCTCCATTATTCCAAGCATTGTCCACAATTTTGTCAAAAACTTCTTTGGCGTTTAATTTTCCGCAAATCTCTCCATTTCTGGGATTGTATAAGGCGTAGTCTTCTTCTTTCTCTAAAGCATTCATAAATTCGTCTGTAACCGCCACCGATATATTGAAATTGCTAAGAGCGCCGTCTCTTGTTTTGCAAGCGATAAAGTCCAAAATGTCGGGATGGTCAATTCTAAGTATGCCCATATTGGCGCCGCGCCTTGTGCCGCCTTGCTTTATAGCCTCTGTGGCGGAATTAAACACTTGCATAAAAGACACAGGACCGGAAGACACCCCGCTTGTGCTTTGGACGCTGTCTTGTCTGGGGCGAAGCCTTGAAAAAGAAAAACCCGTCCCGCCGCCTGACTTATGTATAAGAGCGGTATTTTTTAAAGTTTCAAAAATTGAGTCCATAGAATCTTCTATGGGCAAAACAAAACAAGCCGACAATTGCTGTAATTGCCGCCCTGCATTCATAAGGGTCGGGGAATTGGGCAAAAAGTCCAAATTTGCCATCGCCGAATAAAACTCCTTGACGCTTTCGCTTAAATCCGCGTCTTTGTCATATATAGCGTCGGCTTGAGCAATATTTTGCGCCACTCTAAAAAGCATATCCTCCGGCTTTTCACAAGGCTTGCCGTCAGCGTCTTTTTTAAGGTATCTTTGCTCAAGAACCTTTAAAGCGTTTTTCTTAAAATCCACTGCATTTTGCGAGATGAACTCGTCTTTGTTGATGTCCGTCATGTCCAGCCTCCAATTCAGTTGTATTATTTCTTTATAGTCGTTATATCTTTGCCTCTTTTTGAAATTTAATATGTTGGTTTGAGACGCGCGCGGAGCGCGTCTATACATTTTGTTTTAACATCTCAATACCGCTATACCGTTTTCATTAGTCCAATCAAGAATCCCCTCTTTTGGTTTTATGCGCTTTTTTTAGTTTTTTAATTTCGCTCATAAAAGCGTCTATATCCGAGAAATTCCTATATACTGATGCGAATCTGATATACGCCACAGGGTCTATATCATAAAGCCTTTCAAGGATTTTATCGCCTATTATGCGGGACGGAATTTCAAGGACATATTCGCTAAAAATCTCATTTTCCACCTCGCTTGCTACGGCGTCTATAGTTTCTGCTGATATTGGTCGTTTTCTACATGCTAAAGATATGCCTTCCAACATCTTTTTTCTGTTATAAGGCTCTCTGTTTTGAGCATTTTTTACGACCAACATAGAAAATTCTTCTAATCTCTCAAAAGTCGTATATCGCTTTTTACAATCTAAACATTCTCTACGCCTTTTGACGGCGGAAGAATTATCAACTGGACGAGAATCAAGCACTTGTCCGTTGAAACTTGAACAAAAAGGGCATTTCATAAGCGAATTCTCTTTCTTTTTATTTTGCCGATTAAGGCGCTACAGGTTGAAAGGGCGCGGATATTACAACATACCCGTTGTTTTGTCAATGCGGTTTTGGCGCTTTTTTTGATTAAAAAGTTAAATCAACCTATTGTGCGAGAGGCGGATATTATAACATACATATAGTTTTGTCAAATTTATGAAAAACTGAGGGATTTAGGACTAAAATGCGGCGGTTTTTTATCTGATATGGGGCGTGATTAACGAACATTTTTTAATTTTTTTGCAAATTCTGTTTGTTTGTTGTCAAAGGCTGATCTCATATAATCTATTTCTTGATTTGAAATTTTTAATTGTTTGGCGCTTTGACGCCAAAAACTTGCCGCGTTTTCTTTGCCGTTTCTGATATTAGTCCGCAATCTGCCAACAAGAATTGTTTTATTGTTTAATAGACCTCTTGCATAACTGATATATAAAGAATGTAAGAATGTATCTATTGTCATTGCCAAAAATCGCCCACAATGCGTCATTTCCGAAAGTTGTTATCGGAAATCCAAGTTAAAAAACAACGGCAAGTGGATTCCCGACAAAGACGCTCGGGAATGACGGAGGCGCGTAATGTCCATTTATTTTATATATCGGTTGCGCAAGAGGTCTATTGAAACAAAAATTGATTTATTGCTCATAATATTATTCCTTGCTAATTCTAATCCGTTTTGGGAGATTTTGGGCTTCAAAGATTTGTCCCGTTTTGTCATTAGCAATATCTGCAATCTCTTTTAATTTATCTATTAAACCCAAAACAAATAAAACCGAAGCATATCCCGCCATAGCGGTATTGGGATTTCCTTTTTCAATTTTTATCAAAGTGACTTCTGTAATACCAGCCCGTTGAGCCATCAAAGCCATAGGAATACGGCGGCGGCGGCGCGCCTCATTTATATCTTGTCCCAATTTCCGCAAAGCGCTCATAGCGGGTAATGGCAAGTGAATTCTTTGACTCATTTTTACTCCTTATATACTATATTTAACTATGATTTATAATTGATTTACTATATTTAAGTATATTTTATCAGCGAATACAATTCATTCAAAAGCAGAGGGAAAAGACGGCAAAATTTATAGGGGCGGGGCTTTTTATATTTTATATTTTATATTTCATATTAATTTTTTAATGTGTTTTTGGTTTCAATTCCTAACAGCCATTCATAAGCGTTAAAATGTTTTATACCGTAGTAAGAAACATTGGCGTCATAATCTGTTGTTATCAACAATCTTTGATTGAAATCTTTTACCGCTTTTAGCGGGGCAAGTTCTCTGTTTAAAATATCTTTTCCGCCTTTAATAGTTTCGGCTACTTGAATATATATAGTATCGTTTTGATTTTGAGCTATAAAATCAATTTCAGCGCTATCTATTTTACCTACAAAAACTTTATATCCTTTGCGTAAAAGTTCAAGATAAACAATATTTTCTAAAATATGCCCCATATCTATATCTCTATATCCCAAAAGATAATTTCTTAAACCCATATCAACGCAATAGTATTTTGATAAAGATTTCAGGTATTCTTTTCCTTTTATATCATATCTGCCGACCTTATACGCCATATAACTATCCGTTAAATAAGATAGATAATTTTCTATTGTAGGATGAGATATTTTTCTGTTATGCGAAGTTAAAGTATCGCTGATTTTTTTAGGAGAAACTATGTTTCCGATATTATCAAAGATGAACTTTATAGTATCTTCAAGCATAGAAATGTCCGTAATTTTACGACGGGCTATAATATCTTTTTTTAAAACGGTATTATACGCGCCTTCAAGATAGGTATTTATCTGTTTTTCATTATTGTCAAATTCCATGATATATGGGAACGAACCATAGCGGACATAGTCTCTATATTTCTTTTCTAAATCATTGCCATTGCCGCAAACCTCAATATACTCTTTAAATGAAAAAGGCAGCATTTCTACGGTAATATATCTGCCTGAAAGCAAAGTTGCAAGTTCTCCAGAAAACATTGCCGCATTTGAACCTGTAATATAAATGTCGGTATTATTTTTAATGTATAAACTATCAACGGCTTTTTGAAAATCTTGACAATTTTGAACTTCGTCTATAAAAATATAATTCATTTTTCCTTTAATCATTTTGCTTGAAATATATTTATACAAACTTTCGTAATTGTATAAATCCTTATTATCTATTGATTCTAAATCAACTGAAATAATTCTGTCTTTTCCAACGCCGTTAGATATTAGCCAATCCTTATATATTTCAAACAACAATGTGGACTTACCGCAGCGGCGAATGCCGGTAATTGCTTTGATTAAATCTTTATCCTTGAAAGAAATGAGAGCGTTTAAATACTCTTGCCTGATTACATATTTATTTTTATTCATAGTATTCTCCTAAAATCAGCGTTTCATTAAATAAGTTATAAAATATCATAAAACAAAAGTCAACACTTTTTAAAGCGCGCTTTCAAAAGTATTGACTTTTTATGTTTTTTTAAAGCCTATATTAAATCTTTTGCATAACTGATATATTCTGTCATTCGTTTGCGCAGGCGAATGATTATTTGCCCATAATGCAAAGCGGCAGTTAATTCCCCTTCACGAGTGAGGGGATGGAGACGAAGCGGACAAGAAAATGGCGCTCACATCTCGCGCCCGCCGCCAGACTCTCACTCTTTATTTATTGAGCGGCAGCGGCAACTTGCGAGAAGACTGTGGATTATTTTGCCTTGCTGTTTATATGAATAGAGATACTGCGCAGTATATTAGTAGTATTGCCATTACTATGCCTATTAGTTTGGAGTGATTGGCAAAAATTTTGCTAAATGTCGCGCCAAAAAGCGCCCAGCAAACATTGCCTGTGCAGCCTATAAAGGCTAATAGACAAGAAAATGCTATTAGTATTGGCAGCGAATTGAAAACTGGAAGTATGTATGCAGACATCGCTGTGATGCCGTAGATGAAAATTTTGGGGTTTAGGAATTGTAAAAATAAGCCTTCTAAAAAAGTTCCGCCTTTTGCTTCTATGTTTTTTTTATTCGCCCTTTTGACGCTATTGTATGCTAAATAGAGCATATACGCCGCGCCGCAGATTTTCATCGGCAATTCTATTTTTGGAATTAGAGCAAACATTACGGTTGAAAAAAACATACATAAATTCATCACAATGGCAAAGCCGGCAAAAATTCCGAGATTAAAGGGAATGGATTTTTTTAAGCCTACTGCGGCGGCATTATTCATTGACATTATATTGTTGGGACCGGGCGTATAAGTTACCACTACTGCATAAGATAAAAACGGAAGCCATAAAAACATTTTAAACTCCTTTAAAAAACAACAGATTTCCCGCAAAAAACGCTATGGGATTAACGGCAACGGATTCTTGCAAGTTGCAGCCGCCGCGCAATGAATAAAGAGCGCGCGTCTGGCGGCGGGCGCGAGATGTGAGCGCCCTTTCTTTAAACAAAGACAACTGCCGCGACCGCGCAAGGAACGCAAGAAAGACAACGGCAACGACAACAGATTGTTACTATGATTGTTTTTAATGAAAGTCTTTGCCGTTTTGCGCTCTTTGCGCGATCATTGTCTTTGTCGTTAAACCTTTTGCGAAACTTGCGAGAAGCCGCTGTTGTTATTTTTTTAACATCATTGAAAGTTTTTCGCTTATATAAGCGCCTAATGCTTTGTGTCCTTCTTTGTTGGGATGTAAGCCGTCTTCTAAATATAAGTTTTGGGATTGCAGGGCATTTTTAAACGCGCTTTCTAAATCAATAAAGCCTGCGCCGAAAGTTTTGGCAAAAAGTTTTAGCCAAGCATTATATTTTTCGCATAGGTCTTGAACTTTGGGCATATCTGTAAAAGCCGCCCAATCGGGACGAATGTTTTTTAAGTTGAGCGGGATAAGAGAGGCTGTGATAAATAATAGCCCTTTGCTTGCCGCTAAATTGAACATCGCAAACATATTTGAGCGGGCATTAGCATCGCTTTGCGCCGTAAAAATATCATTTGCTCCGCCTATCGCAAGAACAACCGACGGATTTTCTCTTAAAACATCTCTGTCAAAACGGGCGAGCATTCCGCCTGTGGTGTCGCCGTTTATGCCTTTGTTGACGAGTTCAAATCCCGACGCAATAGAGGCGATATTCGTCCAAATACCGCTTCTTGAAATGCCGAAACCATAAGTTAAACTGTCGCCGAGACAAATTATTTTCATTTATTTTTGAGATGGATTAAACAGAAAGACGCCCAAATCATTATCAAATCTTCTGCCCATCTTTATACCCTCAACTTCCGCTATCATTAAATCCACAGTGAGAAGAACTTTATTGCCTTCCATCAAATGTCCGCCGTGAGCGTTGCCGTATTGGTCTGTCAAAGCAAAATGTATATGAAATAAAGTTTTGCCGTCCGCATCGTTTTGGCAAATCATTCCGCTCATAGAAACGAGCTCTATTGGTCCATATAAAACCAAAGGATTGCCGTATCCGTATTTGCTCTTTTTTTCCGGGAGAATTACGGGATCAAAAAATGTCGCCCCGTCAAGGCTGCCTATACCGCTTAGAATTAAACCATTGTTGATTTTTAATTCGCCGCAAGCCTTTTCCATCCCTTCAAGAATGTCTTCCCCTGGAGCCAACCTAAAAGCCGCTACTCTTCCCATTTTACCTTGCGCAATTTGCATTTTGAAACCTCCTTAATTGATTAAACTGCATCATGACAACCTTTTTTGGCGGGTTTCAATCCCGCTCTTACGATAGCGACAATATAGCGCTTATTGCGCCAAAATGTCCATCAATGCGGATTTTGTTAGATTATTGAAATAATCGCCCACATTGATACTTGAAAGAATTTTTTCGTAACTTTCGGCATTGTTCTTGCGTCCAACAAAAAGTTTTGACAAATCATCCGCATCTTTTAAGCCGAAAAAGTCGCCGTAAAATTTCATATAAGAAATTATGCCTTCGTCAACCTGCATACAAATTTCCACAGAGCCGCAACCTTCCACCCTGCGCTTTTTTACTATGGAATAGGCGGGCGATTTTCCGTAATTCCAGTCCCATTGCCCATATCTTTCATCTCTCAATTTATTGACTGCGTCTATATCTTTTTGAGTAAAATGATATCGAGTAAAATTTTGCCCCTCAAACACAGATTGAACTAATTTGTCTTTAAACTCTTTGAGCGAGATAGGAGATTTTAAATAATAGCCGACATTTGTCACTGCGCTTCTTATAGATCGGACGCCTTTTGACGCGATTTTATCTTTGGAAACATTTAAAGATTGTTCGACATTTTCAAGATTTGAGTTAAACATTATAGTTCCGTGATGCATAACCCGCCCTTCTTTTAGATATTGGGCGTTTCCAGAAAACTTTTTGCCATCAATAGTAATATCGTTGCGTCCGCTTATTTGGGCGTCAATACCGAAATCTTTTAACGCTTTTGCTATTGGACGGCAGAAAAAACTTAAATCCAATTTATTCGATTCAACAGCGTCCATAACGAAAGTGAAATTGAGATTGCCCATATCGTGATAGACCGCCCCTCCGCCCGACAACCTGCGGACGACTTTGATATTTTTTTCTTTGACAAAAGCGGCGTTTATTTCCTCAATAGTATTCTGATTTTTCCCTATAATTACGGCATTATCATTTTGCCAAAGCATAAAATAATTTTCTTTCCTGTCCAAATTGTCAAAAACAAATTGTTCCAAAGATAAATTAAAATACGGGTCTGTCTGCGGCGATTCTAAATAAATCATTTTATATGCTCTCTTATTTGTGGAAGGCTTTAAGCGTCTTTTTAATTTCATTTCAGGCAAGCAAGCGATGTTGAAACCCGCCTATACAAGGTTCGGGGATTTTTATGTTTTTGATTTCATTTTATTTTTCATATTGATTTTTCAATGTGTTTTTGATTTTAACAATTTTTCGTTTTTTATATGTCTCTATAGATTTCTGCGGCGCAATTGAGCCTGCGCGCCGACGCATATTCTTAATCTTCATTGGAATAATATTCGCCGCTGTATTTTCTAAATCTTATTTTGGACGGAACGGCTATTAGGTATATATATGGAGCTATAGGCGTGAAAAATAGGGCGGCAAGAAGCGTCAAGAAAACGCTCCGTCCTTTTTGACGGGCTATCATCGCGTCTATTACCGTCCAAACAATCCATGAAAAAACCCCGATACAAACTCCGAATAAATCCATTTTGCCCTCCTTAATTAAACTATTATCTGTCTAAAAACGCTTTGAAAACAGCAGACGCTATTGAATCTAAAACTCCTATTACAGATTTTGAAATCCCCGAAAAACCTTTGACAAAACCGTCTATAAAACTGATTTTAGATGCGGAATCCGGCGATTTGACAGCCTCCGCTGTAATTTCAATCAACGGCTGCCGCTCTTTTATCGGCTCTTTGACTTCTTTTTTGACTTCAGTTTTGACCGGCTCGCTTTGCAAAATGTATTGAGGGACATATTCTCTATTTATAATGATTTGTTTTGACATAAGACCAGTCCCGCTTTCTATATCAACCGCTTGTATATTGACAATAATATCGCCGTTATTTATACGATAATTTCCCGAGAGAATAAAATCCGCAGAAGATAATTTGCCTATTTGTTTGCGGGAAGCATTGTCAAAAACATTGTCCGCGCTTAAAGAAATTTCACCCAATATAATATCCAACCGGCTTTTAACTATCACTTGGGACGGCATAGATTTAATTAAAACATTGCTTATCTCATCTTCTAACAAAACAGAAAAAGAATCATGAGCGCCGTTGTCAGAATTTTTAAAGCCTGCTACAACTATTTTCTTATCTTTGACGCTGTTTTTTACATACGGTATAAGACTATCAAACGCGCTGTCAAAACCTATATCTGCAAAAAGAAAACTTGATAAAAAAAGAAAAACCGCCGCCGCAAAAATTTTATTATATGATTTCATTTATATATCCTCATTTTCAAAATATTTTTTGTCAATTATGATTTTTTCTATGCGCGTCCTATATGAAGCGTAAGCGATGCCGCTTTGTATATCTACAACTATGATATTTATAGCCAAATCATTATCGTCAAGCCAATATGTCCCGCTGACAATTAGACCCGCCGCGGCAAGTTTTCCGAAGTCTTTTCTGTTTTTAGTATCAAAAAGTTCTCCGCGCGATATTTGCAATTCATTAAGAACCATATCTATGCTGTTTTTAACTATAACTTTTTGCGGTATCTGATTTATTAAAAAATTGGTTAAATCATTTTCTATAGCCGAACTTATAAACCATCTTTTTTTCGTCATAGTCTCTTGAAAACCCACAACTGCAATATTCTCATTTTTGGGGATATTGGGGTCTTGCGCAATGGATTTTGCAATTGCAAGCATAGCCGCCTGAAAAGAATAGTATTTCAAATCAAGAGACGACGCTTTTGATATTTTTTTAGAGGCGCTTTGAGAAGATTCAACGGCAGGAAGTTTCTTTTGTTTGCCCGCCGATTTAGGAACTCTGTTTATTTCTGCCGCCTTGCGTTTTTCTTTATCATCTTGCTTATAAAATGATGAAATTCCAATAATGATATTATAAAAATCAGTTCCTTTCGCATTGTAAAGACCAAGGGTGTTTGTAGAGGCGTCTATTGCCGCATATTCGTCCATTTTGTCTATTATTCTGCCATTGTCTATTTGTAAAGCGGCTTTTATAGGATTATTTACACTGACTTTTTCGCCTCTATTAAATCTCTTTTTTGCAAGATTGATATCGTCAAATTCTAAAATGATTGTTCCATTTTCTTGAAAATCTTCAAAAGCAGAACTTGGTTTAACTTCAAAAGAGCCGTCGGAATTGACATTGATAATTTTTGATTGACTGCCGTAAGAAACATTGATTTGTTTATGGGCTTTGTTAGCGAGACTTCCTCTAATCACAAGTTCGCCGTAGCCTATGACGGCAAACAAAAATAAAAATGACATTATAAATACCGCTTTTTTCATAATATCCCCCATTTGTCCCCCGCGCGCTTTTGCGCCTCTCGCCCTCTTTTCAAGGCAATGCGGAGTTATTAACGACATTAAATTCTTTCAGGATTTGGTTAGCGATTGATTTTAGCATCCCGCATAGCCTGCGGCGATACGGAAGATTGTTAACTACATTAAATCACTTCGGGATTTTATATAACATCCTGCCAACCTTTTGTATATGAGCTTTTAAAATTAACTATCATACAGTCAATATCTTGGGTTAAACTGTTCGGGATAATAGCAAAAAAGCGCCGCAAAAAACAAATTGAAAAATTGTATTGATTATTTATTCTTTCTGCGTATTCATTTGTTCTTGCGCTTGGCTTATTGTTTCTTTTATATTGTTTGAAGATGTGATTTCGCTTACCATACATATATTTTCTGGATTGTATTTGGATATAGATTTTATATTGCTTATTTTTATGCCGCCTATTGCTACTTTTGGGATTTTTATGTTTTTAACGCAATAGTCTAAATATTGAAAACCTACCGGCTCTACAGATGATTTAGTAAAAGTTTTAAAAATTGGTCCTACGCCTATATAGTCCGCGCCTTTGGAGACTGCCGCTTGGGCTTGAGCGGGATTGTGCGTTGATAAGCCTATCGTCATATCGCCGCCTACTATTTCTCTTGCTTTTTCTATTGGTAAATCGTCTTGTCCTATGTGGACTCCGCCGCTTTTGACGGCAAGGGCTATGTCTATATCGTCATTTACTATGAAAAAAACGCCGTATTCATCCGATAATTTTTTTATGATCTCGCATTCTTTGAATTTTTCTAATTTGCTTTTTTGCTTTTCGCGGTATTGCAAGATTTTTATTCCGCTGTCAAACATTTCCTTGACAACAGTTATATTGTCACGCCCGTTTGACAAATTTTGAGCCGTAATTGCGTATAAGCCTTTTGGTAATTGTTTTTTCATAATTGCTCTTGTTACCCGCATAGATTTGCGGGCAATATGGGATTTTAACAGCATTAAATCTTTCCAGAGTTTAGATACAGCGATTGACATTAGCGTCCGGGGATGGTGCTTTTGAAACCCGCCCATACGAGGTTTTGGGGTTTTTTCTTTATTATGAGACGCGCCCCGCAAAGCATTTTGAGCGTATTTTGGCAGAATTTGTCTGCGCGCGTATAGCAGCGCTATCCAAACAGACAAATTGTGTCAAAAGACGCCAAAAGGCAATGCGACCATTCAGCCCTGCGCCAAACTTAGAGACAGCCGTGTGTATCGCGGCTTCGCCGCACCTTATCGTCTGTGTGCGTATAGCAGCGCTATCCAAACGGACAAACTTGTCAAAAGACGCCAAAAGGCAATGCGACTTTCCAATCGCGCTTAACTTAGAGACAGTCGTGTGTATCGCGGCTTCGCCGCACATTTTTGTCTGCGCGCGCGTAGCGCATCTCTACTACCTGCCGTTCATTTGCATCCAATCTTTTAGGACAGGCTGATAGTTTTTTTGATATATCATGTCTTTTACTTCTTTGACGCTCGCGCTGTCGCTGATTTCAAATTGTCCTTTTGTATTGCCCTTCTTGGCATATCCGCCGACTTGAGTATTTGAAGCGGCAGACATTTTTGTTATGCCCAACCCTATAAGATTTCTTCTTAAATCATTATTTTCTCTTGTTGAGATTGTTATCCCTATCCGATGAACAAAAAGTCTGATTGCGGCGATTGCTTGGACAAGGTTAGAATCTGCAATTACAGTCCTTGGCTGATACCCGCCTTCTGCCTTGCGAATTCTTGGAAAAGATACGCCTATATCGCTTGATGGAAAATTTTTTTGCAAAAATTTTGCGTGAATGCCCGTAAAAAAAAGTTCTCGGCTAAAATCGTCTAAACCGAGCAAAGCGCCTATATTTAGATTTCTATATCCCGCTCTGCCTGCCCGCTCGCAAGTTTCAAGGCGGAATCTATAATTTGCTTTTGCGCCTTTGGTGTGCAAAATTTTATATAGATCTTCATTATAAGTTTCCTGAAAAACCGTCAACCCTTCAACGCCCGCTTCCCCGAGTTCTTTATATCCGTCTTCTGTAAGAGGATAGATTTCAATATCTACAGCGTCAAAATATCTCTTTAAAATTTTAACGCAGGATTTTAAATAGTCCATACTTGTTTTGACCGCGCTCTCGCCCGTTAAAAGCAAGATGTGGCGGATGCCGAACCCCGACACAATCTTTGCATTCTCTTCAACTTCGTCCAAATTTAAAATTTTCCTCTCTATATCGTTTCGCGTTGAAAATCCGCAATATGCGCAATTGTTTATACAAAAATTAGACGCATATAAAGGAGCAAATAAAACGATTGCTTTGCCGAAATGTTTTAGCGCTATATCGGCTGCTTTTTGCGCCATCGGCTCTATAAAATCAAGAGCGGCGGGAGAAAGTAAAGCGAGAAAATCAAATTCAGATATTTCGTCTTTATTTAAAATAGTTTTGATTTGTTCGGCGCAAACAGTTTTGGCAAATTTTTCAAAATCTATATTTTTATATTGTTGTTTGTAATCATAAAAAGACATTTTTAATTCCTCAAAAAGTTTGTAAGCGGCGACGAGGCTTGAGCCTTATTGGAAATTGTCCCAAGTTTTGCAAGAAAACCTTTTCTGCCGGCATTAACCGCGTCCTTAAAAGCTTCCGCCATTAAAATTGGATTCTCGCTTGAAGAAATCGCCGTATTTGCCATAATAGCCGCGCAGCCCATTTCCATACTTTGACAAGCGTCGCTTGGCTTGCCAAGACCCGCGTCAACTATTATGGGCAAATCTATTTCTTCTATTAAAATTTTTATCATAGCCTTCGTTTGCAGCCCTTTATTTGTCCCGATAGGCGCGCCAAGCGGCATAATAGCGGCGGCGCCGGCATTTTGCATATCGCGGGCGGAAGGCAAATCAGCATTCATATAAGGAAAAACTTTGAAACCGTCTTTTGCAAGAGTTTCGCAGGCGCGGGCTGTCTCATAATTGTCGGGAAGAAGATATTTGTTGTCATTGATAATTTCTATTTTTATTAAATCTGTTTTTAGCGCCTCTCTTGCAAGGCGGGCGATTGTAACAGCCTCTTGGGAATTTCTTGCGCCGGAAGTATTGGGCATGATATTTATTCCCTTTGTTATATATGAGAGTATGTTTTCATTTGGATTATCAAAATCAAAACGGCGCACGGCGACTGTAATCGTTTGCGCGCCAGACGCTTCTATTATTTTTGGGATTAAAGCGTTATTTGAAAATTTCCCGCTGCCTATTAAAATTCTGCTTTCAAGTTCAAGACCTGCAATTTTTAAAATGTCTTTGCTCATAATGGTTACTCCTTGCTCATTTTTTTAATTATCTCAAATAAGTCTCTTGCCGTTTTAACTTTAAAATCAGCATTGTCAAATTCATCGGGCTGACCATATCCGTATAAAGCCGCGATTGCCGTCATTCCCGCTTCTTTTGCGCCGTCTATATCGCTTTTTGCATCGCCTATCATAGCGGATTCTTGCGGTTTGATACGCCATTTATCAATAAAAAAATTGAGCATATCGGCTTTTGAAATTTTCGCTCTAAAATTAAAATTCTTTATTTCTGTCGGCGTGATTATATCTTTATACAATCCTATAAAATGATTGTTTAAAATCTGTTGAGCGGATGTAAAAGGTTTAAAAGTAGCAATAAAAGCGTTGAGATTTTGCGATTTAATATATTTTAGAGCGTCAATGATTCCGTCAAAAGGAATAGTTTTTGACAAATCTCCATTGATATAAAGCCGTCTATACGAAATTAAAACTTTATCAGCCAATTCGTCGGAAATATGCGGCGCGGTATTTCTAATAATTCTCTCCAAAGGAGGACCAATTTGAATAAAAGTAGAATCGTCAATATGAACTCCGTTTTGCCTAAACCCGTCAAGCAAATATCTTCTAATATCATACTTGGAGTCAACCAAAGTTCCGTCCATATCAAAAATAAAATTTTTTAACATACTATTTTCCTTAATAAAACGACAAAGGCAGCGACTACGGCAAAGGCATCTCGCAAGTTGCGCAAATGAGTATAACGACAAAAACAACGACCACGCAAGGAACGCAAAACGGCAAAGACAATTAAAAACAAACGACGCGCTCTGCGCTGAAAATGGATTCCCGATAAAGACATTCGGGAATTACGGAGGCAACAGCGCGCTTCGCATCCACCCGCACCCCCCCTCTCCAAAGAGAGAGAGGAATGACAAAAACAAATGACACGCTTTGCGCGGCGGGCGGGTTGAAAAACCGCTCCGAACGACAAAAGCAACGGCTCGCTTTGCGTTGCGGGCGGGTTGAAAAACCGCTCCGAACGACAAAAGCAACGGCTCGCTTTGCGCGGCGGGCGGGGTTGAAACCCGCTCCAAACGACAAAAGCAACGGCTCGCTTTGCGTTGCGGGCGGGGTTGAAACCCGCTCCAAACGAGGTTTTTGGGTTTTTGTCGTTTCTTCTCTTTATGTATGAGCCGCGCTCCGCGAAGCATTTTGAGCGTATTTTGGCAGAATTTGTCTGCACGCGTATAGCGGCGCTATCCACGCAGACAAATTGTGTCAAAAGACGCCAAAAGGCAATGCGACCTTCCAGTCGCACTTAACTTAGAGACAGTCGTGTGTAATCGCGGCTCCGCCGCACCTTATTCATCGCTTTCGTTTCTTGCCGTTCTTTTGCGGACCAGATGGCTCAATACTTTTTTACGCAGTCTTATCGCCGTCGGAGTAATTTCTACAAGTTCATCCGGCGCTATGTATTCTACGGATTGCTCCA
The DNA here is from genome assembly GCA_031287095.1 of Candidatus Parendomicrobium reticulitermitis. Taxonomy (GTDB): domain Bacteria; phylum Elusimicrobiota; class Endomicrobiia; order Endomicrobiales; family Endomicrobiaceae; genus Parendomicrobium; species Parendomicrobium reticulitermitis. Next base: position 22,295 of record JAITTG010000027.1, on the reverse strand, counting down.
AATTCATCTTTATAGGAGGAGTAAGCATCGGAGCGTCGTCTGCGGATTTACTTCTCATATTGGATAATTTCTTTAATTTACAGGGATTTACAACCAAATCTTTTTCCCTTGAATTTTCACCCACTATCATGCCCGCATACACTTCTTCTCCCGGATTTACAAACATTTTTCCACTGGTTTGCAAATTATCAAGAGCATAGGCTGTGGTTTTGCCGTCTTCTTTAGCTATAAAAACGCCGCTATTTCTTAAAGGCGCGACATTTTCTTTTGGCATATAATCGTAAAAACTATGATGCATTATTCCTTGTCCGCGGGTGTTTGTTAAAAAATCATTTTTAAACCCTATCAAAGCGCGCGATGGTATTATATATTCAAGCCTTACTCTGTCGGTGCCTTCCATTATCATATTTTCAAGTTTTGCGGCGCGCTTTCCTACAAGTTCAAAAACCACGCCTTGATATTGAGTTTCTATATCAAGGGTGAGATATTCCATAGGCTCGCAAAGAACGCCGTCTTTTTCTTTATAAATAACTTCGGGCGACGATACGGCAAGTTCAAAACCTTCTCTACGCATAGTCTCAATCAAAATAGTCAAATGAAGTTCGCCTCTGCCCGACACTTTAAATCTGCCTTCGCCGTCAAGAGTTTCCATTTTAAGACCTACATTTGTTTTCGCCTCTTTTTCTAATCTCTCTTTGATATGGCGGCTCGTGAGGAATTTTCCATCCCTGCCGGCAAAAGGCGAATCGTTGACCAAAAAATCCATAGACACAGTAGGCTCGTCAATAGAAAGAGGCGGCAATGGGAGAATACTTTCCACGCAGCAAACCGTATCGCCGACTTCCACGCCTTCAAGACCCGATATTGATATTATGTCGCCGGCTTTTGCCTCATCAACTTCCGCTTTGCTAAGACCCACAAATTTGTCAATTCTGACGGCTTTCGCATTTTTGACCGCTTTTGTATTTGCAAGAACAATACTTTGTCCTTTTTTTATGACTCCGTTTAAAATTCTACCTATGCCTATTTGACCTAAAAAATTGCTGTAATCAAGCATGGTGATTTGCATTTGCAAAGGTTTTTCTATATCCGCTTGAGGAGGCGGGATATGTTTTAAAATAGTGGTAAAAACAGGCTCTATATCTCTGCCTTTTTCTTCCATTTTATCGCTCGCCCAACCGTCGCGCCCAGAAGCGTATAATATAGGAAAATCCAGTTGAGCGTCGGTTGCGCCGAGTTTCATAAAAAGTTCAAAAACTTCGTCAATGGCGGCGCTTGGTCTGATATTTGGTCTGTCCATTTTATTGATAATTACTATCGGTCTTAAACCCAAAGCGAGCGCCTTTCTTAAAACAAATCTCGTCTGAGGCATAGGACCTTCCACTGCGTCAACCATCAAAATAACTCCGTCAACCATTTTTAAAACTCTCTCGACTTCGCTGCCGAAATCGGCGTGTCCGGGAGTGTCCACTATATTTATAGTATTGCCTTTATAAAGGACAGAAGTGCATTTGGCAAGTATTGTAATTCCCCTTTCTCTTTCAAGCGGATTTGAATCCAAAACCGTATCTTGAGCCGCGTCAATTTTTACGGCGAACTGTCCTGAAAATTTGAGCAATGAATCAACTACTGTTGTTTTTCCATGGTCAACATGGGCGATAATAGCTACATTTCTGATGTCTTCTCTTTTCATTTTTTAACTTTCCTTTTACAAAAATATAGTTTCGCAAGCGCCAAACGCTTGCGAAACTATCGGGATTATAGCATTTATATAGGCGATTAAGATGTTAAACGGCAGAGAGAAAAGACGACAAAGGCAATTAAAAAGCAAAGGCAGAAACAGTAGTATTTGCCTTTGTCGTTATTTAAGGAAATGGCGCTCGCATCTCGCGCCCGCCGCCAGACATGCGCTCTTTATTCACCACGCAGCGGCTGCAACTTGCTAAAAGCCGCTGCCTTTGCCGTCTTTTCTCTCTGCCGTTTAATTGCGAGACGCGCGTGAAACTGATAAAATAGCGAAACAAAGCGCGGATAAGATATAAGATAATGAAAGACAAGTCCTCATCTTTAAAAAGAGCGCGGCAAAAAAGCGAGAGCAATACTTGATAAAGCAAACAGCAAAAAAATAAACTTATTTTCGGGGTTTATAAATAATTTAGAAAGCGTCATAAAATAACCTAAAATTAAGACAACAAAACCAAAATAAGACTTTTATATATGAACTAAGTCAGAATGACAACTAAAAATGGCAGATATTGCAGGTCTTGCCCGCAATAACAGCGCAGATGCCGTAATGATGACTAATGGAAATGAGGAGGATGAGATAATTATGAATGAAAAAGAAATTAAAAAATTGAAATTATTGTCCGCTAAGATCCGATTGGATGTTTTAAAATGTATCAAAAAGTGCGGGTATGGACACCTTGGAGGCTCTTTATCCATAGTGGAATTGTTGAGCGTCTTGTATGGGAAACAATTGCGCTATGATGCGAAAAATCCGCAATGGAAAGAGCGGGATTTTGTGATTCTTTCAAAAGGACATGCCGGTCCTGCGCTTTATAGCGCGTTGGCTAATGTTGGTTTTTTTGGCAAGGATTGGCTGTTGACTTTAAACGAGAATGGAACAAAACTGCCGTCTCATCTTGATAGAGTAAAAACGCCAGGCGTAGATATGACTGCAGGCTCTTTGGGGCAGGGGGCTTCCATTGCGGCAGGTATTGCGGCAGGCTTTAAACTCAAAAAAAACGCTCAATTTGTATATTTAATAGCAGGAGACGGCGAATTAAATGAAGGGCAGTGTTGGGAAGCCTTTCAATTTATAGCCCATAATAAACTCAACAATTGCATAGCGTTTATAGATGAAAATAAAAAACAATTGGACGGGTGGACAAAAGATGTGATAAACCCTTATGACATAGAGAAAAAAATGCAGGCTTTTGGATTTTTCACTAAAAAAGTTAAAGCGGACGATGAAAGCGCTATTGACGAGGCTATTGAAAAATGTAAAAGCGTAAAAGATAGCGCGGTTTGTATAATCCTTGATTCCATAAAAGGACAGGGAATTAAGTATTTTGAGGATATGATGGATAATCATTCTGTGAAATTTAATACGGCTGAAAATATTAAGGCGGCGGATGACGCTATTGAGGAATTAAGCGCGCTCATTACAAGGTTGGAATAACCGTCTATGCGGATAGCGGCGCCATTGCGGACTTAAAACCCGCAAATCCAAAGCCTATATGACAGCGTTACTGCTGTTAGCTGCTGAATGGGAATAACTGCAGATTTGCATTGCAACGCTTTGCGATGAAAGCGGATTCCCGATAGAGACATTCGTGAATGACGGATGACTTGGGGAGACAATTGGGCGTAACAGCGAAAGAGAACGACGAAGATTGCGGGTCAAGCCCGCAATGACAAATTAAGGAGGCAAATAAAATGTTTGAATTGGACAGGGAAAATACAGATGCTTCTGAAATGAGAATGGCTGTTGTGAGCGCTATACAGGACTTGATGAAAATTAATGATAAAGTTATAGCATTGGAAGCAGATTTGGGCTCGGCAAGCGGGTGGGCAAAAATCAAAAAAAGCAATCCCGATAGATTTATAAATGTAGGCATAGCCGAAGCCAATATGGTCGGCGTAGCGGCGGGTTTGAGTTTGATTGGGTTTATACCTTTTATTCATTCTTTTGCGCCTTTTGTTTCGAGGCGGGTTTTTGACCAAATTTTTATTTCCGGAGCTTATTCTCAAAATACTATAAATATATACGCTTCCGACCCGGGTTTTACAGTGGCGGCAAATGGCGGAACTCATACGACTTTTGAAGATATCGCTTTATATAGAACTATACCTGACGCTTTGATTTGCGATGCGGCTGATTTTGTCCAAATGAGATGGATTATTAAGAATTTTGCTGATTTGAAAGGGATTCATTTCGTTAGAGCAAATCGCAAACCCATTGCCAATATATATAAGGAAGGAAGCGAGTTTGAATTCGGCAAAGGCAATATTTTGAAAAAAGGTCATGATATTTTGCTCATTGCCGCAGGTCAACTCGTATCCGACGCTTTAAATGCCGCCGAAAGTCTTGAAAAAAAAGGCATATCGGTAGAAGTAATAGATATGTTTTGCATAAAGCCGTTAGATAAAGATTTGATTTTAAAAGAAATAAAAGATAAAAGGGCTATCATTTCTTTTGAAAATCATTCAATTATAGGCGGTTTGGGAAGCGCAATTGCAGAAGTCTTGGCGGAAAATGCTTGCGGAATTCCTTTAAAGAGAATCGGCGTCAATGATAGATTTGGACAGGTTGGAACGGCGGACTTTTTGCAGAAAGAGTTTGGGTTGACGCAATCCGTCGTTGTTGATTTTGCGCTGTCATTGCAAAATTAAACGATAGAGATTGCGAGTCAAACCCGCAGGCGGCGTATTAAAGCAATAACAAAAAATGAAGCGCAAAGCGCTTCAATATAAAAAAAGGAGGACAAGTATGAGTATCTTGAAAAAGACAGTTGCAGCAGCAGCGGTTCTTGCTTTGGCATTCGCTGGTTTTTTGGCGGCGCCTGCGCAAGCGGCAAAAAAAGTTGATGTGATTTTTGCGGGGACTGAAGCGGACACAACGCCTCAGAGTCAGGCTTTGCATGAAGTAGCTAAAAGATTGAGAGCGTCGGGACAATTTAATGTGAAAGTGTTCACAGCGGGTTCTTTAAGCGGAGATACCGATGATTTGGTAACGCAGGCTTTGCAAGGCGCAAATATTGTAGTGCCTTCAGACCCGGGACGCATTGCGGCAAATCAAAAAGTGCCCGAATACGGCATTTTGATGGCGCCTTATGTTTTGAGAGATTACAAAGTTTTGGACAAACTTCTTACCACAGATTTGTATAAGAAGTGGGAAAAAGACTTTGAAAAATCCGGTCTCAAATTGGTCACAAACAATTGGTATAACGGTATGCGTCATTTCGTAACCAACAAGAAAATTGACAAACCCGCAGATCTTAAAGGATTAAGAATACGCGGTTTCGGCAATACTATCGGAATGAATTTGGCAAAAGCGCTCGGCTATGCCCAAACTTCTATACCTGCGGGAGATATTTTCCCAGCGGTGCAGACAAAGAGCCTTGACGGCTGCGAAATACAAGTTCCTTTCACATTTTCCAACCGCTTATACGAAGTCTTAAAATACAATACTATGACTTCGCATTATATGCTCACAAGCAGCATAGTGACAGGTCTCAAATTTTTTAATAGTTTGACTCCTGAACAGCAGGCGCTGTTTGTTAAAACTTTCCGCGATGTTGGAAGCGAATACCAATCAAAAGTCGCGCAAGTAGAAGAACAAAATCTTAAAGCGATGCAAGACAAAGGAATGATAATCAATAAAGTTGATACCGCTCCTTTTGAAAAGGCTATAGCGCCTTATTATAAGGATATGGGCTTTTCACCCGCTCTTAAGACAGAGTTGTTTAAGCAGTTGGGAATAAAGTAAATAATTTTAAAGCGGAGAGTTTAAATAAACTCTCCGCTTTTTTTTGAGGTAAATCATGAAAAAAATTTATAATGCGTTTTGTAAAATTGAAGAATTGATATGCTCTGTGACTTTTATAGCGCTCGTAGCGGCGGTTTTTTTGTCGGCGATTCTTAGAGGGTTGGGAGTGTCGGTTTCTTGGAATATAGATGTGGCTTTATTGCTTCTTGCATGGACTTCTTTTTTGGGAGCAGATTGCGCTTTTCGCGCAGGACAATTGATAGGTATTGATATTGTGACGCGCAAGTTCGAACCAAAAACTCAAAATATAGTGGAGATTTTTGTTTTGCTGGCTATTTTATTTTTGCTTGCTTTCATTATTATTTACGGTATTAAACTCGTCCAAAACGATTGGGGACGCCAATACGGCGCTTTGCCGATTTCATTTTCTTGGGCAGTTTTGAGTTTGCCCGTAGCCTCTTTTTCTATGAGCATATCCGCTATCTTAAAGATAAAAAGCCGCATTGACGAATTGAAAAAATTGAAAAAAGCGGCTGTTTAAAAAAAATTAAAGGAGTTATTTATATGACGCTATTATTGATTTGTTTTTTTCTGTTTCTTGTTTTGAGAATGCCGATTGCTTTTGTTATAGGATTGTCGGGACTTGTATTTTTTCTTGCAACAAGCGCTTTGCCGACTTCAATAGTTGTAAATAGAATTATAGCTCAGAGCCAATCTTTCGCTTTTCTTGCGGTGCCTTTCTTTATTTTTGCGGGAAATTTGATGAATGAATCTGGCATTACGCAAAGACTTCTCGGTCTTGCCCGCCTTGTGACGCGCACTATGTATGGCGGAACGGCTCAAATAAGCGTTGTAATGAGCACTTTGATGGGAGGCGTTTCCGGATCGGCAACGGCAGACGCGGCTATGGAAACTCGTATTTTGGGACCGGAGATGCTCAAAAGAGGTTATTCCAAAGGTTATATTTGCGCAGTCAATTGTATCACGGCTTTAATTACGGCGACTATCCCCCCAAGCCTTGGTTTAATCATTTTCGGTTTTATAGGCGAAGTTTCTATCGGACGGCTTTTTGCCGCAGGCATGATACCCGGAGTTTTGATGATGCTTTTTCTTATGACTACCACTTCAATCACTTCCCGCATAAAAAAATACGACCCGCCAAGAAAAGATATTCCCCGAGTGACCATTAAAGAACTTTTAGACAATCTCAAAGAATCCATTTGGGCTCTTTTATTTCCTATTTTGCTTATTGTAGGAATAAGAATGGGGGTTTTTACTCCATCGGAGTCGGGCGCTTTTGCCGTGATTTATGCGATTATAGTGGGCAAATTTATATACAAAGAACTCACTTGGAAAAGTTTTATGAATGCGCTGAAAATGTCTTTTAGAGATAATGGCGCGATTTTGTTGATTATCGCTTTGTCGGGACCTTTTAGTTACGCTATTACTTTTGTGGAATTGCCTATTGTTCTTAGCAATTTCATTTTCGGCATAAGCGACAATCCGCAAATTCTTACTATCATAATGCTTTGTTTCCTTTTTGTATCGGGAATGTTTGTTGACAGCAATGTCAATTTCCTTTTGCTCACGCCTATATTTTTGCCTATGGTGACAAGCGTTGGGATGGACCCTGTGCATTTTGGAGTTTTGATGGCGACTATGGTGACGCTTGGAGTTATGACTCCTCCGATAGGTTCGGCTCTATACACTGTTTGCGGCATTTTGGATTGTCCGCCTGAAGAATATACGGCGGCGAGTTTGCCGTTTTTAGCGGCTGTTATAGCGGAACTGCTTATTTTGGTATTTTTCCCTCAAATAGTATTGTGGCTGCCTAATTTGATTTTTGGAGCGCAATAGACAAGATTTGTAAAGCGGCGATAAGCGCGTAAAAGAATAAAAATAGATTCCCGACAAAGACACTCGGCAATGACGGATGTTGGATTCCCGACAAAGACGCTCGGGAATGACGGATGTTAGATTCCCGACAAAGACACTCGGCAATGACGGATGTTAGATTCCCGACAAAGACGCTCGACAATGATGGATGTTGGATTTCCGATAAAGACATTCGGAAATGACGGATAAGAGAGTAATAAGTGAACGATAAAAAATTTATCAAAATCAATGCCAGTGACGATGTTATTATAGCGCTTGAGTTTTTGAACTCAGGCGCTATTTTAAGCGTGGATGGAAAGGCTCTTATTTTGCTTGACGATATTCCTTTTGGACATAAAATTGCTTTAAAAGGTATTAAGGCGGAGCAAAATGTCGTCAAATATGGACAGATTATCGGCGCGGCTAAATGCGATATTAAAAGCGGACAGCATATACATACGCATAATTTAAAGACTAATTTATCGTCCATTGAGGATTATTCTTATTCCCCCGTCCATTATTGCAGGCAAGACCCGCAATCTCCATATGGTCGTCATTGCGGGCTTGACCCGCAACCTCCCTATGGTCGTCATTGCGGGCTTGACCCGCAATCTCCCTCAATGCAAATAGACGGCGAGTCTAATCCCGCAATGACGGCAAAAGACAGCGCGAAATTTTTAGGTTTTAAAAGAAAAGACGGTTCTGTGGGAATTAGAAACGAGGTTTGGATTATACCTACTGTCGGCTGTGTAAATAATACTTCAAAAATTCTATCGCAAGAGGCAAATAGAGAATTTGCTTCATATATAAAGGAAGGAAAGATTGACGGATTTTTTGCTTATACTCATTCTATGGGATGCAGTCAGATTGGCGATGATATGAAACTTACTCAAAAAATCCTCGCCGGACTAATAAAAAATCCCAATGCCGGCGCTGTTTTGGTTTTGGGGCTTGGATGTGAGAATAATAATGTTAAAAATTTTCTGCCCGCTTTGGACAGTTTTGATAATGATAGAATAAAATTTTTGACTACCCAAGAAATTGATGATGAATATAAGGACGGATTAGATATTTTAAAGAGTTTGGCAGATTTTGCGGCGGAATTTAAAAGAGAAGAAATTCCCGCAAGCGAACTTGTAATCGGGTTTAAATGCGGCGGGTCTGACGCTTTCTCGGGCATTACGGCAAATCCATTATGCGGCAAAATAAACGATACAGCAATATCTTTGGGCGCAAGAACTATACTTACAGAAACGCCCGAAATGTTTGGAGCGGAAAGATTATTGATGAATAGAGCAAAAGATAAATCAGTTTTTGACGACATAGTAAATCTTATAAATAATTTCAAAAATTACTTTTTAAGATATAAGCAGGAAGTTTATGAAAATCCTTCGCCCGGAAATAAAGAAGGCGGCATTACTACCCTTGAAGAAAAATCGCTGGGCTGCATACAAAAAGGCGGAACTACGCAAGTAAGCGGAGTTTTAAATTATGGAGAACGCCCTAATGAAAGCGGACTGTATTTATTAAATGGTCCCGGCAACGATATGGTCTCTTGCACAAATCTTACGGCAAGCGGAGCGCAAATCATTTTATTTACAACAGGCAGAGGCAATCCTTTCGGCGCGCCTATTCCTACCATTAAAATATCAAGCAATACAAATCTTTATGAAAGAAAAAAACATTGGATTGATTTTAATGCCGGGGAGATTTTAAACGGAAAAACTTTTGACAGCGCGGCGCAAGATTTATTTGAATACATTTTAAACACAGCAAGCGGAAAGATTAAAACAAAAAACGAAATCAGCAATTATAGAGAAATTGCAATTTTTAAGGACGGGGTGATTTTATAATGGGATATATCGGCAAAAGAACTTTTATGGACTATATGGCTTGTCCAACTTTGGGGTGGATGTCAAACAATAAGAAAATTCCAAAAACATCGGGATTAAACGGCGATTTTTTAAATTATGAAAGTAGAAATATACGGCATTTGTCTCATAAAATGTTCGCTAATGCTTTGGATTGCTCAAAAGAATATCTGAGTTTTGACGCGCCGCCTTTTGCTACGGATATTTTAAACGACCCCCAAATAAAAACAATAAAAAATGCAAAATTCAATATAAGCAACTTTACCGCCCGCGTGGAGATTTTGCAAAGAGACGGCGGAGGTTCTTGGAAACTTTTTGAAACGCGCGCCGGCGGAAAATCTAAACTCAAATATGTAAATGATATCGCTTTCAATGTTATGTTGCTTGAAAAAGCCGGCATTCAAATATCAAAAATGTCCACAATACATATAGCAGGCGGTTATAGATTAGGCAAGCCTCTATCTGAAATGTTTTATTTTATAGATTGCACAGACAAAGTAAGAGAGCAAATCCCGCTATATATTGATGAATTTGAAAAAATCTCAAAAATAGTCAACAGCCCTGATATGCCGCAGCCTGTCATAAAAAGAAAATGCAAAAACTGCCCTGCTTTTAACGAGTGCATAGGAAAAAATTTAGAAAATTCTATTTTTGATATGCCCAAAATCTCCGCTCCCGATATGGACGAACTTATAAATAGCGGCGTCGTCTATATAAAAGATATCCCCGAAGATTTTGAATTAAATGAGCAGCAAAAAAGAATCAAAGACTGCGTTCAAAACAATACAACTTATATATCTCCCAATTTAAAAACTCTTGTCAATGAGATTAAAGCGCCTTATTATTATCTTGATTTTGAGTCTATATCCAATATCTTGCCTGTATATCCCGATTTTGCGCCTCATAGCCAAGTTATAACTCAATTTTCCATACATAAGTGCAATGAGATAGACAAAATAGCGCAGCACTTTGAATATATAGCAGACCCAAAAATAAACTGCCAAGAAATTATAGTCCAAAAACTTATAGAGTATCTTGGAGACGAAGGCAGTATAATCACATATTCCAATTCAGAAAACTTATCTATAAAAAAACTTGCGCAAATATATCCGCAATATAGTCAAAAACTGCTTGAAATTTCAAGCAGAATTGTGGATTTTGAAGCGCTCATAAGGCTCAATTATTATAATGTCCGTTTTAAAGGGCGCAATTCTATAAAAGTTGTTTTGCCCGCATTAGTTGATATGAATTATGAAAATCTTGAAATAGCCGAAGGCGGCGATGCGGCGGCGGCTTTTGCTTTTATGGCTATAGGCTTATACGATGAGCAAAAATGTCAAGAAATCAAAGAGAATCTGCTCAAATATTGCGCTCAAGACACTATGGCTATGGTTAAGATACATAAATTTCTCTTTGAAATTTCAAACAGAATTTGTTAAAATCGTTCCATTATGAATATAGAAATTTGGACTTTAATTTGCTTGATTTTTATCTCTGCGAGCCTATTGATTATTTTGATAGGGATGATTGTTATTTTTTTTAGAATAACGGCTTTATGCAATGAAATAAGGTTTATAGTAAATAGAACAGTCAAAGGCGTATTTTTGGCAAGCAAAACAACAAGCAGTTTTGTAAATATAATAAGGGCGGCAGGCAGCGTTTTATTTGCAAAATCAAAAAAAAAAGGAGGAAACCATGAACAATAATAATAATTCTTTGTTGGCATTTGCATTAGGAGCATTGATAGGAGCGGCGGCAGGTATTTTATACGCGCCTAAATCTGGAAAAGAGACAAGGTCTGATTTGAAAAGATTTAGCGAGGATTTTTCAGATACTGTGGCTGATTTGGGCGGAGATTTAAAAGAGAAAGGGCGCAGGATTTACAATGACGGCGTTGACAAAGTATTAGAGCATAAGGATAAAATTACGGAAGTTTTTGAAGAAGGCAAAAGAGCGTTTAAGAAATATCAAGACGAAGATTAGTTCTTTTATAACGCTGGGATTGCGGTTTAAGTCTGCAATTACAGAAGCCGCAATCTTGCAATGATAGAAATTCAATCTTGTAATGGCAGGCGGTGTAATCTCGCAATAACAGAAACAGCAAGCCGTAATGATAGCGATATGGAAGTCCCTGCTGGGGTAGCTCAGTTGGTAGAGCACAGGTCTGAAAAACCTGGTGTCGACAGTTCAATTCTGTCCCCCAGCACTTCACGCATAAAACGGCAAAAAATAAAAAACCCGACGGAAAATCAAAATTATTGATTTCTCGTCGGGTTTTTTATTTTTTCAAATTCATTCAAATCTTTTCAAATTTTCAAAAATTCAATCGCAATGCGTTCAATGAGACTAAAATAAGACTAATAAACAATACGGGCGTATGGGATAAAAAAGAGTGATTTTTTGTTAAAAATGGAGTTTAGATACCGTGTTTTTGTCAAGATAGGATTGAGATACATGGGCGTATATCATTGTGGTTTCTATATTGCTGTGTCCCAAAAGTTCTTTTATCGCATTGAGCGACACGCCCTGCATTGAAAGGTGGCTGGCAAATGTGTGGCGTATAAATACATAGTCGCATTTTTTATATTTATTTCATTGCGCCTAAATACTTTGGCAGTGCATTGAGTAAAATTATCATAACTTGGGCGATTGCCTGTATAGTCTGTTATCAGCCATGGGGATTTTGGCGCTAATTTATAAAGTTCTTGCAATATATTATATAGATTGTCTGTAATGGGATTTGTCCGCGCTTCATAATCTTTTGGCTGCCATTCCTGTTTTGAATTTACGGAGATTCGGCGATTTGGCAAATCAATGTCCGTTTGTTTATTCAAAAACAAAACTTCTTCTGAGCGAAAGCCTGTATACAAAGAAACAAGATTAGCCAAATAGTATATATCTCTTTTGGTTTTAGCAATTTTATATTTTTCTATTTCGTCCACGCTTAAAAATCTTGGAATTTTTTTGCCCGTTTTTATGTAAGATATTTTTACCGCAGGGTTTTGGTCTATCATGTTAAAGATATTTTTAGCGGTTGAAAACATTTTTTTAAGTCTGATTATTTTTGTATTGATAGAATTGATTGACTGCCCGCGCGCTTTTTCTTTCGTTTTGAAGTCTTGCAAATCTTGAAATGTTATGCCTTGAAAGGTTTTGATGTGAGGATTTACTTTGAAAAAGTATTCAACCGCTTGCTTATTACTTTTGTATGTCCGCTGGGCGCATTCCATTTTTATATAAGTTAAATACTTTTCCAAAAAATCTTTGACAGCAATGGGAAATTTAGGGTTTGTTTTATTTTTTAAAGAGATAAGAAACTCCATTTGCAACCGTTGCGCGTCCTTAAAGGTTTTAGCCTCTATAGTTTTGCGTTTTTGAATTCCATCATCATAGTAACGGAAAGTCCACTTATCGCCTTGTTTTTCAAGTTTAGAGAGCATTTTCTTATTCCTATTTTCTTTTGGTTATATAGGAAATAGGAATAAGCGTCAATACTTTAAGGCAAAAACAATCTATTTTCACGATTTTTCATATTAGGCGATTTTTTCTTTTTGCGATAGTTTCTTGTTTTCTTTCTCTTTTTCAGCCATTATAAACCTCGTATTTCTTGCCGTCTTTTGTATCAAGCATTTGTCCGCACTTTTCAACAACTCGGTAAGGATTGCCCAAACTTATATGAATCCAATCTTTGCCGCCTATTATCTCGTGAATACATTGCCCAAAAGGAACATTTATTTTTTTTTGGAATAAATATCTTTCATAACTTGCATATTGTTTATGCTCGGAATTATAAAGTCTGCCGCCTCTCCTCTGCAATGCTGGCTCGTAATACTGCCGCCTACCGCTTTGTTTAACGCTTCGCCCCTAAACCCGCTTGTTATTATCATAGGCTTTCCATAAAAAACGCGTATAGGTTCTAAAATTTTTTTGCATAAATCTTTTAGCGATACAATAAATCTATCCGCTTCTTTTGTATTTTGTGTCAACAAATTAACATAAGATGTGATGGTTAGTTCTTGTAAAGTAAAATGAGCGTTTAATTTTGTTTTTTGCATTATGCCCCCCAAGTTTTACGGCAAGACTTTTCAGCGAAATAATATGAAAGAGTAAATCCCACAACGCTTTCCAAAGTGTCCGCTTTGAGTAATCCTTGTTTGCCTATAAAATATCCTATTACGCTCGTCAAAATTAAAATTAAAGCGCACCCGCCTATCCCTACTCTTATCCCGTCGTTTAAGTTTCTCATAAATCCACTGCTTGAAGTTGTTATTTGTTCTACCGCTTTTAATCGTTCTATCTCAAACTCGTTGTCTGACTTTTGTATATCCGCTTGAACTTTCGCTAATTCTACAGCATTATTGCTTATGTCAACGCTTGCTTGCGTTTTCTTGTCTTTGCTGTCAAACGCGCTTTTAACAAGGTTGGAAGCCAGCGGAATTACTGCGCCTACCAATGTTTCTAAAATCATTTAGTCCCCCTTTGCGTTAATAATAAAGTTATCCAGCCTTGAACTAACTTTGTCCACACGCCCCAATAAGTCTTTGTTTGCTTGCTCTAATGCTACAATGCGCTCTATTAGGTGATTATGATTATCAACCTTGCCTTTGACCTCTTTCATGTCGCCAGCAAGTTCGTCTATCTTGCCCGTGAGTTTGCCCATTGAAAACATAATCTTGCCCAAAGTTATCAGTAATGTAATAATTCCAACGACGCTTCCGATTATTGCGTATATCATTTTGTTTCCCTTTAATCTCTTATTTTTAATTTATCCAGCCACATACCACTGCGCCCCAAATGCAATGGCTGATGTTTGAGCGGCGGTAAGCGCATATCTTGCAACAAACCTATCAGTATATCTATTTGTATATCCGACCGTTTTAATCAATGTATATCCGCTACCGCTATACTGCGGCGTAATTTGGATATTATAATACGCGCTTCTCATGACTTTTGTAAGGTTAATCGCAACTTCAACATATTCATTACCTGCCGCTATGGTGGGAGCGTATTGCCCCCACTGCTCAATAAAGCCGCTTTTCCAAACCCGATAACCAGCATATGACGATGTTGAAACTTCTGTTTCAACAACATAATCCATTGCGTTAGGCATTATGGTATTAACATTGGCTTGCGTTGCCTTTGCGCCGTTGCTTAAATTCTTATTAAGAAAATTGCTAACATCAGGTATAGCCGCTATTACACCATTTATCTTATTGATAACTGCCTGCCAAAACTCAACAAATGTCATTGCGGTATTGGCAACAAACTTTGTGGCATTTTCTGTTATCGTGGGTGGATTTATCGCTATTACTTCTTCCAATTCTGTTTCGTCAATAAAGTCAAGATTGTCGCTAAAATAAGTCCAATCTGTCCCGCCGCCTATCCATTGCCATACGCCGTTGTTTGCGGGCGTTGCGGTATCATTCATAACGCGGCATAAATAGTTTTGTAGGGGATTGGGCACTGTGGGTAAATCAGATTTTGCATTAACCGCAGACAGCCATTGCTGGTTTGCAAGTTGAGCGTTTGCTATTTCTTCATCTGTTTCCGTTTTCGTATATGTATCTGATTTATCGGCTTTGCCGCCCATCTGTCCATCAATTTCAGTCTTTGTGTAAGTGTTTGCGGCATTTGCTTTTTCGTCAAGTTTATTTTTCAAATCTGTTTGAGCGTTTATGTTGCCTGTAATGCCGCCCCAAGCGGTAGAACCGCCGCCAATTCCTATATCTTTTTTCCCAATATCTGACATAATATGCTCCTTATCTTAAAATTATTTTTATATCGCTTTGTTGCGCTCCGTCATAATTTGCCCGTATAAAATAATCGCCATACAAAATATGATATGTATCGTCTGATGTAAAAGCCGCAGAACCGCCAATTTCGCAAACGGTAAAATTTTTTCCGTCCGCCGCTTGTTCAAATATTATTGTTCCGCCTGCGCTTGATAAACCTACTATCTGCAATTCTTTTGTAGGTTTAACAATTCCGCTCTTACAACTTGCCGCTTCCTTATCAATTCCCGTCCCGTCGTCAATTTTTAAATACATTTTATCCCCCTAATCTATATCCTGTTATTGATTTTTCGTAATCATAAACATTGTCCGCCTCATAATTTATTCTTTGTTGATGTTGATACTTAATCCTTAAAACAAGCGCGTATCTTAAAGCGTCTGGCGCGTCGTCATACATTTTGCGCGGCTTTTCAGCCTCTCCCTCTTTTGTATTAGCGTTTGCCCAAGTGTATCGCGTCATGCTTTCAATGAGCATTCGGCACCTGTCTTTAAAAAAATAAATTCCGGGCTTGCCGTTCTTGACTTGCAAATACTCCATTACCGCGTCTTTGCCCATTGCCCAATTCTTTGTAGAGGCTCTGAAATTTAAAGGGTGTCCCATTTCATTGCCCGTAATAGCAATCTCTCTTTGCGGGCATTTTCCCGTAATTCTGTCGGGAGTTGACGAAATGCTGTCTATGAACCTGTATTTAACCCTGCCTTTATGCTCTTTTTCTTTGGCTATTACTTTTTCACATATTTGTCTTATTGTCCCTTGTGTGTTCAACTCGTCATAAACATAAGCAATATCGTTTTCGTCAATCGCAACCCAAACAAAATAACAAGCCTTTCTCTGATGAAAATCGCAAGCGCAAACCTTTGTCCAATTCTCTGGTATCTCAAAACTATCAACCCTATGTATCTCGCTAAACTCTTTATAAACAAGCCCCACCAAATGTTTAAACTTACCATGAAGCCTCGCCTCTTTCTCGTCCTCTTGCATTGTCTCAATAAAAGCCTCTATCATTTTTGACGGAGTTGAGGGGATGCTTGGCAATAACGAAGAAAGGAAACAACAGAGATTGCAGATCTTACCTGCAATTACAAACCAAAAACTATAGAATGACAAAGTTGTGGAGATATTGATTAGTAATTTTGAGATTAGTGTTATGATTTGATTTGTTTTGTTTTGATATTGTTAAGAATTGCGTTCATTGGGAGCATTATTATCCTCATATCATTAAATTTTACGAGATGGGGAAATCACAAACAAGTTATTAATTCTTAAAAAAGATAAATAACTATTCGCCGCCATGAACATCTAATTGTTTATATTGATTTGATTTTGGCTGTTCAATATCCTTTCGAAGTCCAATATATTGATTTTAGGCGCACATATAATATGATAAGAATAAATGTTAACTCAATTTGTGCTGGCGGGCGTGGGGCAAACACGCCCCTCCGCACGAAAAACGATAACCGATAAAAAACAAAATACAAACAACATGCAAATAATGATTTGCCCCTACAACGACAAAAAACAAATACATAAATTGTCAATCTATTTTTATATGTCGGTTGTGCAAGAAGTTTATTATTTTTTATTGAAAAATCAATGCGTTTTGCCATAAAGATATATGTATATTACTCATAAGTTGACAAAAGAGGGGGCAATTTATACAATGCCGGGCATGGATGATAGAGTTTTAAATGTTTTATCGGCAAAAGTTCAGAAATTGACGGCAAAATGTAAAGAAATTAGCGATAAAAATGTCAAATTGAATGTCGAAATTGATTTTTTAAGGTTGGAAAACAAAACAAATGCAACAAAAGCCGCCGAATATGTCCTTTTGAAAAAAAATGTTGAAAATTCAATAGTAAAAGTTGAAAGAATACTAAGAAAAATAGAGACTTTTAAGAAATAAAATGGCAAAACACCTCTTGAATGTAATGAATAAAGAAATAGTAGTTGATTTGGATGGAATCGGACAATTAGACATAGCGGCGATTACCGAGTTAATAAATGAAAAATGGGAAAATGTGCAAAAGCAAAGACGGGATGTGGTTGACACTCAAAAAATAGCGGCTTTAACGACTTTTTATATTGCCAAAGAGTTGCTTGAACTTAAAGGTTTGCAAGAAAATATTTCGGAGACTTATACAAGAAAAATTAACAAATTGATTAAACAAATTGATGAAACAAATGTGTTAAATTGAAATATTTTAATGTTTTCCCTGCGGTGTTGGTGACATTCTAAATGTATTTATTCCTACAAGTCTAAACAGGAGAATCCAAGACGAGCGTTTGCTCGAGGGCTTATGCCTCTGATTCTCACCTGATAAAAGGGCTTTAAATCTTTTAGAATGCACGGCATCGCGGGGTTTTTTTATGAATAGCCGATTAAGTTGACACAGCGCCGCGCGCGTTTAGGAGGGTTTATGCAGCAGACTGATTTTATGACAAACTCCGCTAAACAAAAAAATAAACCGTTAGCGGCAAGAATGTCGCCAAAATCTTTTGAGGATTTTTTAGGACAGGAAAATATAGCGGGAAATGACAAACTTTTGCGCCGCTCTATCGAAGCGGATAATCTCGGCTCTATGATTTTTTTTGGTCCTCCGGGAACTGGTAAAAGTGCTTTGGCGAGGATTATAGCCTTAAAAACAAAATCCTATTTTGAAGAAGCAAATGCGGTTACAATAGGCATTGCGGAAATTAGAAAAGTTATTGAAGCGGCTAAATCAAGAACTGAACTTTACGGAAAAAAAACAATTCTTATGCTTGATGAAATTCATCATTTTAACCGTTCGCAGCAAGACGCGCTGCTTCCAGATGTTGAAAGAGGCATAATCACCTTAATAGGCATCACGACGGAAAATCCGTTTTTTTACATAAATGCGGCTATAATATCAAGAAGTATTGTTTTTGAGTTTAAATCTCTCCCAAAAGATGCTCTTTCAACAATTTTAGACAATGCTTTAAAAGACAAAGAAAATGGACTTGGAAATTATACAGTCCAAATGTCCGACGACGCGAGAAAACATTTGATTTTTAATGCCGATGGAGATGCGAGAAAACTTCTCAACGCTCTTGAAATAGGAGTTCTTTCTACAAAAGTAGATGAAAAAGGGGTAAGGATTTTTGACATTTCCACAGCGCAAGAGTCTATGCAAAAAAGAGCGGTTTTATACGACCGTTCCGGAGACGCTCATTATGACCATATCTCGGCATTTATAAAATCAATGAGAGGAAGCGACCCCGACGCGGCGCTATATTGGATGGCAAAAATGTTATCTGCGGGAGAAGATCCGCGCTTTATAGCCCGAAGAATAATAATAGCGGCGTCAGAAGATGTAGGAATGGCTGACCCTCGGGCTTTGATGTTTGCGGAGTCGGCTTTAAGAGCGGTGGAATTTATCGGAATGCCTGAAGCGAGAATTATTTTATCCCAAGCGGTAGTATATGTGGCAAGCGCGCCGAAATCAAACTCAGCTTATTTGGCTATAGAGGCGGCTCTTGCCGAAGTGAAAAACGGCAAAGCGAGAAGCGTTCCCAATCATTTAAAAGATGCGAATTTAGATGGAAAACATTTGGGACATGGACAAGGATATAAATATCCGCATGATTTTGAAGGGCATTTTGTAGAGCAGGATTATTGGGACGACCCGGTAAAACTCTATAAACCGACAAAGGAAGGCTATGAAGCAAGAATTAGCGAACGCTTGTATGGACTTAGACAAAAAAGAGTTAAGAAATAGATTTCTAAAAATGAGAGAAACTATTGCGCCTGATTTGGCTGCGTCCGAAAGCAAAAAGATTTTAGGTAAACTTGAAAATTTGCCTATATATCAAAAAGCAAAAACTATTATGTTTTATCAGTCTGTAAGAGGAGAAGTAAATACGCAAGAGATGATAAGCCGCGCGCTTAAAAACGGCAAAAAAGCCGCTCTGCCTGCGATTATTGATAAAAACAAAAGAATAATGGGAGCATTTGCTTTTTGCGATTTTAGCGCTTGCGATACCGTGATGGGGATAAAACAACCAAAAATTGAAAATGAAATCAGTAAAGATGAAATTGGATTGATTGTAGTTCCGGGCATTGTTTTTGACGAAGATTGTTATAGAGTAGGATATGGGCGGGGTTATTTTGACAGATGGCTTAAAGGGATAGCAAAAGAAAAAATTGTAGGACTTGCTTATGATTTTCAGATTGTAAATAAAGTTGCGCGCGAGGAATTTGACGAACCTTTAGGAATGATTATCAGCGGCAAGAGAATTGTGAAACAAAAAAATTAAAAATTGAAAATGAAGTTTGAAAATTTCAAAAAGGAGCGGGCGTATGAGCATTTTAACAACAGTAATCATCGCTTTAGTCGCTTTGGCTTTAGGTTATATTTTGAGATTTGCTTATGCAAAGACCAATGTAAAATCAGCCGAACAAGTTTCCGAAAGAATTATAAACGAAGCCAAATTGAAAGCGGAGACAAAGTCTAAAGAATCATTGCTTGAAGCAAAATTGATTGTAGATAAAGAAAGGAAAGAGTTTGAACAAGAAATTAAAGATAGAAAATTAGCGGCTCAATCTATGGAAAGCAGGCTTAATCAGCGCGAGGAAAATCTTGATAAGAGAATAGACGGCGCTGAAAGAAGAGAAAGAGAATTGTCAAACAGAGAAAAAGAACTTTCTCAAAAGTCGCAAAACCTAAGTTATAAATACGCCGAAATTGACAAAATCAAAGAGGAGCAGAGAAAATCTTTGGAAAGAATCGCCCAGATGACAAAAGAAGACGCTAAAAATTCTCTTATTAAGGCGATGGAGGATGAGGCAAAGCAAGACGCCGCAATCATATTGCAAAAGATTGAGCAAGAGACAAGAGATAATGCGGACAAAAAATCCAAAGAGATTTTATCTGTGGCTATACAAAGAATTGCCGCAGATTATACGGTAGATATCACCACTTCAACAGTTCAAATAACTAATGACGAAATGAAAGGGCGGGTAATCGGCAGAGAAGGCAGAAATATCAGGACTTTTGAACAAATCACAGGGGTTGACTTGATTGTTGACGATACCCCTGAAACTATAGTTGTTTCCGCTTTTGACGGAGTAAGAAGAGAAATTGCAAAAATCGCTCTTGAAAGATTGATTGCCGACGGCAGAATACATCCGGCAAGAATTGAGGAAGTTGTTGATAAAGTAAAAAAAGAAATGGATGTCAGATTGAAAGAGATTGGAGAACAAGCCGCTATTGAAGCGGGCGTTCCCGGTCTTAATCAAGAAATCATCAAATTGCTTGGCAAATTGAAATTTAGAACTTCTTACGGGCAAAATCAACTTCAGCACACTTTAGAAGTCACTTGGATTGCGGGCGCAATAGCGGGAGAACTCGGCATAGATGTGATGTTTTGTAAAAAAGCGGGGCTTCTCCATGATATAGGCAAAGCCGTTGACCATGAAGTTGAAGGCACTCATCATCAAATTTCTGCGGAAGTCGCAAAAAAGTTCGGAGAATCTCCTAAGATGATAAATGCAATTCTTTCTCATCACGAAGGTTTTGATACTCCAAAAAGCGCGGAGGCTTTTGTAATAGCCGCCGCCGACGCAATATCAGCGGCAAGACCGGGCGCAAGAAGAGAGTCGGTAGAGCATTATATGCAAAGACTTGAAAAACTTGAAAAAGTTGCGACAGACTTTAAAGGCGTTTCAATGGCTTATGCCATACAAGCAGGCAGGGAAGTAAGAATTTTGGTTGAACCAGACAATATAAACGACGGTCAAATGCAAGTTTTAGCTCACGATATAGCAAAGAAAGTAGAACAGACTTTGGAATATCCCGGGCAAATCAAAGTGACCGTAATAAGAGAAACAAGAGCGCAGGATATTGCAAAATAATCTCATCTCAAAGGAGAAAAAATGTATAAGATAGTGTTAATCAGACACGGCGAAAGCCTATGGAATAAAGAAAACAGATTTACAGGCTGGACGGATGTTGATTTAACGCCAAAAGGCAAAGAAGAAGCGATTGCGGCTGGAGAATTATTAAAAAAAGAGGGCTATGTTTTTGATTTAGCCTTTACTTCCGTCCTTAAAAGAGCAATCAAAACTCTGTGGGAAATTCTTGACATTATGGATTTGCAATGGATAGACATAATAAAAAGATGGGAATTAAATGAGCGCCATTACGGAGCATTGCAAGGCTTAAACAAAGCCGAAACTGCAAAAAAATATGGAGAGGACAAAGTGAAAAGTTGGAGAAGAAGTTATGACATTCCCCCCATGCCGCTTGACGAAAATGACGAGAGATATTCCGGCAAAGACCCGAGATACGCATCATTATCAAAGGAACAATTACCGCTTGCAGAATGCTTAAAAGACACTGTTGCAAGAGTAATTCCTTTTTGGACAAAAGAAATCGCACCAAAAATAAAAGAGGGCAGGAATATAATAGTATCCGCTCACGGAAACAGCCTCAGGGCTTTAATAAAGTATTTAGACAATATCAGCGATACCGATATCATATCTTTAAATATCCCCACAGCGATGCCTCTTGTATATGAACTTGACGACAATTTAAAAGCCGTTAAACGCTATTATTTAGGCGACGCTGAAGCGGTAAAAAAAGCGATGGAATCAGTAGCAAATCAAGGCAAAGCAAAATAAAAAACGCAAAACGACAACGGCAGACAAACGACAAAGACAAAATGTTTATTTCCTATAAAAATCCCGAAGGGATTTAATGTTTTTAATAACCCCGTATTGCCACAGACTATGCGGGGATGATAAGGTCAATTGCTGTATCTAAACCCTAAAAGGGTTTAATGTCATCAATACCCCAAGCGACTTGGTAAACGACAAAAAAATATACGAACATTGTAAGGGCGCGTTTGCCCACCCACAAGATTTGGGGCTTTATTTTTTGCCGTTTTGCGTTCCTTGCGTGATCATTGTCCGTTAAACTTTCTTTGCGAAACTTGCGATAAGCCGTTGTTGTTGCCTTTGTTGTTGTTTCAATTGATTGATTTTATTTTTTCAAAGAATTTTGTTATTATCCCGTTTGTCCAAAACGGCAATGGAAGCAACAACCGATAATCTTTAGAGTCTAATAGTTTTAATCGCCGTAACAAACAAAAAAACAAAGGAAATCCTCAAATGGCAAACAGTAATTTTTCAGCGATATTGACCTCTTCTACAATGCGTTTTAAGGCTGTTTCCAGACCCGTCGAGCGTCTAAAAATATTTTTGGGTGGGGGGGGGGGGGGGGGGGGGGGGGGGGCCGGCGCGGTGG
>JAITTG010000042.1 GCA_031287095.1 Candidatus Parendomicrobium reticulitermitis | reverse complement strand
TGGAAGCAGGAACCCGAACTTTGATTTTCATTTTTGTATCCTTTTTTGTGTATTGTAGTAAGAGGATTATAGCATAAATAATCAATTGCCCGCTTTAAACTATTATAATACATCCGATAACTTAATTCGTTTTGTTCAATTTCATTTTTAAATCTCATAATGCTACAATCTATCGCCCCGCAAAAAACATCTAATTTCAATTCAAATTATAAAAAATCGCCGTAAAAATTGCGGTTTAAGGAGGAAGAAATGCATTATTCAAAAGAAGTCGAAAGAATGTTTTGCGTTCAAAAAGGACCAAATCACGGTCCCGCTCCCATACCTGAGGAAGGCAAATGGGTGCAAGCAAAAGAAATTAAGGACATCAGCGGACTGACGCACGGAGTGGGTTGGTGCGCGCCTCAGCAAGGGGCTTGTAAATTGACGCTCAATGTTAAAGACGGGATTATTGTAGAGGCTTTGGTTGAGACTATCGGCTGTTCCGGTATGACTCATTCAGCCGCTATGGCGGGCGAGATTTTGACGGGCAAGACCATTTTGGAAGCGTTAAATACAGATTTGGTATGCGATGCTATCAATACCGCAATGAGAGAATTATTTTTACAAATAGTTTATGGCAGAACTCAAAGCGCATTTTCAGAAGGCGGTCTTGAAATCGGCGCAGGGCTTGAAGATTTGGGCAAAGGCTCGCGCTCTCAAATCGGAACTATTTATTCTACTCAGGCTAAAGGCGTCAGATATTTGGAAATTGCCGAAGGCTATATAACTCAACTCGCTTTAGATAAAGAGGGTTTGGTTATAGGCTATGAATTTGTCCGTTTGGGCGTGATGATGGAAAAAATTTCCAAAGGAACAGACCCAGCGGCGGCATTGAAAGAAGCAACAGGACATTACGGCAGATTTGAAAACGCGGCTAAATATATAAATCCGCGTCATGAATAGGAGGACAAAATGGCTATAACTTTTGAGGGTTATGATAAAAGAGTAAAGAAAATAGACGAGTTTTGCAAAAAGAACGGCATAAAAGATTTGCAAGAAGCCGCCGACATTTGCAAAAAACATAATATAGATGTGGATAAAATAGTCAAAGGCACGCAGATGATAGCCTTTGATAACGCTTCTTGGGCTTATACTTTGGGCTGCGCCGCCGCTCTAAAAAGAGGAAATAAAAAAGCGGTTGACGCCGCGGTTACTATTGGCGAGGGGCTTCAGGCTTTTTGCGTGCCGGGATCTGTTGCAGAACAAAGGCTTGTAGGGCAGGGGCATGGTAATTTGGCTTCTATGCTTTTAAATGAAGATACAAAATGTTTCTGCTTTTTGGCGGGACATGAAAGTTTTGCCGCGGCGGAAGGCGCAATAGGCATAGCGAGAACGGCAAATAAAGTCCGCAAAAATCCGCTAAAAGTTATTTTAAACGGGCTTGGCAAAGATGCCGCTATGATAATATCGCGCGTGAACGGTTTTACTTATGTTCAAACTCAATTTGATTATCATGGGGATAAATTAAATGTTGTTAAAGAGTATAAATATTCTGACGGCGACAAATCCAAAGTTCTTTGCTATGGCGCAGACGATGTCCGCGAGGGCGTAGCTATTATGCAAAAAGAAAGCGTGGATGTTTCTATCACAGGAAATTCTACAAATCCTACCCGTTTTCAACACCCAGTCGCAGGCACTTATAAAAAGTGGGCTGTGGATAATAATAAAAAGTATTTTTCAGTCGCCTCAGGCGGCGGAACGGGCAGAACTCTTCATCCCGACAATATGGGATCAGGTCCCGCGTCTTATGGCATGACAGACACCATGGGCAGAATGCACTCAGACGCTCAGTTTGCAGGCTCTTCGTCAGTTCCCGCTCATGTTGAGATGATGGGTTTAATAGGTATGGGCAATAATCCTATGGTTGGCGCATCTGTCGCAGTAGCGGTATCAGTTCAAGAAGCATTATCCAAATAAACAAATTGTGCGTAGGGGCAGACCCGTGCGTCTGTCCCAATAAAACAAAATAATAGGACGGGAACCGTTCTAAAATAAAATCGCAATCAAAAAATAGATTGCAAAAGGAGGCAGTTATGGCAAGATTTACATTGCCCAGAGATTTATACTGGGGCAGAGGGACGCTTGCAGAACTCAAGAACCTTAAAGGAAAAAAGGCTATTGTGGTCAGCGGCGGCAGTTCAATGAAGAAAGGCGGATTTTTAGACAAAGTGGACGGGTATTTAAAGTCCGCTGGTTTTGAAGTAGCGCATTTTGACGGAGTTATGGCAGACCCGACTGTGGACTGCGTAATGGAAGGCGCAAAAAAGATGCAAGAATTTAAACCCGATTGGATAATTTCAATCGGCGGCGGTTCTCCAATTGATGCGGCAAAAGCGATGTGGGTATTTTATGAGTATCCCGACGCAAAATTTGAGGATATTGCAAAACCTTTCAATATCCCAACCCTCAGAAATAAGGCGAGATTTTGCGCAATTCCTTCAACATCAGGCACCGCTACGGAAGTCACCGCTTTTTCAGTAATCACTGACAGCAAAATCGGTATGAAATATCCTTTGGCTGATTTCAATATCACGCCGGATATCGGTATTCTTGACCCTGATTTGGTTGATTCTATGCCTAAATCGCTTGTTGCATTTACAGGTATGGACGCTTTGACTCATGCCACAGAGGCTTTCGTTTCAACTGTCAATTGCGATTTCACAAATCCGCTTGCTCTTAAAGCAATTAAGATGGTCTATAAGTATCTTCTTTCTTCTTATGAAACAGCCGACAAAAAAGCGAGAGAGAAAATGCACTATGCTCAATGTCTTGCGGGTATGGCGTTCTCAAACGCTCTTTTGGGCATTGTTCATTCTTTGGCGCACAAGACGGGCGCATTTTTTCACAAAGACGGCAAGGAATTTCATATTCCTCACGGCGAAGCGAATGCAATATATTTGCCTTATGTGATTAAGTTCAATCAAAAAGCCGCTGAAAAAAGATATGCAAAAATTGCTAAATTTTTGAGTCTTAAAGGTTCAAGCGACGCAGAGTTGACGGACGCTTATATAGCCAGCATTCAAGATTTAAACAAAAAACTCGGCATACCTCCAACTCTTAAAGAATACGGCATAGACGAGAAAGAGTTTAAAGACAATCTTTCTCTGCTTGCGACAAGAGCGATAGGCGATGCTTGCACAGGCTCAAATCCTCGTCAACCCAACCAAAAAGAAATGGAACAGTTGCTTGACGCAATTTATTACGGCAAGTCTGTGAATTTCTAAAAGCAACAAAAAAACAAACCTTGTATGGGCGGGTTTTCAACCCGCCCTCTAGGACGAAAGGCAAACCCAAACGGGAAATGATAAAAAACAAAACGGCAAACGACAACAACTGGCACTGACAAAAGATAACAATGTTTGTTGCGTCGTATTGCCGTTTTGTGTTCCTTGCGCGGCGGCTGCAGCTTGCGAGAAGCTGTTGCTATTGTCGTTAAATTTTTTTGTATAACTTGCGGGAAACCATCGCTGTTTTTTTGACTGTAAACATAAGATTTGATAGTATTGCCGTCAATCCAAATAGCAATGCAATGAGAGGAAAAATATGTTGAGTTTTAAAGGGAATGATTTGTTTATTGAAAATGTCAAACTTGCGTCTCTTGCAAAAAAGTTCGGCACTGCGGTTTTTGTCTATTCAAAATCTCAAATTCTTAGCAATTTCAAGGCTTATCAAGACGGGTTGGCAAAAAGAGAAGGATTGATATGCTTTGCTTGTAAAACAAATTCCAATCAAACTATTTTAAAAATCCTTTCAAAAGCGGGCGCCGGCGCGGATGTCACATCCGGCGGCGAGATTTTCAGATGTTTAAAAGCGGGTTTTGAGCCGTCAAAAATCGTCTATGCTGGAGTAGGCAAAACCGATGAAGAGATAGAATATGCTCTCAAAAACAAAATTTTTATGTTCAATGTGGAGTCCATTGAAGAACTTTACGCTATAGACAAAATCGCAGGCAGATTAAAAACAAAAGCAAAAATCGCGTTTAGAATAAATCCTAATGTGAATCCCCATACTCACAAATATATCACCACCGGTAAAGAAGGAACAAAATTCGGTATTGCATACAAAGCGGTTGTTTCGGCGTATATTCTCGCTAAAAAATGTCCCAATATTGTTGTTATCGGTATTCACAGCCATATAGGTTCTCAAATTTTAGAGATAGAGCCTTTTAAAATTGCGGCGCAAAAAATAAAAAATCTTGTGGACGAAATAGAAAAAAACGGGATAAAAATTGAGTATATAGATTGCGGCGGCGGAATAGGAATTGAGTATGAAAAATCTCAAAAAGCGCCCGCTCCTAATCAAGTGATGAATGCTATTTTTGCAATTTTTGGCAAAGACAAGAAATTTATATTTGAGCCGGGGCGCTCAATTATGGCTAATGCGGGTCATTTGCTTTGTAAAGTTATATATCGCAAAAATTCAGGCGGGCAAAGTTTTCTTATCACGGACGCCGGTATGAATGATTTAATAAGACCTTCTTTATATCAAGCTTATCACGAAATACTTCCCGTCAAAAAAACAAATGCAAAAAAAGTTAAAACTACCGTAGTAGGTCCAATTTGTGAAAGCGGCGATTTTATGGGCAATGATAGAATGCTGCCGATTTTAGCGCAAGGAGAATACTTGCTTATAACTTGCGCAGGCGCTTACGGCGCGGCAATGTCTTCTCAATATAATTCCCGCCCGCTTTTGCCTGAGGTTTTAGTTGAGAATTCAAAAATCCAATTGATAAAAAAAAGAGCGTCATATAATGATTTATTGTTAAATGAAGTAAGTAAATTGTAATAAAATCCGAACTTTGTATGGCGCGGGTTTCAAACCCGCCCGATAGAACAAACGGTAAACGACAAAACACAAATATTGAGGCAATAAAATGAAAATAAATTTTTCAAAACTCACGGCGGCGGGGAATGATTTTGTTTTGATAGATAATCGCAAAGGACTTGTTGAGGCGAAAAATTATCAAAAACTTGCCGCAAAACTCTGCGACCGCAAATATTCTATCGGCGCGGACGGATTAATTTTTGTAGAAGAGAGTAAGACTTGCGATTTTAAAATGAAATATTTTAATTCCGACGGCTCTTTTGCCGCTATGTGCGGAAACGGAGGGCGATCTATCGCTAAATTTGCTTATGAAATCGGCGCGGCAAAAAACAAAATGACATTTGAAACCGACGCCGGCATAATTAGCGCGGAAGTAACCGCACCAGAAATAGTAAAACTTCAATTATACGAGCCTAAAAATTTAAGGCGGGACATAAAATTAAATATAGAAGGGCGGGATTTTGATATTGATTTTATAAATACCGGCGTTCCGCATGCGGTAATTTTTGTGGACGATATTGAAAAAATAGATGTCTTCAAATGCGGGAAATTTTTGAGATTTCATAAAGAGTTTGCTCCTGAAGGGACAAATGTTGATTTTGTCCAAGTTTCAAAAGACAATACAATTTTAGTCCGCACTTATGAGCGCGGCGTTGAGGGCGAGACTCTCGCTTGCGGGACGGGCATAATAGCGTCCGCCATTATTGCGGGTCTTAAAAATTTCGTCAAATCGCCGATAAAAATTATAGCGCGCGGCGGAGACAAACTTTCTGTATCATATCAGGAGCGGGACGGAAAAATAAAAAATGTTATCCTTGAAGGACCGGCGGTAATATCTTTTGAGGGGACTGTAAAAATTTAGGGGGTTTTATGTTTTCAGGAGTTTGGACGGCTTTAATTACGCCGTTAAAAAATGACAAAGTTGATTTTGACGCGCTTGGTAAATTGATTGAGTTGCAATGCAAAGGCGGCGCGGACGGCATAGTGCCTTGCGGTTCTACGGGCGAATCTTCTACTCTTTCCCACGACGAGCATAGAGAAGTTGTTGAGTTTTGCGTCAAGCAGGCTAAGGGAAAAATTAAAGTTCTCGCAGGTTCAGGCTCAAATTCCACAAAAGAGGCAATACATTTGACGGAATTTGCAAAAAGCGTGGGTTGCGACGGCGCCCTGCTTATTTCTCCATACTATAATAAGCCCACTCAGCAAGGTTTGTATTTGCATTTTAAAGCGATAGCGGATAAAGTTGATATTCCTATAATTCTTTACAATATCGCAGGCAGAACCGCTGTAAATATAGAGCCGGAAACCGTAGCAAAACTTGTCGGAGATTGCCGCAATATAGTAGGCATAAAAGAAGCGTCGGGCTCTTTAGACCAAATGACCCGCATAAAACTTTTATCGCCAAACATTCAACTGATTTCGGGAGACGATGGCTTGACTCTTCCTTTAATGTCTATAGGCGGTTGCGGAATAATTAGCGTTTTGTCAAATATAGTTCCCAAAGATTTAGTATCTATGGTAAAAGCCTTTAACAACGGCAATATAAAAGAAGCGCAAAAAATCCACTATAAACTTCTGCCTTTGATAAAAGCAATGTTTTGCGAGACCAACCCTATCCCCGTAAAAACAGCCGCCTCAATACTTGGAATGTGCGATTTAGGTTTTAGACTTCCAATGTGCGAAATGGCAGACGCCAACAGAGCCAAATTAGAAAAAGCAATGAAAGATTATGGATTGATATAAGCGGGTTTGTCGTCATTGTGGTCTTTTTAGATTGTTGAGTTGTCAATCGTGGAGACCAGATTTGTCATTGCGGGCTTGACCCGCAATCTCCGTCGTTTGTTTAAGAACTCTTTGCGCGGTGTGGGTCAAAACAGCAGGCAGTGACACGAAAATATAGGAGAATAAAATGAAAATAGTTGTTTGCGGCGCGGCAGGTAGAATGGGACAAGCAATTTTAAATCTTGCAAAGGCGGATACAAGCATAGAAATTAGCGGCGCTGTGGAATTTGACGAAAGTCCCGCCATTGGAACAGGCAGTCCTAAAATCTCAAAAGCGAGTGAATTGCCCGCAATTTTAAGCGCTGATACAGTTTTGATAGATTTTACAAATCCTCAAAGCGCTTTAAAAAATTTGGAAATAGCAAGGCAGAAAGAAACTGCCGTAGTAATAGGAACAACGGGCTTTGACGCTTCTCAAAAAGAGCAAATATCAAAAGTAGCAAAAGAAATTCCCGTCCTTTTATCTCCCAATATGTCTATCGGAGTAAATCTTTTATTTAAACTTGTTCAAGAAGTATCAAAAGCCGTTTCAGATTATGATATAGAATTGGTAGAACTCCACCATAATAAGAAAAAAGACGCGCCTTCAGGCACCGCTGTAAAACTTGCTGAAATCATAGCGGACGCTTTGGGCAGAAACATAGAAAAAGACGCAGTTTATGAAAGGCATAGCGTCAATAAAGCAAGAAGCAAAGATGAAATCGGCATAATGTCAGTGCGCGCAGGCGACATAGTCGGCGATCACACAATATATTTTGCAGGACCTGGCGAACGCATAGAATTAACGCATCGCGCCCACAGCCGCGACACTTTCGCCGCCGGCGCAATAAGGGCGGCAAAATGGTTATCAACTCAAAAAAGCGGATTATACGATATGCAAGATGTCCTCTCTTTATAATCAAGTAGGGGCGGGTTTGAAACCTGCCCGCAACGCAAAGCGAGTCGTTGTCTTTGCCATTCGTTTGTCGTTGTCGTTTGTCGTTTTGTTTTTTCCCGTTTCTTATTTTGTTTTATTTTTCGTCTAAGCGAGCGGATTTGAAACCCACCCCCACAAAAACCGCGTATAAAACTCATCGTTATAATTTCTGCATTTGTCTTTTGTCTTTCAAATTGGACAATTCATCGCCAAAAGACTATTTCGGCGAAATGGATACTAATTCATCGGCGAAACGGGTAGTATAATTTAGGCGTTTAGGGTAATAAAAAACGCCATATCATTGATTTTTCAATGAGTTTTTTGTTTTAAAACATTGTTTTTTCTTGCAAAAAATTTTCTTTTAAAAATCTTTTCATACAGCCAATCTCTTATCCGGTCTTATGTTGAAAATATTTTAACCCATGAATTTGTTCAACAAGGATTAAGACTGCGGCAGCCTCAAACGCTATTGCGTTGGGTAAAAGCCTATGCGGTTGCACCCGCTGCCGATGCCGGATATGATGATTGACATAAATCTGCTTTTATGCTAAATGACCCGCCGTTTGTCAAGAAAATCTGTAATCATTTAGTGGTAGCGATTGATTTAAATAGTTGTAAAAACAATTTAATAATGAAGTTTTTTTGGTGGAAGGTTAATGACTTTCTCGTATTTATAGGAATATAAATATTGTCTTAGCCCAAAAAAGAGTCCGTCGACAGCCTCGGATGTGTAATAATATCCGAGGAGGCGGCTCTTATTTATGGACTAAGATTATAAATAAGAGCCGCTTTTTTTATGCCTAATCAAATATCCTCTAAAGCCGCTTGCCAAATACCCCAAAAAATCAAATTATTAAAAAAATCTAACTTTTTCACAATTGGGCTTTGCCCAAAATAAATAGTTTGCGGTCTTATAGGCTGCAAACGCAAAGGAGATACAGCATGAAAACATTTTTAGTATTTGACAAAGGCTTTCCGCTTGAAAAGGAGAAATTAGTTGGGTTTCTAAATCAAAAAGTAAATTCCATAAAGTTTGAAATAAATGAACAAGAGATAAATTTGCAGGACAAACTTATAAAAGTTCCTAACACATCCTCAGAAACATTTATAAGAGTTCAAAAAGAAATCAAAAAAGCGGTAAATACGGATGACAAAATTTTCTTTTTTACAACAAAACAATATGAGGATAATTTCTTTTTTCACGAATATGGAAATTTAACGATATTTTCTTTTTATGGATGGAGCTATTTAACTAGTCTTCCCATTTCTAACGGAGTTCTATATTTCATAATAGAATACTTTGCTTTACAAATAAACATAGGCGGGTTTAGACATCAGCGCAATACAGGATGTATTTATGATTTTTTAGGGGACAAGAGAGGTATTGATGATGGGATGAGACAGGCGAGATTTTGCCCAAATTGTTTAGACAGACTGAAAAATGGTTTGATAAAAGAGCATGATTTTGAGATTTTTCAAGATTTGAGAATTTTAACAAATCATCTTTCAGAATCTTCACGATGGAATGAAGATGTTTTATCCAATACGGCGCAAGAAACAACTCCTGCAAATATTCCTAAGACAAGAAAACCCAAAAAAACCGATGAAATAAATGTATTCATTGCTTCTTCTGACGATACCGAAGCGGAAAAGCAGATATTGCGCGATTCATTGGAAACGCGCTTTAGAAGAAATAACCATGAACAACATTGCGGTTTTAGAATTAAAGTGTTCTCTTGGGAAGACTTGCCTCCTCAGCCGGGACACCCTCAAGATATTATCAATGCAAGACTCATAAATAATAGCGATTTCATAATAGGAATTTTTAAGCACAAAGCGGGAGATGGGACTATGAATGAAATCCTTAAAACATTAGATTTGTCAAATGTTAATAATCCCATTGGAATGCCGTATTTTTACTCTACAGCGCCTATTGTTCCATTGGATTCGCCAGACATAGAACAAATAATAAAAGAATGGAAAAAACTCACGGATTTTAGGAAAAAAATTCAAAATAAAGCGATATATAAAAATTATCCCCCTTTTAACAAGCCTGAGGAACTATTGAATAGAGTTCTACTTGATTTGGAAAACAATATATCAATGTATATTGAAAAATAAATTAAAAAATCCGCTCTGATTTTTATTATGGAGGCACAAAATGAAGAAACTGTTTTTGTTATTATTTTTAGCGTTATCAATATTTGGGATAATTTATGTTATTTCTGAACAAGAAGTTACTGAGGAAGAAGTCATCGAGATGGCGAGAAATCAAAAAGGGAGATTAGATTTAAACAAAATAGAGGGGGATACAGTCGAAGAACAAATAATAGGACTTGATGCCTCTCGAAGAAAATTGGCTATACAACAAATGGAAAATACATACGCATATCCATATACTCCAGAATACTTAGCATGGTATATTGTATATAAGGATCCGTGTCAAATCATTTAAAAATGACACCGAAAGTGATGATATAAATATGTGTGAAATATCATAAGAAATGACACCGAAAAGGAGGAATATAGTTTCAAATTCTTAGAGCAAATTGTTG
>JAITTG010000039.1 GCA_031287095.1 Candidatus Parendomicrobium reticulitermitis | reverse complement strand
GCGAGGATACCCACCCCCCCCGTCACTCTTATGTAATTAAATGTCTCATTGTATGACTTATGAAAAGTTGAGCCGTAAATAAGCTGCTCTTCTTGCGCAATAACAACGCTTCTAAATTTAGTAGGAACAGACACCCTCATTATATTGTTTTTTTTAATGCCCAACATCTCAAAAACTTTGACAAAATACGAATCGCTAATACCTATATAAACCGCCTTTTTATTAAACAAATCCAATTCATATCGTAAAACATAAGCCCACAAACGACTCATAGACTGCGTTATAAAATGTCCAAAATGAGTATGAACCATGCCTAAAAAAACCGCATCTTCATCAATAAATTGACAGTTTTTTAAATCATTACAATCTTTTGGGAGGTCTATGCTGACTTTGGCTTCATCGTCTTTTTGTTTTGACAATTCAATAGGCTGCCCATTACAATCAAAAACTCCGCCTTCCCCAATTTTGTTACCGTTTAAATGTCTTTCCTTATATGGATAAATCACAGCATTTTTATATATTTCCACTTTTAATTCTTGATTGCTTTCATGCATTGAAGCGCAAAAGTCCTCTATCTCTTTTCTAAAACTATCCGCCCCATAAATTTTTTTCATATTATCTTACATGTTTGTCATTCTCTGCATAGTTTCACGGGAAATGCGGAGATATTGACGACATTAACCCCTTTCAGTGTTTAATCTGCAACGATTGACTTTAGTATTAAATGGTTTTTGCGGCTTTGCCGAAATTGATACTAATATCGCTTTACCTAAAAATCATAATCAAAAATATGCCTGCCGCTATTTTATCTTCCGACAAAACTCATCTTTTTATTTGAGCCGTCTATAGCGCCAAATAAAAAACCGCAATATTCATTTGAATATGTTTTTTCGCCTTGCTCAAAAATAGATTATTTTAATTTCTTGTTTAATTCTATCATATTCGCCGGCTATGCGCAGAATGACAGATTGTTAGACAAAATAACAATGCTTATACTCTTATATTATTTGTATATAAGTTATGCAGAGGTCTATTTTTGATTTTGTCATCTGTTTCTTTTCTAACTGTCGTTCGTCGTTTATTCCTATCTTTTCCCGTTGAGGTTCACTGTTCGTCCAAAGACAGCGGCGCGCTTTGCGAGGCGGGCGGGTTGAAAACCCGCACCCTACGAGGTTTTTGGATTTTTTTGTTTTTGTTGTTTTCCCTTTATGTATGAACCGCGCTCCGCAAAGCATTTTGAGCGTCCTTTGGCAGAATTTGTCTGCGCGCGTATAGCAGCGCTATCCAAACAGACAAATTCTGTCAAAAAACGCCAAAAGGCAAGCGATCTTCCCATCGCGCTTAACTTAGAGACAGTCGTGTGTATCGCGGCTGCCGCACATTATTGCCGTTAGTTTATTTTTATATTTCATAAAGGCGGGATGGTGAGAGAGGAAATGCCGCTCATTTCGTGCGGATGGGCAGGTTTGAAACCCGCCCATACAAGGTTTGTGTTTTTTTGTGTTTGTTGTTTTGCATTCTTTGCGATATTACACTTTACACACTTGCGAGAAGTTGCTGCCGTTATGCCGTTTGTCTTAATTTTTCAAGTCTCTTTAACGCTTCTTGCAATGTTTCGTCTTTTTTGGCGAAATGGAAACGGATGTATCTGTTTTCTTCTTTGTGAAAGAAACTTGAGCCCGGCACCGCCGCTACGCCGACCTCTTTTGCGAGATATTCGCAAAATTCTGTATCCGTTTTGTAAGGATTGATTGCGCTTATATCAACAAGAACATAATAAGCGCCTTGCGGGTCAAAGAAAGGCAAACCTATTTTGCGCAACCCGTCTAAAAATATTTTCTTTTTTCTTGTGTATTCTTCAAGCAATAAATCATAATAATTGTCTTTAAAAACAAGTCCGACAGCGGCGGCATGCTGTAAAGGCGAAGGCGCGCCGACAGTCAAAAAGTCGTGAACTTTTTTGCAAACGCTGATTACGGTTTCTGAAGCGATAATATAGCCTAATCTCCACCCCGTAATAGAATAAGTTTTAGAAAGAGAACTGCACGAAATAGTCCTCTCAAACATATTGGGCAAAGACGCTATATAAGTATGTTGATAAGGTTTATAGACTATATGCTCATAAACTTCATCTGTAATAATAAATCTATCATACTTTATGGCAAGGTCTGCGATTATTTGTAATTCCTCTTTGGAAAAAACTTTCCCCGACGGATTGCTTGGATTACACAAAATTAGAGCCTTTGCTCCTTTTTTAAAAGCCTTTTCCAATTCTTTGGTCTCAAAAGAAAAAGCGGGCGGCTTTAATTCAACAAAAATCGGGTCTGCCCCTGACAAAACGGCGTCCGCTCCGTAATTTTCATAAAAGGGAGAAAATACTGCAACCTTATCTTTATGCTCGCAAACAGAAAGCATAGCCGCCATCATCGCTTCAGTGCTTCCGCAGGTGACGACTATGTTTTTATCTGGATCAAGGGAGAGACCCATTTTTTTGCTTTGTTTTAAAGCGAGTTTTTCTCTAAAAATCTGCGCTCCCCAAGTGATTTCATATTGATGGGGACCCGCCGCAGAAATAATTTCCAGAGCTTTAATAATTTCTTTAGGCGGCTCAAAATCAGGAAAACCCTGCGACAAATTGACCGCGCCGTATTTATTGGCGATTCTTGTCATTTTCCTTATGACAGATTCTGTAAAACCATCTAAACGACTTGAAAGTTTTGGCATTTTATTTTTCCGTTTTGCGTTGTAGCGGCAAATTATTATTTGCCGCCGCGATTTATTAGGGCGAACACATGGGTTCGCCCCTATGATTTATTCATTAAATCACGATTCCGTGAAGCATTTTGAGCGTATTTTGGCAGAATTTGTCCTTGAGTCGCAAGGGCGGGTTTGAAATCCGCCCTTACAATATTAAAAGACGCCAAATTGTAGTGGCGAACCCATGTGTTCGCACAATAAAAGGTAAAGCGGTCGTCCCATCGCGCTTAAATTGTTACGCCGTCCGTGCGTATCGCGGCTCTGGCGCGCCTTACTTTGTTACCCATACGCCCGCGTTTTTAAACTTCTTGTCTAAATCTTTGCTGAACCATCTTCCGTTTAATACTTGGGATATTATAATTTTTTTGGATTGTTCATCTATTGATTTATCATTTGCGATTTGAGCAATTACTTCGGCTTGGTCTATGATTTGAGAACTCTCATAGATATTTGCCTTGCCTGCATCAGCATTGATTATTAGTTGATTTGGCGTTTTGCCCCATGGCTTCCATTGAACAAGATTTTGCCCATTGGGATTACCATCCCAAATAAAGTTCTTTATGTATTGCTGTAATGCCGCGCCTGCTTCTTTGACGCCTTTGCTTGTAAAACTCTTTGGAAATAATGCGCTTGTTAAAATCGGCTTTTCAGTTAAAAGAGGCAGAAAAATACCGTGATGAGCGCCCCAAAGTTGGGCAAATTCTTGACCGACTATTCCTTCGTCCGTTCCCCAATCTATTTTCACAGAATAAATATCAGATTTGTATTTGCCATAAATGGTTTTGACGACATCTTCAACATTGGCGTATTTATAAAGAAGACTGCCGTATTTAATAGTCCATGCGAGTTCTTGTTTGATTTTTTCATCTTTAAGCAAGACTTCTTTATTATTCTTTGCGAAATATGGATCATTGACGGCAAAAATTGAAAACTCGCTGCCGCTGTCCAATAGTATTAAAGGAACGCTGTTAAACTTTGTTGTTTTAGAGCCTTCTTTTGGAAGAACAACTCCATCCGCAAAAAGATGGGGAAACCCAGCCATACGGATATTGCCGTTGCCAAAAGTCAAAACCAATCTTTCAGAAGATAGACTGTATAAATAATCGCGGACTTCTTTTGAATTTCCAAGCAGCCATTTAACAGCGTCTTTTTCATTGGTTTTTATTTTATCTTCAAGAACAAATTTAGACAATTTTTGAGCGTAAATTTCTCTGCTAATTTGCGGGTCTGAAAGCGTTATGCCGCCGCTAAAAGAAATTGCTTGTTTGAATTTCCCTTTGAAGATAGGAGACGCAAGTATAGCCAAAATGTCTCTGCCGCCCGCCGAAAAACCCGATATTGTTATATTATCAGAATTTCCGCCAAAAACTTTTGCATTAGCAATAATCCAATCGAGCGCTTTATTGATATCAAGCAAAGCGTAATTGCCCGAATCTTCCAAAGCATTGCCTGTTTTTAAAGCGGGCAAAGGGTTAAAACCCAAAATGTCTAAACGATGATTTATTGTAATTACAACGGCATTGAGTTTGACCGATAAAATGGTTGAATCAAATTCCGTACTTTTGCCCGTTTGATTATTGCCGCCATGAATATAAACCAAAATCGGCAGATTAACCTCTTTTGTATCTGGTCTATAGATAGTAAGATTTAAAGAATCATCGCCGCCTATTGCGCCGGTTTTTGACAATTGAGTCGCTATTACTTCTTTATTTGTAATTTTTATTCCCGTCCAAGCGTCTGTATCTGCGAGCGCTTTCCAACGCAAATCCCCTATCGGAGCCTTTGCATAAGGCACGCCTTCCCAAACAAGAGATTTTTGATTTTTAGTCCCTTGAATTTTTCCAAACTGCGTGGTCTGAACTATTCCTTGCTTATAATCCTGAGCCTGAGCAAAAATCGGCGAGAAGTTTGCTCCGAATAATGATACCGATAAAACTATTCCTGCAATCAGACTGATAAGTTTCTTCATTCTATATCTCCTTGTTACTATGTCCCTGCATAGTTTGCGGCAATATGGGATTATTAATGACATTAAACCCTTTCAGGGTTTAGGCGCGGCGGCTGCCGATTGCGAGAAGCCGTTTGTTTTTTATTTCACTGCGTCAAAAGCAAATTTTAAATCATTGATAATGTCGTCAATATGCTCTGTGCCTATGGACAAACGGATTGTATTAGGCTTGATGCCTTGGGCAAGCAATTCGTCGGGCTCTACCTGAGAATGAGTGGTAGAAGCGGGATGTATTACCAAAGATTTTACATCCGCCACATTTGCAAGCAAGGAGAAAAGTTTAAGCGTTTCTGTGAACTTTTTCGCTTTTGCCGCATCGCCTTTGATTTCAAATGTGAAAATTGAACCTGCGCCTTTTGGAAAGTATTTCTTATAAACCTTATTGTCGCGATGGTCGGATAGAGAAGGATGATTTATTTTTTCCACCTGAGGATGAGTTTTTAAGAAATCCACAACTTTAAGCGCGTTTTCCAAATGTCTTTCAACTCTTAAAGATAAAGTTTCAAGACCTTGCAAGAACAAGAAAGCGTTAAACGGACTTAATGCCGAACCCGTATCCCTTAAAAGCGTTGTGCGCGCTTTTATGATATATGGAGGAAACGGCGTTTTTGTAAATACTAAACCATGATAACTTGGATTTGGCTCTGAAAGTCCGGGAAATTTGCCTTTCTCAGACCAATCAAATTTTCCACTGTCAACTATTACGCCGCCGATAGAAGTTCCATGTCCGCCGATAAATTTTGTCGCGCTGTGGACTACGATGTCAACGCCGTATTCAATAGGCTTTAACAAATAAGGCGTTGCAAAAGTATTATCCACTATCACAGGTATGCCGCGTTTGTGGGCTACAGATACCACAGCCTCAATATCAACTACGGTTGAGTTTGGATTTCCCAAAGTTTCAAAGAAAACAGCCTTAGTGTTAGCCTTTATGGCTTTTTCAAAATTCTTAGGGTCTTCTCCATCGACAAAAGTGACCTCTACGCCCAAATCTTTAAAAGTGTTGGCGAAAAGATTAAAAGTGCCGCCGTAAATTTGTTTGTCGGATACAATATGGTCGCCTGCGCGCGTGATATTTTGTATAGCGTAAGTTGTCGCCGCTGCGCCTGACGAAGTAGCCAAAGCCGCGGCTGCGCCTTCCAAAGCCGCAATGCGCTGCTCAAAAGCGTCCCAAGTTGGGTTCATAAGGCGGGTATAGATATTTCCACCCTCGGTTAGGGCAAATCTTCCCGCCGCTTGAGCGCTGTCTTTAAAAACATAAGACGATGTCTGATAAATAGGCACCGCTCTTGCATCTGTGGCTGGATCCGGCTTTTCTTGTCCTGCGTGAACTTGCAATGTCTCAAACTTGTAATTCTGATTACTCATAATGAATCTCCTTTGTTTTATTTTAAAATCATCTAAATCACGGTTTGAACCGTATTTTTGGACATGCTTCTTTGCTTCCTATGTCAACTGCCTATAGCGACGCCCATAAAACCCGCCAAAACTACGACTGCTCAAATTTAAAACATAGTTCGCTGGTATGCTTTCCCCGTGATTTTTGGGATATTAGATTATTTGTGAAAATATGTCAAGGGGACAACAACAGTTTTCTTGTGAGAATAAAGCGCTTTTAGTAAAATGGCGGATATATTATGAGTATTTAGAGGGGGTTGCAAGTGTCAGAAAACAAACTCGTTAGCGTTGAAAATCAATACAATAACATTAAATCTAAAATATATGCGATCCGCGATAAGCAAGTGATGCTTGATAGGGATTTGGCTGAATTATATATGGTAGAAACAAGAGTGTTAAATCAAGCCGTAAAAAGAAACATGAGCAGATTTCCTAATGATTTTATGTTTCAACTGACAAAGCCTGAGTTTGAAAATTGGATATCACAAATTGTGATTTCCAATAAAGAAAAGATGGGGCTAAGAAAAATGCCTCTTGCCTTTACAGAGCAGGGCGTTTCTATGTTATCAGCCGTATTATCAAGCAAACAAGCCGTAAGCGTCAGCATAAAAATAATGAATGCTTTTGTTGAAATGAGAAAATTTTTGTTATCAAACGCTCAAATTTTTCAGAGATTAGATAAGGTTGAGTTAAAGCAATTGAAAACTGATGAGAACTTAGAAAAAGTGTTTGAACTGATGGAACAAAACCAGATTATTCCAAAACAATGAGTGTTTTTTGAAGGGCAAATATTTGACGCTTATGCTTTTGCATCTGATTTAATAAGGAAAGCGAAAAAATCCATTGTTATAATTGACAATTATATTGACGACAGAGCGTTTAAATTATTGACCAAAAGAAAAAAAGGCGTTAAGGCTGTTATATATACAAAAAATATCAATAAAGCGATTTTGCTTGATTTACAAAAACACAATTCACAATATCCCCCGATAGAATTAAGAGAGACAAAAAATTTTCATGACAGATTTATTGTTTTAGACGATAATGAGGTCTATCACTTTGGAGCGTCCCTTAAAGATTTGGCTTTAAAATGTTTTGCGTTTTCAAAACTCAATATAAACTCCTATGATTTACTGTCTAAGTTAAAATAAATTAAGGAAAGACCGATATTACAATGAATAATACAATTGTATTTTTTGATGTAGAAACTGATTTTTTGGGAAAGAAAATCCTTGATATCGGCGCTGTCAAAATCAATGGGGAAGAATACCGCTCTAATGATATATCGGCATTTTCACATTTTCTAAACGGCGCAGAATATATATGCGGACACAATATTTCTAATCATGACTTAAAGTTTGTTAAAGACGCCGTTGCTCGCGCTGAAGTCAAACAACATATTGACACATTGTATTTCTCGCCGTTATTATTCCCATCAAAACCATATCACAATCTTGTCAAGGATTATAAACTGCAATCGAATGAACTCAATAATCCTCTCAACGATTCTAAAAAAGCAAAAGATTTATTTTTTGACGAACTTTCAGCCTTTAATAAATTAGATGCGAGGCTTAAAAGCATATATTATTGTCTGCTTTGCCAAAAGTTTGAGTTTAAACATTTTTTTAATTATGCGGGATTTTCTTCTGATTCTAATTGCGCGGCTGATATTAAAAGCTTGTTTGACGGCAAAATATGCGCAAATGCGGATATAAATAAATATATTGCCGAAAATCCGATAGAACTTAGTTTTTCTCTGGCGCTTATCAGCGCTGAAAACAGATATTCAATAACTCCGCCATGGGTGATTAAAAATTATCCGCTTGTTGAAAATATTATTTATAATCTTCGCGGCAAAAGATGTATGACAGGCTGCGATTATTGCAATAAAAGTATTGATCCCGCCAAATCATTACAAAGATTTTTTGATTATCCGTCGTTTAGAACTTATGATAATGAGCCGTTGCAAGAAAGAGCCGCCGCCGCCGCTATCGACGGCAAATCTTTACTTGCAATATTTCCAACGGGCGGCGGAAAATCAATAACATTTCAATTGCCTGCGCTTGTTTGCGGCGAGGCTGTCAGGGGGCTTACCGTTGTTTTGTCTCCGCTGCAATCCCTAATGAAAGACCAAGTTGACAATCTTGAACAAAAGGGAATCACTGACGCTGTGACTATAAACGGCGCGCTTGACCCTATCGAAAGAGCGAAAGCATTTGAGAGAGTTGAAGACGGGTCGGCGTCTATTTTGTATATTTCTCCAGAATCTTTAAGAAGCAAATCTATTGAAATCTTACTTTTAAAACGCAATATTGTCCGCTTTGTTATAGATGAGGCTCACTGTTTTTCATCTTGGGGGCAGGATTTTAGAGTTGATTATTTATATATCGGCGGCTTTATTAAAGAATATCAAAACAAAAAGAATTTGCTTGAAGCAATACCCGTATCTTGTTTTACTGCAACTGCAAAGCAGAGAGTTATTGAAGATATTAAAAATTACTTTAAAGAAAAATTATCAATTAATTTAGAATTGTTTTATGCTTCAACGCAGAGAAAAAATCTCAAGTATTATGTATTTACTAAAACCACGCAAGAAGAAAAATATCAGCAATTGCGGACTTTGCTTGAAACGGATAACTGCCCTGCGATTATTTATGTGTCGCGCACAAGACGGGCAAAAGAACTATCGAGCAGGCTTAATGAAGATGGATGCGGCGGCGGAGCGGTATATTATCACGGTAGATTAGACAGAAAGGAGCGAATAGAAAATCAAGACAAGTTTATGCGCGGCGAGGCTCGCGTAATTGTAGCGACAACTGCTTTTGGAATGGGAGTGGACAAAAGCAATGTAGGCATTGTTATTCATTATGATATCTCAACTTCGCTTGAAGACTATGTGCAAGAAGCAGGAAGAGCAGGGCGGGACGAAAAAATAAGCGCAGACTGTTTTGTTCTTTTTGACGACGAAGATTTAAATAAACACTTTATACTGCTAAATCAAACAAAACTTTCAATAAAAGAAATTAAGCAAATTTGGAAAGCAATTAAAAAAATAACAAGACTGCGCGCTTGCGTATCAAAATCCGCATTGGAAATAGCAAGAGAAGCAGGATGGGACGATTCCGTAAACGATATAGAAATGAGAGTCAAAACCGCCGTATCGGCATTAGAGGAATCCGGGTTTATGAAACGCGGTCAAAATATGCCGCGAATTTATGCAAACAGTATTTTGGTAAAAAATATGCAGGAAGCGGTAGAAAAAATAAACGCATCTTCCAAATTTAGCAATGATAAAGAACGACAAGACGCAGTCCGCATAATCTCTAAACTTATCGGGGCAAAACATAGGGCTAATGCGGGAAATGACATTGGAGAATCCAGAGTTGATTATATATCGGACATGCTCGGAATCGTAAAAGAGAGCGTTATTAGAGCAATTAATCTTTTAAGGGAAGAAAGAATTTTAGCCGATGCAAAAGACCTTACCGCATTTATAAAACGCAGAGGGCAAATCAATAAATCATTAAATATTTTAAACGAGTATAACGATATAGAAAAAACTATTTCAACAGAGATTACAAGCGGCGGGCAAAAAATCAATCTCAAAGAGCTCAACAAAAAATCTGACGCGGAAATACCGCTGCAAAAATTAAAAGATGTATTTAATTATTTAGCCGTCAAACAATTGATAAAGCGCAGGCGCAGCGGCATCAAAGACATTTTTATTGTTAAATCCAATTTTACAATTGACGAACTTAATGAAAAACGAAAAAAGCGGATGCAATTGGCGCGATTTATTATTGAATTCTTGTTTAATAAAAGCCGCTGCATTCAAGACAACTCTGCAATAGAAGATATTGCCGTCGAATTTTCCTGCCTCGAACTAAAAGAAGAATACGAACATAGCGGTTTATTTGAAAGTAAAGTTTCATTTGATGAAATTGACGACGCATTGTTCTATTTATCAAAAATTAAAGCGCTGCGTTTAGACGGAGCGTTTCTTGTCTCATATAATGCAATGCGGATTGAACGCACAGAGCAAGACAATTACAGACAATATAAAAAAGAGGATTATAAGCGGCTTGAAGAATTTTATTCAAATAAAATTGAACAAATACATATTGTAGGCGAATATGCTAAACGAATGACAATCGATTATGCGGACGCATTACAATTTGTCGACGATTATTTTAAGTTGAATTATGAGATTTTTATCCATAAATATTTTAAGGGCGGTCGTGAAAAAGAAATTAAATTAAATATGACTCCTCAAAAATTCAAACAATTGTTTGGAGAATTATCGCCTACGCAATTAAAAATAATAAATGACGCCGAATCTAAATATATAGTCGTTGCCGCAGGACCCGGCAGCGGCAAAACAAAAGTATTAGTTCATAAACTCGCATCGCTGTATATGATGGAAGATGTTAAGCACGAACAAATGTTAATGCTGACTTTTTCGCGCGCCGCCGCAACAGAATTTAAAAAACGGCTTCTTGCGCTGATAGGCAATGCCGCAAACTTTATTCAAATAACTACATTCCATTCCTATTGTTTTGATTTGCTCGGCAAACTCGGAAATCTTGGAGAAACCGATAAAATAATTGAAAAAGCGGTAAAACAAATACAAAACGGCGAAATTGAGCAAAGTAAAATTACTAAAACTGTTTTGGTTATTGATGAA
The DNA here is from genome assembly GCA_031287095.1 of Candidatus Parendomicrobium reticulitermitis. Taxonomy (GTDB): domain Bacteria; phylum Elusimicrobiota; class Endomicrobiia; order Endomicrobiales; family Endomicrobiaceae; genus Parendomicrobium; species Parendomicrobium reticulitermitis. The sequence continues at coordinate 12,678 of JAITTG010000039.1, read as the reverse complement.
GCTCAGGATATGAGCGAAACGGAATATTTGCTTGTTAAAGCCTTAATGGACAATAATGAAGAATTGCGCGTTATTGCCGTAGGCGATGATGACCAAAATATCTATGAGTTCAGAAAGTCTGATTCAAAATATCTCAAAGCCTTAATAACGGATTATGCTGCTCAAAAATATGAACTTCTTGACAATTACCGCAGTAAAAGAAATATAGTCGCGCTTGCAAACGATTTTGCAAAAAACCTCGCAGACCGCATTAAAGAAACTCCATCTCATGCCATCCAAGACGCAGATGGCGAAGTAATTATTACAAAATATCAATATACGAATTTAAGCATACCTGTTGTTGATGATATTCTATCTAAATCATTGATAGGCTCAATTTGTGTTTTGACTGAAACCAATGATGAGGCGGTAACAATAGCGGGACTTCTTATTAAAAAAGGAATTACGGCAAAACTCATACAAGACAATGCAGGCTTTAATCTTTACAACTTGGTCGAGGTCAGATATTTTGTTGAAGCGCTTAAACTTGCAGACGACATTTATACTATTGATGAAGAAACATGGAAAAATGCAAAAAGATTAACCAAGCAAGAATTTGGCGAAAGCCAATCCTATCAATACTGCGCTAATCTCATAAAAGATTTTGAGGAAACAAATCCAAAAACAAAATATAAAACCGACTTATTGCAATTTATAAGAGAATCTAAATTGGAAGACTTTTCTATAAATAAAGATGCGGCTGTTATTGTTTCAACGATTCATAAGGCGAAGGGAAGAGAATTTGATAATGTGTTTCTTGTATTAAAGCAAGAGCCTATAACCGACGAGAAAAAACGAGTAGTATATGTTGCAATGACAAGGGCTAAAACAAATTTATATATTCATTGCGCGGCGAATGTGAACTGCTATGACAAAAATAAAATGGAGATTATTCCAAGTATTGTCAGGAAAATAGACGATTACAAATATCCTGAACCTGACGAAAAGATATTGCCTGCAAGATTTAAAGACATTTATCTTAATTCGTTTTATTTTAATCAAAAAAATGCAAACAAAATAAAGAGCGGGACAAAACTAAAAATAGATTATGAAAATGGAAAATATTTTTGCCGCGATGATAGAGATAATAAAGTAATACATTTTTCAAATATATTTCAAAAGAAATTAAACGAACAGTTTGAAAGAGGATATATCCCTAAAATTGCCGAAGTTAAACTTATAATTTGGTGGCAAAAACAAGACGATATGGACAAAAAACACCCCGAAGTAAAAATACTCTTACCCGATATATATTGCGTATTGCAGAAATGAAAGTCTTTTATTTAAAGAAACACTTATTAACAACAAATGTTTTCTTATTAGAGTAGAGCGCTTTTTATAAAAGCAAAATCTTAAAGTGAATGAAATCTTTATATACTATGAATTTTTCCAATAATACTCAGTTTTTCCACAACCACATCTAATTTTATTATTTACACTATCATAATTCTTTACTGAAACTTTAGGTTTTTTACAATTTTTATCTTGGCATACAAATATCTTTTCAAGATTTTGTATGTCTGCCCAAAAAGCTTGCAGATCGCCCATTTTGGGACTAAATGTATTATCGTGAGAAAGCAGATTGGATAATACGGAAGAATTTGAAAGGGCGTCTATTATTTTAAGTTCTTCTGCCCAATTAGACTTTCCTTTTTTATTAATTCTTGATTTCAGACTATCCATTAGTTCATTTAGCATTCTTTTTTCATTGACATCGTTGAATTTAAACTTAACTTCTGCTTCAATGTTAAAACATATTTCTTTCAAAAAATGTTCTAAATATTGCCTCATAGAGTTAGCCAAGACTACGCCCGAACCACTTGAAAGTTCTTTCTCAATCAAAACCTTTAATTCAGTGGGATTATTATCTATATAAGTACCTTTAGTTTTACTCCATTTCAGCGCATCAATTAACCATGCATTCTTTTTTGCTAAGGCACTTACATAATTAAACCATTCTGTTTCGTGAGTTAATAGTATTATCTGATAATCTTTAAATTTATCAAAAAGCAAATTTGCAAATCTAATTCTGTGGCTTGTATCAAAACTTGAAATTACATCATCCAAAACAATAAATTTATTTTCTTTATTAAATGCAACAACTGAAGCCAAGAAAAATGCTATGCCAAAACAATTCAAATGAGATTCACTAAAATATTTTTGAGGAGGAGCAACCCATTCATTATTATATTTATACTCAATAGTTATCCCTTTTAATCCATCATCTTCTCCAATTGTAATTATTCGTATTTCTTGGAATGGTTCATCAGGATTCATATATTGATAAAAATCATTTATTAAACTTGAAAAATGATTTATAAATTCTTCTAATCCCAATTTTTGTTGTTTTGTAAATTCGTTATAAATCAATTCCAGAGATTTTTTTTGATGTTCTAATTTTGTTTTTTCATTTTCAATTTTTTTTATTTTTAGAAATGCATCCTTTGCAGCAGATATATTTGAAAAAACTTCAGTTCTCTTATCATTTTTTATGAGATTATTAACAATCTCTAATTTATGAGAAATATCGGCTTGAATTTCAAAATCCTCATTTGTAACAGACAAAGTTTCTGGTTTTAGCAACATATTATCTGCAAGAATTTTCTTCTCAGTTTCATATTGATAATTCTGAAATTTTATTTTTAGGTTTTCCAATGCTTGCTTGATTTTTATATTATTAGGCTCACAAATTGCAGTATTATTTAAGACATCTTCTATTCTTTTTATGCGTTCTGACGATATAGAAAAAACTAATCGTTTTGCATTTTCAAATTTATCTTTTAAGTGCATTGATTTATTGATTTCTTTAAGGCGTTGTTTTATTTCTACATTCAAATTTGAAAGATTTTTCTCTTGTAGGCACAGAGGACATATATTATCTTTATGATATTTTTTCTCTATGACAGTATTTCCTGCTATTAGCAATTCTGACAAAAATGTTTGCATTATAGTCTTTGTATCAACAGCAATTTTGTTATACTCTTCAAAAAAATTTCTATATTCTATATCTATTAAATCTATTTCACTTTTTAGAGTATCTAATAGTTTTTTTATAATTTCAAGAAAATTTTTTGAAATTATTTGTTTTTCATTTGAATGTTCTTTTATAGTTGCTAAAATATTGTCAATATCTTCTATGGTTTTTGCATCTTCATTAATTTCTAAAGGTCTTATTATCTCGTTTATTTTCTCAACAAATTTATCTTCTTGACTTACTACTGCCCCTATTTTTGAAACAAGGGTTTCTTTTTGAGAAATTATTAAATTTTCAAAATTTTGCATTTTGATTTCATTTTTTACCGAGTTAAAAACCTTCTTTAAAATATCTTTTACTTTTGTGACTTCTGAAAAACCTATAATATCAGAGAGAAATTTCAATTTGTCGCTTTTCCTTTGGCTGACAAACTCCCTAAGTAAGTGATATCTAATCAATAGATTTTCTGTTTTAGATGCGTTGATATACTCATCTGCCCCATCAGACATTTCAGAAGTTAATTTAACGCCTTTATAAAATAATTTTTTTGAAATATTGAGATTTGAATGATATGCAATAGATACTTCCGAATTTATATTTTTTTCAATGTATGAATTCCGCATAGCCTCTTGCAAATTAACTTCTTCGCCCGTCAAGTGAGATACATCATTTTTGTATAGCCATTCAATAGCATCTGCAATACTGCTCTTTCCTGAACCATTTTCACCATACAACAATATTGATTTCTCGTTTAATGGTATGTTAAGAGATGTTTGAATTCCTCTAATTCCAGAAATGAGTAAATTGTTTATTTTAATTGGCATTCGTTTCTCTTATTTTTCTAATTTTATTTACAACATTACTTTCAGTAAATTCACCTTTATTATATAGTTCAGACAATGCTTTTGAAATTTCCAAATCTACTCCTTCAATAGAAGAGATGGATTGAAAAAAAGCGTTTAAGATTTCTTTACCTGCTTTAATTGTATTTTTTTCATTCATTTAAAATAACTCCAGTCAATTTTAAAATTTACAGAAAGAATATTTTTTAGAATTTCAAACCCTGTTTTATTATTGCAGATAGGATATATTCCAAAATTTTTAACAAAACTTAATATAAAATAACTTTCTAAATCTTCTATACTAAAATTCCAAATATTTTTTAACATGTCAAAATTTAAATATGTAAATTTTAACGGTTCTACTTTGCGATAATTACCTAATCCTATATTTTTTGATTTACCTTCAAAATGTCCGATGAGTCTGCTTCCTATGCTATTTGTCTTTTTCTCACTCATCCCAATATATAATAATTTTGATTTATCAAATGGATATTGTATCTGAATATTTGAACTGAATATAAAATACAATCCAACAATTCCATTTAAAGGCTTAATATTATTTGCTTCGAATGATAGGGGAGCATCGAAATAAATGTCAATTATATTATTTGTCATATAGATTTCTAACATTTTTCATGATATAACTATTTAATCCTTGTCCTTTTTCAGCCAAATTCTTCATATTATCAACATTATGTTTTTTAGCGAGATGATAACTATATGTATAAATTTTATTAGTTTTTTTAAATTTTATAGCAACATAAGTATCGCCTATTTCATAAGCCTCAATGCCAGATTTGCCATTTAAGTTAAGATACTGCTTCATGTCATTCTCTCGATTTTAAATTTTCGGAATTTTCGAAGATAAGTCTGGCAGATTGTTTTTTAAATCCCATAACAGAACTTGGATTTTCTTTATTTTTTTACCATCGCCAAAATCTAACATATCTTCTCTTTTAAATATTTTTAAGATTTTATCTAAACTGCCAAAACTTTCCGATGTTATCAAAAATGCTTCTTCGGGATTTATTAATTTTACATAAGCCCATAATTGACCTAAGTCCCTTAATGTTAATCTTGTTGCCTTTGCTTCAACAAAAAACAATTTATATTTATCATCTTTTTTGGAAATACCTAAGACATCAATTTGTATATCAATTCCTATTGCAACATCGCATTTAATTTTATTTTGTAATAAAACTTTGTCTAGTCTTTGACTGTGAGAATCTACAACTATAACTTCGTTGCTTTTGTAATGATATTCCAGATACTTTTTTAACCATTTCTTTATAGGTTCATACAATACTTTTTCATTGATTTTATTCGTCATTTAACATACCCCAAATCTTTGGCTATATCTTTCCAAGAATTATAATGCTTTCCTCTTATCTTTTCTGGGATAAAATCGTCCGTTTCTGCTGGATGATGAGGCTTTATTTTAGCGCTCTCCTTTGTATCCCAATAAAATTTATGGGTTGTCTTATTGATATCTTTTCCTACTTCCAATAATCCGTTTTCTAATTCTTCAGACAAATGATGCAACGATTGTACTTTATGAGATACGCTGAAACTTATGGGTAAGAATTCATTGATAAAAATTTTGATTTGATGTTCTTTTTTCCAGAAATCATGAAATCCTTGATTGTATTTTTTGAGATTGCCGTCTCTCATATTTGGATGAGCCCAATCGATGCTATGAACAGGAATATCTATGGACTTTAACAGATTACAAATATCAATAACTAATAACCAATTTTGAGGAATTTCTAAATATACTCTGTGCATATATTTGTCAAAGAAATAATTGCTTCTGCGAACATATCCCGTTGTATCCGCAAAGCCCTTCAAAAACAATTTTTTCATATCATCTGAACATTCAAATATTTCTCTGTGAATTCTTATATCTTCATGAGAAATAGAATTCCCTATCAGTCTTAAAACTTCTCTTATTAAAAAATCTTCGTTTCTTTTTGTTAGCGATAATATAGTTGCATTCTGAGACTGAACAAAATTCATACTAGTTCCAACTAATGGCTCTAATGTATTCTTTATGTCCGCAATACTCGCTTTAACATAAATTAAAACATCTTGTCCGCTTTCAGTTAATTGTTTTTTATGGGGAATTTCTATCGATACATTAGTTTCATTATCGCCGCGCCGAATCGTCCCATTTCCGCATATCATTCCAAGTAGGTAAGCCATTTCATTATTCATAAACTAGATCCTATATTAAAATTTTGTATACTGAGCAGAGCATGTCCAATTATCCCGACTATGCGAATATAAGATTGTGTAGCCATTCTTTGAGAACTTGCCAAACAACCAACACATGCATAAAATTACTGGGCTGTTATAATTTACACGCTCCTATTTCATAAAAATCATTAAATACTCATGGACTTTATTTACCCTGAATTTAAATGGATAGCCAAGCGGACGCATATTATTATAATCGTTCTGTCTGTCCCAAATAATAATATCGTCGTATATATATCCTATTTTCTGCATAATATTTGCTATATCGCTATGCAGAGGATAGAATATGCTTTTTTTTCTGATATCCATAACATTGACAACACAATAAGCATTTTTCTTCAAAACTCTATGAACTTGCGAAAAAATATCTTCTAATTTATTTAAGAAGACGGAATAGTCATTGATATTGCCTATATCGTCTGTTTTGTTAGAATAACTTTTAATATTTTTCTTATTATCAACGCTTCTGTTCATATTAAGAATATCCCAATATGGCGGAGATGTAAAACATAGATTAAAATAGTTTTCAGGCTGTTTTGTTAATTCAGCAATATTATTATTTGCAATTATTTTAATATTCTTTTTATTAGATATTCTTCTTCTAGCTATTTCACAGAAGTCTTCTGACAAATCTATGCCTACAACTTCCCTGTTTAAATTTTCGCAGGCTTTTGTTGTTGAGCCAATGCCATTAAATGGGTCTAATATTTTCCCTGATTTTGGCGAGAAAGTTTTAATCACTTTTTCACACAACGATATAGGGAAAGAAGCGGGGTGTTTTAAAAATTTCTCTTCTGGAGTTTTTGATAATCCACGCCAAATACTAAAAGAGTTTTGCAACCACTCCTTTCCACTCAACTCATTTGCATTATTTACCATTTTTATACCACCGCGAAGAAAATCTTTGTTTCATAGAGAGTTCAATAAAATCTCTTTGAACTAAATCAAATCCATAAGTTTCATACATTAGATTATCTATTTTCTCAACTAAATCATACCACTTAGAAGAAAGATATTCTTCCATTTCAAGTTTTTCAACATAAGCAATAACTCGACTAAAAGTTTTTTTATCCTTTATATTTAACGGTATTTGTTTAAGATATTTTGCATCAGAATGCATAGTAAGTTTAGAATTATTATAACAGAACTTTTGTAAATAAAAATTACAAACTTTTGAATGTAATACTCCTAAAAGATATTTACACATTTCTGGCGAGCTATCTGTCAATATAGTAACAGTTTCAGAGGCTTGCAAATTACCACCAAACGCCGCAATTATGCCTGCTTCTGCGCTGTAAATATTTTGAATAAAAATCTGATTGCCGCTTTTTGGAGCAACATAGTTTTTATATCCAAACTTTCTAATATCTTTTCCCGTTATTGAATTACTGTTTTTAAATTTACCTCTTCCAATATAACCTTTGCAAATATCTGCTAAAGTGCAAAAGGATTTCTTTAATCTCACAAAAATATCTTGCTCAATCTTTGACTGAAAATGCATTATTTCATTCTCATAAAAACTTTGTTTTATTTCAATAGTATTAACAAACTCGCTAAAAATTAATTTTTTTAAAATAATTTTATGCTCATTTGGAGGCGCAGAATTTTTCAAAGTTAAAATTATCTGCTCTCCTCTAACATTGTTAAAATATTGCCCTATGTCAACAATTTCCAATATAGTTTTATTTTTTAAAAGACACTTTCTTAAATTTGAATACGAATCAATATGTAAAAAATTTTTAGGAATTATATAAGAGATTAATCCCCCATTTTTTACCAAATCAAAAGCCCTGAAAAGAGCTGCTATAAATAGATTATTACCCGAGATATTTATTTTTTCTAAAAAATTCTCATCGGCATTTAAAATTGTTTGAGAATTTAAAACTGCATAAGGCGGATTTCCAATTATGCAATCAACCTCTTGTAATTTAAGGGCATTTTTTACTTTATCATACGAGTTTCCAAGAGTATCAATCTGTATAAATTTTCCATTAGGAACATATTTTTTGCTTATATCAATTGATTTTTTGTCTATATCTGCTCCAAAAATATTTTCATACCCTTGCTGATAAGCAGAAAATAAAAATGACCCTGTCCCACAGCAAGGGTCTAAAATACTGTCTTCTTTTGATATAGATAAATTTTTTAAAATTTTGTTAGCCAAAAAAATATCAGTATAAAAAATTCCATTGTTTTTTTTATTATCCAATGGCAAAAGTTTTTCATACATGTTTGTTGCCTGAAAATAACTAAATTCTAAATTATTCATTTCATGTCCACATAATCAAATATCCAAAATTAGTTTTTCCACTTCTTTTGTTTTTTGAATGCTATTTTTTAATAAATCACTTGCTTCTAATGACAATCTATCTATATCTTTTTTTATTTTATCTGGAATTATTGGAATTTCTATATCTAAAATATCAGATAGATTTAATTGAATTTTAGGTTTTCTATCATTGGTTTGTGATGTATTTTTTGCATTTATAATATCTTTTTCTTTATGCCTCAAGTATGCAACTACATAATTCACAGACATATGTAAATCTGGGTTTAATCGAATACAAGTTAAGAATCCTGAAGGAATAGTTTTATAACAGTCTTTTTTATAATAAATTGCAACCTTAAAAATAGTACCTCGAGAGGACAATAAAATATCATTGTCTTGCAAAAGATATCTGTTTTTTTTGTAATCTTGTTTATTATAAAATAAGCAATCTTCAAAAGAAATTTCATTGTTTTGAATGTCTGCTAATCTTATAACTCTATACCCACCGCTATAATATTTTCTTGATAGATTATCATTGGTAAATATAGTTGCCCCTGAAAATATATCAGCACAAATATCTTGCAGTTTTTTTATTTTCATAATAGTATTGTACAACATAAAACATAAAAATACAATATGTATTGACAAAAATATATTGATTTAGTATCTCAATACAAAAATAGCAGTTGCAATCTAAATATATAAAAGGAACTGTTATCTATGCTAATGAAAATCATTAGTGGCACTGCAGAAAGATTGTCTGCTGGGTAGTATAATAGTTGGCAAGACTTTTGAGAGAATAGGACGGATTTAAAAGCAAAAAATGATATTATTAGGCATATAAAAAAGTAAATTCACAAGACAATATTTGATATATTGCAAATATAACACATTAGTAAAACAAAAAAACTAAACTATTTGTTTGATTTTGTAATAAAACTATATACAACAATTACTCATTTTTATTCGAGTTATATAAAAGTTGTTCCCAATAAATTCTGGACAATGTCTAGTTTTTTAAAACCGTTCTAACACATTTTTTGATAAATGATATCGAAATTGTTTTTGTCCGATATCAAAAGTCATAATCCTACTTTCTCATAAATTAGAGTGTTTCGTTGATCAACATTTGCTTTTCTTTCCTCGTCATCTTCTTTATCGCAAATTCCCTGCTTTGCGCTTTTTGTTTGGTTTTGAAACTCTCTGAATATACCAATTTCACAGGATAACGAGCGCGCGTATATTTGCAGCCTTTGCCGCTATTGTGCGCTTTTAACCGTTTGTCAAGATTGTTTGTCCATCCAGTGTATAAAGCGCCGTCGGAACATTTTAAAATGTATGTGTAATTCATTTGTTATCCGTATCTATTTTTTGTTATTTAATTCTATCTTAACATTTATTGACGATTGTTGCGGACAAATGTCTCAATTTTCAATTTATCTTTCCATAGTTTTTTAGTATTATCCGCCAATCTTAAAGTAAAAGGAGAATGCAGATTTAATTAACTATTTATGATAGATAACAAACAAGATATTTTAAACAGATTGCGCATTTTAGAAGAAGAAAAAGAAAAACTCGTCAATCAATTAAAATCATTAGAAATAAAATCCTCGCAAAAACATACTGATAACAAATTCACAACGCAAGAGAAACTAAATATTTTCCGATCATTATTTAAAGGCAGGCAAGATGTTTATGCCCGCCGTTTTGAAAACAATTTAACCCATAAAAACGGGTATTATCCAGTAAAAAATAAAGATAAATTTCTACCCATAACTGACGATATAATCAAATCGCATCTGCAAGGGTATAATGAAAATGAATTTGCTCGCTATGGATATAAAAAAGATTTTACTATCGGCATATATCCTCTTTTGCAAGATGATACCGCAAATTTTCTTGTTATAGATTTTGACGATGATAAGTATAAAGAAGAAATAAAGCGTTTTTCTGATATTTGTAAGAATTTGACGCTGCCCGCTTATATTGAAATATCCCGTTCAGGAAAAGGCGCTCACATATGGTTTTTCTTTTTAAATCCGGTATCTGCGGGTCTTGCTAGAAATCTCGGAACATTTTTATTATCAAAAACAATGGAAGAATATCCCCATTTAAGTTTTTCTTCCTATGACAGGATGTTTCCGGCGCAGGATTTTTTACCAAAAGGCGGGCTTGGAAATTTAATAGCCCTGCCATTGCAAAATAACCCGCGTAAACAAGGAAATTCTGTTTTTGTCAACGACAACTTTATTCCCTTTAATGACCAATGGGAATTTTTATCTAATGTAAATAAAATAAGCGTTGAAACGCTTGAAACAATTTTAGGACAAAACAAAAATTCTTTTGAAAATTTATTTGAGGATAAGGCAAATGATACAACCGCTTTAAATGAAAACAAGGTTTTATTTTCAAATATAGTCCTTCCTGAATATATTAGCGCCGTATTAAGCAATATGATTTACATTGATATATCAAATATCCCGCCAAAATTATTAAATACAATCAAGAAACTTGCCGCGTTTAAAAATCCTGAATTCTATAAATTTCAAGCGATGAGGCTTCCTATATACAATAAACCCAGAGTTATATGTTGCGCAGAACTTGAAGAAAAACATCTTGCCATTGCGCGAGGTTGTTTAAATCAATTGAAAAGTTTGCTCAATGAATTAAAAATAGAACTGCGGCTTCAAGATAAGAGATTGTCTGGAAATACAATTCAAGCGGCATTCAAAGGAAATCTCAGAAAAGAGCAGAGAATTCTTGTAGAAAAAATATTGCAAAACGATATTTGCATTATGTCGGCTCCTACCGCTTTTGGAAAGACTGTCGTAGCGGCAAATGTCATATCAAAAAGGAAAACAAATACGCTCGTTCTTGTCCATAGAAAACAATTGTTAGAGCAATGGAAAGAAAGGTTAAACACATTTCTTAAAAGCAAGAAAATTAAAATAGGCGTTTATTACGGCGCAAAAAAGAGACTTAATAATCAAATAGATATTGCGATGCTTCAAACTTTATGCAGACATAAAAACATTGATGAATTTTTATCGCCTTATGGACAAATAATTATAGACGAATGCCATCATATAGCGGCATTCAGTTTTGAACAAGTTGTAAAATGTTTTAAGGGCAGATATGCGCTTGGAATAAGCGCAACGACTGAAAGAAAAGACGGACATCAGCCTATAGTTTCAATGCAGTGCGGGGACATCGTCTCAATTTCTAAAAACCAATTTTCAAATAACAATATATCGGACAAATTTGTAATTTATAAAAACACAGATTTTACATATCTTCATGACGATATTGAAATCAACGATATATATGAAAAGATTTATAAAGACGATGAAAGAAATAGATTAATTTGCGGCGATATAAAAAAAGAATATCTAAAAAATAAATCGTGTATTGTGCTGACAGAAAGAAAAGAACATCTGTTTTTGCTGCTTGAAAAATTAAAAGAAATCAAAAATATAATAATTTTAAAAGGCGGTATGGGCAAAAAGCAAACCGAAGCAATACAATCTCAACTTATCAATATGCCAAAAGACGAAGGGATTGTTCTCGTGTCAACAGGCAAGTATTTAGGGGAAGGTTTTGATTACGACAGATTAGACAGATTATTCCTTGCAATGCCAATATCTTGGAAAGGAACATTGATTCAATATGCGGGAAGATTACACAGAAAACACAAAAACAAAAAAGATGTTTTAATTTATGATTATGTTGACCACAAAGTCCCTATCTTATACAAAATGTATCTTCGCAGAAAAAGAGCGTATAAATTGATGAAATATGCTGAAAGTTCGCCTCAAGAAAAATTTATATTCACATAATTTGAAAAGGAATTGTTAAATTGTTATCCGTTTATAGGTTTATTGCTCTGTCATTATAGAATTGATTAAAGGCTGACGACAAACAAAAAAATAGAACGGAGAGATAGGGATTTGAACCCTAGTTACCCTTTCGGGCAAACAGTCTTTCCAGGACTGCGCCTTAAACCGCTCGGCCATCTCTCCATATTTGCTATTGCTTGTTTTGTTTGATGTAATTAAGGCGGGTGTAAAACAAGGCGAATTATAGCAAATTAAAACGCTATACTTTAATGAAACGGCGGGCTGATGCTTATTTGCCGCTATATTTATCACATTAATTGTCTATACAAATCCATCGGTTGACTATCGGATGTATTATAATAGTTTAAAGCGGGCAATTGATTATTTATGCTATAATCCTCTTACTACAATACACAAAAAAGGATACAAAAATGAAAATCAAAGTTCGGGTTCCTGCTTCCA
>JAITTG010000124.1 GCA_031287095.1 Candidatus Parendomicrobium reticulitermitis | reverse complement strand
TCTGTCTGTCAAATCATTTAAAAATGATGCCGAAAGCAAAATAACAGCAATGACGGCAGCCATGCAAGTTGCGCAAAACAACAACGCTGTGTCGTATTATCGTTTTGCGTTCTTTGCGTATTAAACTTTGCGTCCCTTGCGAGAAGCGCCGTTGTTGTTGTCATTTGTTTTTGGCATTGCTTTTCTAATTGCCTTTACCATCTTTTCTCCGTTTATTTGTCTTTTAACCGTTTTTTTGATATTATCCTGCTAATCCAACAGTCTCAAATAATATAACATTTTAATCTTGAGGCGCATATATGAAAGAAATAGTGAATGAACTCGCCAAAGAATTGAGGACATCATTATAGACTTCTCTTGATGATTTTGAGGGATTATATGTATTTGGCTCGCAAGCGAAAGGCAATGCTCAAAAAGACAGCGATGTTGATGTGGTTGTCTTAGTTAAAGCTAATCCTGATGATAGGCAAAAGAGAAGTATCATTTGGGGTATAGTATCTCAATTAGGTTATAAATATTACGATGATGGTTTGATTCTTAACTTGCATCCTATGACAAGGAAAGAATTAGAGCGCAATTATTTTTTTCATGACGAGGTAGTTAATAAAGAGGTGTTTTATGCCGCCGCTTAAAGACGAAATAATAAAACTTGCCATCGAAAAATCAAAAAAAGCATTAAACAACGAGAGACTAATATAAAGAATTCTGCTTTTGAAAATGCCCTAAATAGAATTTATTATGCGATATTTTACATTGTATTGGCTTTGGCGTATAAATATGATTTTAGAATTTCAAAACATTCCGCTTTAATGAGTTGGTTTAATAAAAAGTTTGTTGCGGAGTGTTCGGCTCAAAAATCAAGTGGAATTTCACGAAGTTTTTGATAAATAAGGACGGCGGGGTCGCGACGCGGTTTTCCCCTGAAAAATGAGAAACAATTTACAAAAAACTACCCGACCCGCGCTCTTTAAAGAGATTGAAAAGACTTGGAAATAATGGAAAAAATGGAAACAAGACAATAATTTCACAGCCGCTTATATTTCCGTTTTGCCGCCTATTGATAAGAATAAAAGCGTTCTGTCAAAATAAAAAAATTGTTTGAATGTCTTAAAGTTAAATTTAATTCAAAGGGAGTTCAATTATGAAAAAATCAGTATTTGTAATGTCGTTTTTGTTTTTGTTTTCTTGTATAGGTCATGCCGACGAACTTATAATTAAGGGCAATCTTGCCAATAAGGCTGATAAACAAGTCAGAGCGTATTATAGCAATCAACAAAAAGACATTGATGTCAGTCCTAATGGCTATTTTGAATTTAAACCGAATTCTGTTTTTAAAAATCTTAAAGGTAATGAACCGATTATTTTAGAATTTAACAATGTTAATTTTGCAAAAGAGAGTTTCAAGAAAGGCGAAAAAGTCAGCATAAATAATCCTATCAGAGTTATCTTGTATATAGATAATAACAAAATCACAAATAGGATAGACGAATATCTAATAGTAGGCGTTTCTACTGATATGGATACGCTTGCTCCTTATCCTACAAAAGTAAATGAGTCCAATATAATTAATGCGCCGATTTCATCATTTTCCAGTCAAAGCAATAAAGAAAAATTTGAGGCTGAAGAAAGAAGCAAGATGGCTAAAGCGGCAGAAGAACAAAGAGAAATCATGAGGATTAATGATTTCAATAGATTGGTGGCAGAAAATCCTACAGACCCAAAAATCGCTTATAAAGATTTTACTCCTGAAGATATTTTTACTGCTTTTTCAGCCGTTGCTGACCCAATTAAATCTGTTCTCAATATAAGCGGCTCTACGGACGGTAAACATGTTTATTTTGAAGCGATACAAATCTTTCAAAAAAGGGGAAATGATTTCCTTTTTAATTTAAACAATATAATTTTCTACGGTATCCTATCCCCTGATTGCAAACGAGGCGCTTATAAGGAAAGGCAAATAGTAAAAATCTGCGGAGTAATCAGCGGAGAAACTTCATATCCAACCATAATGGGCAACAACAAAACCATTCCAAAAGTGATAATCTATTCCATCTCGCCTTATTAGCAAAATATTGATTAATTCATTTATCATCACCTGCGGGCTTTAACTAATCGAGGCATTTGTCGATTGCGGAGTTTGGTTTTTGCGCGGGCAAGACCTGCAATATCAGTCGTTTCTTTTCTTCATTATCTCCAACCGTCATCCCAACTCTGTCATTCCCGAATGTCTCTATCGGGAATCCACTTTCAACACAAAGCGGCTTTCCAGCCCTGCGCTCAACTTAGAGTCAGTCGTGTGTAATCGCGGCTTGCCGCATCCTATAGTTTTACAACAAACTGCTTTTTTGTTATATTTGCGCCGTCTTACAAAAAATAAATCAAATCAAAAAAGAGGGGATTATGAAAAACAATAAGGGTTTTACGAGGATTGAATTGATAGTTGTTATTGCTATCTTGGCTATTTTAGCGGTTGTTGCCGTTCCGATTTATAAAAATTATATAAAAGATTATCTTCTTTCTGAGGGGAAGGCTTTGATGAGTTCTATTCAAACTGCGGAAAAAATTTATTATGCGGAATTTGGAGTGTTTTACGAAATATCCGAGCCTGTTGATTATGACGAAACTTTAAATATAGACGCTCGTAAAAATGATATTTTCAAAAAGTTTAGCGTAAAAGTTTCAAATGACATTTCTCCTAAAACTTACGAAATCACAGTGATAGGCGAAAAGAATTTAAAAGAAATTGTTTTAAATATCAATGGAGTAGAATCGAGCGACATAATGGAAGTATCTACAAAATAATCACCCCCCCCCAAAAAAAACTAACGCTTGTATGTGCGGCGAAGCCGCGATTACACACGACTGTCTCTAAGTTAAGCGCGATAGTAAGGTCGCTTTGCCTTTTGGCGTCTTTTGACAAGTTTGTCTGTTTGGATAGCGCCGCTATACACGCGCAGACAATAATGTGCGGCGAAGCCGCGATTACATACGACTGTCTCTAAGTTAAATGCGACTGAAAGGTCGCTTTGCCTTTTGGCGTCTTTTGACAGAATTTGTCTGTTTGGATAGCGCTGCTATACGCGCGCAGACAAATTCTGCCAAAATACGCTCAAAATGCTTCGCGGAGCGCGTCCCACAATAAAGGTAAAACGACAAAAATAAAAAACAAAACCCGTCCTTCCCGCAAAGCGCGCTGTTGCCTCTGTTGTTCCCGAATGTCTCTATCGGGGTGCGTGATTTTCTCCCGCCCGCTGGACGAATAGTGAACCTAAACGGGAATGGGTAAAGAATACCCGACGAATGGCAAACCCGAACAAATGTCAATTAAAAAAGAGAAAATGAGTTTTTTATTAAATTGCCGTTTTGGAAAGTTTTATGAGGTTTTGCGCGTGTTCAAGCGCGGATTGTGTGATTTGCTCGCCGGAAATCATCCTTGCAATTTCTTCTATATGCTCTTCTTGAGAAAGTATTCTCGTCTTTGTAAAAGTTCTTGAATTTTGAGTGTCTTTGTATATCTTTATATGCGTGTCTGCAAAAGCCGCAACTTGCGCTAAATGCGTTATAGAAAAAACTTGTTTTTTCTTTGATAATGCGCCCAATTTCTTGCCAATTTTCTCGCCCGTTTTTCCGCCTGTTCCCGCGTCTATTTCGTCAAATACAGTCGTTTGATCTTTATTAAATTGAGAAGACAATTCCAAAGCCAGCATCACTCTTGACAATTCTCCGCCTGACGCCGTGTTTTTTAAAGGTAAAAGCGCCTCGCCTTTATTTGCGCAAAACATAAATTCAATTCTATCATACCCGTTTGCCGACGGCGATTTTTCTTCAAAACGAGTTTCAAAAACCGCGTCTTTTATTTCAAGTTCTGACAATTCTTTTTTTACATAATTGCAAAATGTTGACGACTCTTTTTTTCTTTTTTGGCTGAGTTCTTTGCATAATGAGAGCAAAACCTGCATTTTTTCCTCAATATCTTTTTCTAATTTTGCAGTATTTGCTCCGAGATTGTTTAAAGTTTCAAGTTCGTTTTGAATTTTATCTTTATATTGCAAAATTTCCGTTATATTTGCGCCGTATTTTCTTTTTAATTTTTTGATTAATTCTTCCCTTTCCAAAGCCTCGTTTAATTTTTGAGGATTTATCTCGCTTTTTGCAAGAATATTTTCAACCGATCTATTTGCCTCTTCAATTTGATAATAAGATTGATCTATCAGAGTTAATGCTTCCTCAGCCTGCGCCCCGAGCGAATTCAGCGCTTCAATATCTTTTTTTGTTTTCATCATTTGAGATAAGACGGTATTTTCTCCCGAATATAAAACTGTATTTATTTGAGCGCACAAAGCGGAAATTTTCTCAGCATTTTTTAATTTAGGCAAATCTGCCGACAATTGCTCGTCTTCCGAAGGTTTTAAATTTGCATTATTGATTTCTTCAATTTGAAAAGAATACAAATCAATTTTTCTCGCTCTATCGCTTTCAGACAAATTCAAGGCTTCAAGTTCAGATTTTAATTTTGAGGCTTCTTCATAAATTTGCGCAGTTTGAGCGAGCGTTTTTTGCAAATCGTCTATTCTTGCGTCTAAAAGCATAAGTTGAGTTTCGCCGCTGTTTAAAGCATGTTTTTCATCTTGACTGTGAAAATTGATTAACAAATCTCCAAGCGCCGCCAAAGTGGATATATTTACGGCAAAATCATTGATAAAAGCCTTGCTTTTGCCTTGATGTTCAATAGTTCTTCTTATCAATATGCTATTGTCTTGACGAGGTATTGAGAGATTATCCAAAAACTCTGCAATTTTCGGATTTTCAAAAACAAAAGAGCCTGACAAATAACAGATATTTGCTCCGCTTCTTATTGCCGAAGTGTCCGCTCTTGCGCCGGTCAACAATTCTACAGCCTCAATCAAAATAGATTTTCCAGAGCCTGTTTCTCCCGTGATGACGATAAAGCCTTTATTAAAATCAAGATTCAAATCGTCTATCAAAGCATAATTTTTTATTGAAAGAGAAGTAAGCATTATAGCCCCCAATTAAGTTTTTTCTTTAAAGTTTCAAAATACGGTCTGCTGCAATTTTTTATAAGCCTCAAAGGTTTTTTATAAAGAGAAAATCGTATTGAAATATCGTCAGAAATCAAATAATTATCCTGTCCGTCGACCGATATAAGTATATTCCCTTTGCGATTTTTATTATACGCCGACAAAAACACATCGTTTTTATTTGAGAGTATCATAGGTCTTTGCGTCAAGGTATGCGGAGAAATAGGATTTAAAATGAAGACCGACAAATCGGGATAAACTATAGGACCCAAAGCGGCTAAAGAATAAGCGGTAGAGCCGGTAGGCGTTGCGACAATCATTCCGTCGCATTTATATTCCGTAGTAATTTTTTTATCTATTGAGACATCGACGGTGATGATTTTTCCGGCATTTGTCGACCTTATAACAAAATCATTAGCCGCAATGATTCTCATTTTTCTATCTTGATATTTGAATTCCGCGCACAAAAGCGCTCTTTTTTCAACTTTTATATCTTTATCAAGAATATCTTTCAAAAGCGTCCATACTTGATTAGTATCCGTATCGGTAAGAAAGCCCAAAGATCCCAAATTGATTCCTTTTATAGCGGTATTTAGGGGAGCAAAAGTTCTTATACATTTAAGCATAGTTCCATCTCCGCCTATAGACAGGACAAAGTCAAATTTTCGGGGTTTTATAGACACAGAATCGCACACAAATCCTTTAGATTTATGTTTTTTTAGCCAATCGGCTATTTCGTAAGCCAATTTTTTTGCATTTGCTTTGGACTTATTATAGATGATGCCTGCTGAGTAGTTCATAAAAGCGATTATATACGCTTGCCCCTTTTTTGTCAAACTCAAATAAAAACAGCGGTTTTGCAAAATCTTATTAAAAAACATCTGCTCTGCCTCGCTGTCAAATTATTTAAAAATAACGCTGAAAACAAAACAACGGTAACGGCGGCGACCAACGGCTTCTCGCAAGTTTCGCAAGGGTTATAAACGCAAGTAACGCAAAACGACAAGACTAACTCTGTATTGCCGTTGTCTTTGCCGTTTTTCGGATTTATTTATTTTGTTTCCAGCGATAAAATTAGTATAATCCCGCCGCTCCAAAACAAAAAACAAGAAGTCGCAATTAGGACGGACGCAATGAACAATCAAACCCTAATAAATGTGAAAAATTCAACTCTTGTAGGGGCAGACCCGTGTGTCTGCCCATCTCTTACAGCAGCGTATAACCGTCCGCCATTTTTTTTTTTTGTTAATACCCCCCCCCCCCCCCCCCCCCGCGGAATCTAATAATGCGGGGACAATAAAAATGTCCCCTATAAAATCAACCATAAAACAAATCCTCAAAACAATTTCAAAACACGCATCTGCGCATGTCTTCGTAGGGGCAGACCCGTGTGTCTGCCCTCATCAAATAAATATACCGTCAAACCATAAATCCCCAACTCCGTCATCTCCGAATGTCCTTATCGGGAATCCACTTTTTAATAAAATCAAATCAAAAATAATTAATGT
>JAITTG010000096.1 GCA_031287095.1 Candidatus Parendomicrobium reticulitermitis | reverse complement strand
AACAGAACAGAACAGAACAGAACAGAACAGAACAGAACAGAACAGAACAGAACAGAACAGAACAGAACAGAACAGAACAGAACAGAACAGAACAGAACAGAACAGAACAGAACAGAACTAATTAATGGATATATAATTCATGTTAAAAACGCTTATGAAAGGGAAAAACATATCAGCGGACAAATAAAGAATCTACCCTTCAATTTTGAATTTGTTTTGGATGGCGACAAAGATGAAATCACTCCTGAAATACTTGATAAATATTTTAAAGAAGGCATGTTTGAATTAACTTGGCAAGGCGGCATAGGCGCTGTGTCTTGCACGTATAAACATTTTTTGGCTTTAAGGGATATGATTAAAAACAATGTGGAGTTTGGAATTGTTTTTGAAAATGATGTTTTCCTTGACAAAAATTTTGCAAACGCCGTTTATAAAGCGCTTGATGAAATCAAAGAGAGAAAAATTTCAAATTTCTATCTCAGTTTGGAAGATTCTTTTTTAATTTTTGTTAAAGGCAGCGTCCGTAAAAAAGGACAAACTGTTTATAGAGTATATGAGCATGAATATAGAAAGTCGCATCCATATTTAATATCAAGAGCCGCAGGCGCCTATATTGTGGATTTGCAAGCGGCAAAAAATATCATCAATGAAGTGGATACAAATAAGTGCAGCCGAGTAAGCGACTGGTTCTTTACATATTGCGCGTCTGAAAAAATCATAGATTTATATTATTTGCACCCTACAATCGCTTCACAAGGCACTCACAATGGAATGTTAAAATCAATGTTTCCCAATGGTAAAAGAAGAGGCAGAATCAGTTATCTCTTGCAGAAAAAATATAAACAGTTTTTATGGCGGATGAGATAATATAGGAGGCGCTATGTTAAAAAAAATCGTATTGATTTTAAAAGAATCTTGGGATGCTGTTAGCAAGTCTAAACTTATGAGTTGCTGCGGCGGCTATTGCCCTCCCAACGATAAAGCGAAAGATATTTTTAACGAAATCAAAAGCAAGAATAGTTTAAAAAAGCGGGATGGCAGTATCTATTAGAGTATGTGGAATTTTAAGCATATAGTTAATCATAAAACAATAATGGGAGCAAAGGCTATTTCTGCTCTTGAAGGCTATAATGGTTTAATAATTTATGCGCCTAATGCGCTGATAAGGGTAGATGAAAATGATTCAAAAGACGGTATTGAATTCAAATTTTACAATTAAGGATATTCATAAAATTAAAGTGCGGAATTATGAGCGGTTAAAAGATGCAAGCGCGGTTGAGGGGTTTGCTGATATTCGCAGTCAAGTTAAGCCTTTGTTTTCGCAATTTAAAGAAAGAAGGACAAAATGTTAAACATAGTTTTCGGTTTTGACGATAGATTTGCTAAGTTTTGCGGGGCGGCTATGGCGTCTATTTTGACCAATCATATCATTAAAAGCGGCGAGGATAAGATTTGTTTTTTTCTGCCTAATAATATAAGCGCTCAAAATAAAAAGAGGCTTTTGGAATTAAAAAAAATCCAAGATTTTCAAGCATCTTTTTATGATGTTGATATTTCGGCGCTCAAAGGGCTGCCGATAGGCGTTTGGAGTATTGCTACTTATTATAAGTTGTTAATCCCGGAAATTTTAGATGTGGATAAAATCATAGTTCTTGACAGCGATATTATTGTTAAAAAGGATATAAGTTTATTGTGGAACATTGATATCAGCGCTTATCTTGCCGCCGCCGTCAGAGTGAGCCAAGGAGCCGACAGCGGAACATATTTTAATGCGGGCATTGTTGTATTCAATTTGAAAAAATTAAGACAATTTAATTTTTCTGCAAAATGGAGAGACTATATAAAGACAAATCCGAATTTAATATGCGTTGACCAAGATATTTTAAATCCCGTATTGAGCGGAAATATGTTTTATCTGCCTATAGAATTTAATGTCAATGGAGAAAAGCATTATGACTATATGTTGAGAAACAATATCCTTGATAGAACCGTGATACTGCATTATACTCCCGGAAAACCTTTAGATTTTGATTGTCCGCCTTCTTTAAGAAAAATTTATTTCAAATATTCCGCTATGACTTATTGGAAAGAAAATATGCGTCATTTTTGGATTAGACGCTTTCGCATCAATCCAGCGTTTTTCCTAAGACCAAAGTATTGGAAAAAAATAAAAGAAATGAAACAAAAAGAGAAAATAGGAGCGTAATATAAAGATTTCTATTTTGCTTACCACATATCACAATAAGTCCCAGATTGAAAGATTAATAAATCATTTAAGCAAGGATTTTGATATTTATATCCATATTGATAAAAAATCTAAACTTGAAATCCAAGAGAGAAACAATGTTTTTGTCTATAAAAAATATAAATCTTATTGGGGATCTTTTAATCAAATCATGGCTATTTTGTTTTTATTTGAACAATCTTATAAAAGAGGATACGATAGATATTTGCTCATATCAGATAATGACCTGCCGCTAAAAACCAATCAACAGATAAAAGATTTTTTTATTGATAATGATAATGAGTATTTTACGAGCGTCAAGCTGCCTTGTTTAGATTGGGATAGAGGCGTTTTGTATAGAGTTTTAGAATATTGGCCCGCTGTAAAGAAAAAAGACCGCAGACCTTTGACTTGGAAAATAGCGAGATTTTTTTTCAAACTTTGCGGTAAAAGACCTCTTGACTATGAATTTTATGGAGGCGCCGATTGGTTTAACTTTACGCATAATTGTCTTGACAAAATGTTTACTTATTTAAAAGAGAATCCTAAATACATTCAGAGGTTTCGTTGGACTTATGTGGCGAGCGAGATTTTTTTTCAAACGCTGTTTCATCTTTCGGTAG
>JAITTG010000067.1 GCA_031287095.1 Candidatus Parendomicrobium reticulitermitis | reverse complement strand
CCGCGCACAGTAGGAAATGCAAAGGTTGAAAATTTGCCTTTTGAACTATCATATTTTTGCGCCGCCTCTATCAACCCTTCCGCTCCCGCGCTCATAAGTTCGTCAAACATATTCGTATTGTTTCCTGAGTAAGTCTGCGCTAACGAAGCGGCAATTTTTATATTGTCTTTTGCCAATTTAGACGCTTCCTCCGACACTTTGGGATTGTCCAAAATCTCTAAAAAGTCCGCCTGTCCCGTTCCAAACAAGTCAACTTGTCTTTGGTCTCCTACGCTAAACTTGCCTTTTTTGCCGTTATCTGCAATATCAAACATCAAGCCTTGCTGTTTTTCGCCTTTTCTCATTTCCATTTGGTCTAATGCAAACATATCTTGATTTTGCGCCTTGATTGTTTCAAAGGTCGGCGGCTCTTTCTTTTCTTCTATTGCATTGCCAAATAGGTCAACTTGTTGCGGGTCGCTCGCTCTGTATTTCCACTCTCCGCTATTGTGCTTATCCCTGTCTATTTTGCTGATAAGATTAAAAATATCGTTGTCGGTTTCTACTCCCAACCTTGCCATTTCCTCTTGCGTCAATTCGGTATCTAAAAGCATACCTTTTCGTCTGCCGCCCGTAATACCGCTCTTTCCCTTATTTTTTCTAAAGAAATATCTTTTAGCCGCAGGCGATAACGCCTCGTATTCCCCGTATTCGGGCTCTCCTTTAAGAGGCGCTTGGAAACGACCTTTTAATATGCGAATGCTATTGTCCAAAATTTCGTCTTTATATTGAAGGATAAACGACGAATGACAACGACGAACAAACGACAAAATAAAGACAAAGGCAAAAAGACCGCTTTGCGCCCGCCCTCATCCTACCCTCTCTCCTCAAAGAGAGAGGGGAACGACGAAGTTGAATGTTTGACAAAAAGAGGCTTTAAATTTATAATCCGCGCAGTTTTTTAAATAAAAACTGAAGAAGTTTTAAATCTTAACCCCGCTTTTTGCGGGGAATTTTTTTGAAAGGAGAAAATATGCGATTTAGAAATTTTGTTAAGCGGTCTGTTGTTGCCGTTGTTGTGTTTTTGTCGGCTGTCGGAGCGGCTTTTGCAAGCGAGGCTGACCTTGTTGTGCCCGATTTGGCTTCCGTCTTTTTCTTGGGCGGCAGCATTTCCGGACAAAGTCTTTTGACTTTCGGCTTTTTAATCTGCATTTTCGGGCTTTTGTTTGGACTTTATCATTATAAAGGTATTGAAAACTTGCCCGTTCACAAGTCTATGAGAGATATTTCGGAACTCATCTATGAAACTTGTAAAACCTATCTTATCACGCAAGGAAAATTCATTATCATTCTTGAACTTCTTTTGGCGGCGATTATTGTGGTTTATTTCGGATTCTTGCAAGGTTTTGCTTTTATCAAAGTGGCTACTATCGTCCTTTGCAGCATAATTGGAATTTTGGGAAGTTATGCTGTGGCGGCTTTCGGTATGCGTATAAATACTTTCGCAAATTCCAGAACGGCTTTCGCGAGTTTAAAAGGCAAGGCTTTCCCTTGCTATCAAATTCCTCTTCGCGCAGGTATGAGCATAGGCATGCTTTTAATCAGCATTGAACTTTTTATAATGCTTGTCATCTTGCTGTTTATCCCGAGCGATTTTGCGGGTCCCTGCTTTATAGGTTTTGCCATAGGCGAATCTTTGGGCGCTTCCGTATTGAGAATTGCAGGCGGAATTTTTACAAAAATCGCAGATATAGGCTCCGATTTGATGAAAATCGTGTTTAATATAAAGGAAGACGATGCGAGAAATCCCGGCGTTATAGCGGATTGCACAGGCGATAATGCGGGCGATTCAGTAGGACCTACGGCGGACGGGTTTGAAACTTATGGGGTGACGGGAGTCGCTTTAATCACTTTCATACTTTTGGCTGTTGAAAGTTCGGAAGTTCAAGTTCAACTTTTGGTATGGATTTTTGTAATGCGTTTGATAATGTTGATTTCTTCGGCTCTTTCTTACGCAATCAACGGCGCATTGGCAAAATCAAGATTTTCTATGGTTGAAAAATTTAACTATGAATCTCCTTTAACAAGCCTTGTTTGGATAACTTCTTTGGTGTCCATAGCCTTTACTTTCTTGGTTTCCAATATAATAATAGGCGATTTAGGCGGCGGTTCTCTTTGGTGGAAACTCTCGCTTATAATAAGTTGCGGCACTATAGCCGGCGCGGTAATACCTGAAATCGTAAAGATTTTTACATCGGTAAAAAGCGCTTTTGTGCAAAATGTCGTGACTGCTTCCAAACACGGCGGAGCGTCGCTAAATATCTTGGCTGGTTTGACAGCGGGAAATTTCAGCGCGTATTGGATGGGTCTTTGCATAATAGTCCTTATGGGATTTGCTTATATCATAAGCGGGTTCGGACTTGAAGACATTATGCTTGCGCCGGCGGTATTTTCTTTTGGTCTTGTGGCTTTTGGATTTTTGGGAATGGGACCTGTGACTATTGCGGTTGATTCTTATGGTCCTGTCACAGACAATGCTCAATCGGTCTATGAACTTTCTTTAATAGAAAGCGTCCCAAATATCTCGGCAGAAATAGAAAAAGATTATGGATATAAACCTAACTTTGAAATCTCTAAAATTTTGCTTGAAGAAAACGACGGCGCGGGAAACACATTTAAAGCGACGGCAAAACCTGTGCTTATCGGAACGGCTGTAGTGGGCGCGACAACGATGATTTTCTCAACAATAGTGATGCTTACAGAAGGGCTTACCACAGGGCTTGACAATTTGTCTTTACTTCACGCTCCTTTCTTGCTCGGCTTAATTGCAGGCGGCGCTGTGATATATTGGTTCACAGGCGCGTCAACGCACGCTGTGACAAGCGGAGCATATAAGGCTGTTGAGTTTATCAAAGCAAATATCAAACTTGACGGAACTTCAAACAAGGCTTCTACTGAGGATTCAAAAGAAGTTGTAAAAATATGCACTCAATACGCTCAAAAAGGTATGATAAATTTGTTTATGGTTGTATTCTTTACAACTTTGGCTTTTGCTTTTATAGAGCCTTATTTCTTTATCGGATATCTTATTTCCATAGCGCTTTTTGGATTATTTCAAGCGATTTTTATGGCAAACGCAGGCGGCGCATGGGACAATGCGAAAAAGTATATTGAAGTTGATTTGAGAGAAAAAGGCAGCGATTTACACGCCGCGTCCGTAGTAGGCGACACAGTAGGCGATCCTTTCAAAGACACTTCTTCTGTTGCGATGAATCCTATAATCAAGTTCTCAACGCTTTTTGGGCTTCTCGCATTAGAACTTGCATTAGAGATTACGGCAGGCAGTTTATTCTCTTATGTTTTGCCGATAGCATTCTTTGCAATTTCAGTGATTTTTGTAGTTAAATCATTTACGGATTTGAGAATAAAAGAGGCAAACGAAGCGAAATAATCGGTTTCAAACAAAAAATCCCCTTGCGGTTTTGCCGCAGGGGGATTTTTTTTGTGTTTATGAGCATGCTGCTGGCTTGATTCGCAAATAGACCTCTTGCATAATTGATATACAAAAAATGTAAGAATATAAGGTTTGTGGACTTGCTATTCGTTGCGGGTTTGACCTGCGCAGTGCGGTTAAAAAACCTAAAAAAAGAAGTAAGCGTAAAAAAACCGCTCGGCGCGCAAACGCCAAGCGGTAGTTGAAAAGAGGCTGTATGATTTGATTGACAAAAAGATTATACAGCCTCCGAAAATAAAAATCAAGTAGAAAATATAAACCATATTCAAATTAAGCGTCAATCTCGCAACTGCGGTAAAGCCGCGCCTATTGCGTCATTCCCGAATGTCTTTGTCGGGAATCCATTTTTGCCATTGCCTTTTTTAACTTGGATTCCCGATAACAAATTTCGGGAATGACGAATAAAAAGCTTTGCTCTATTTTCAAGCGGGTTGATGACGACGGTAACTCGCTGTCATTGCCCGCCCCGCGATTTCGCGCAAAATGACAATGTCCTTCTATTTTTATATGTTGGTTGCGCAAGAGGTCTAATGTTTTTAGCCGTCAATTGCAGGTTTTAGGTTTGCGGGCTTGAACACGCAAATATCTTTAAGTCGTCATTGCGTGCAATCCCCGCAATCTTCGTTTTTCATCGCAAAGCGCAACGCAAAGCGGCAGTTAATTCTCTT
Organism: Candidatus Parendomicrobium reticulitermitis; assembly: GCA_031287095.1. GTDB lineage: Bacteria > Elusimicrobiota > Endomicrobiia > Endomicrobiales > Endomicrobiaceae > Parendomicrobium > Parendomicrobium reticulitermitis. The sequence goes on along the minus strand of JAITTG010000067.1, from coordinate 6,945 downwards.
TTTTCTCTGTTTTTGTCATTTTTGCGTTACTTGCGCGGTCGTTGCCTTTGTCGTTGTTTAAGGGAAGGGCGCTCGCATCTCGCGCCCGCCGCCAGACTTGCGCTCTTTATTTACCGCGCGGCGGCTGTAACTTGCGAAAAATCTTTGCCTTTGATTCGGTTTCTTGCCGATAGACTTTAAAAATGCTATTAAGAGCGGCAGTTTTTCACGCTAAAAGATATATCGTTATTGTTTGCGCTACAACTTAATTAAAAGGAGTAAGGAGATGGACAGACAAGCTTTGAATATCGCAGGAATGTCGCAAAGCGGCGCTCAAATTATTAAAAAAGCGCTCAAAAAATTGAATGGAATTAAGGATATTTCTCTAAATCTTATCAGCGAGAAATTGTTTGCCGTTTATGACGAAAATATCGTTTCAAATGAAGAGATAAAAACCGTAATATCAAAAGCAGGGTTTGACGCTATGGAAAGTTTGGCAAAGGACGAAACCGCTATCATAATAGGCGGTATAACTTCTCAAGAAGGCGCGCAAGGCTTGGAAAAAATGATAGAAAAGATAGACGGCATAGAAAAAGCCTCTGTCAATTTTGCCACAGGCAAAGCCATAATCAAATATGATAACTTAAAAATAAGAATCTCAACGGTCAAAGACAGAATTATGAAAGCGGGATACAAAGTTATAGAGATTTTCAAAAAAGATTTTGCCTATATAGACCAGTTTTACAAGAAAAAATATTTCAACGCGGTTTTAAGAGATTTTATTATTTGTTTTGTCCTTTTGCTGCCTCTCATATATATATCGTTTTTTGCAATTTTTATCTATGTTGAATTTCCTCTTTCCGATATGCTTTCCCCAATTCAATATCCGTTAAGATACGGTCTTTTTCAATTGATGTTTGTAATAGCGATAGTTGTTGTGTCTTATAAGATTTTTTTTAAAGCGGCTCAATCCATAAAAAAGCATAGTTTCAATATGGAAGCGCTTGCGGCTGCGTCTGCATTAGTTCTCATAGGATACAGCATATACGGCGTAATACAGATTGCTTATGGATATGTGTCGGCTGTTGAATCTCTTTATTTTGCCACAGCGGGCTTTATTTGCGCTGTGATTTTGCTGGGAAAACTCTTTGAAGATTCTCTTAAAAATAAAATTATGGGGACTATAAGAACGCAAACCGCTCTAATCCCAAAAACCGCCGTGATTATAAAAAATGGTTTTGAAGATGAAATCACCATAGACGAAGTTGAAATAGACGATATTATTATAGTGCGTCCGGGCGAATATATCGCGGCAGACGGTATAATAATTGACGGCTCTTCAATAATAGACGAGTCTGTTTTAACAGGCAATCAAAACCCCGTTGCAAAACAAGTGGGCGACAAAGTTTTTTGCGCATCGTTAAATACGCAGGGAACTATACATTTTAAAGTTATTCAAACGGGAAATGACGCTTCAATTTTCCGTATTATTAAAATTCTTGAGGATTTTCAAGAGACAAAATCTCCCATTTCTCAAGTCGGCGAAAAAGCCGCTCTGTATTTAGCGCCCATTTTTGCTTTTCTTTCAGTAATAGCGGGCGCATTTTGGCTTATTCAAACTCAAGATTTAACGCCCGCTGTTATATCTTTGGCGGCTTGTCTTGTTATAGGCTCTTCAAACGCTTTTGCATACAGCGCTCCCGCGGCTTTTATAATGGCGGCCGGCGTTGCGGCAAAAAACAATATACTCGTCAGAAATGCAAACATTTTTGATATATCTACAAAAGTGGACTCCATTGTGTTTGAGAAGACCGGCGTAATAGTGTCGGAAAAGCAGGAAGTTACAGATATAATTACCGCCGATAAAATATCAAGCAAAGAATTCTTACAGACTATCGCAAGCGCCGAGAGTTCTTTAAAAAATATCATCGCGTCGGCTCTTATAGACAAAGCCAAAAGCCAAAATATCAAAATCATTCCCGCAAGCGATATAAACATTTCTGAGGGTTTAGGTTTAAAAGCCAAAGTAGAAGATATTAAGGTTCTTATCGGGAATGAAAAATATATGCAAGACAACAACATATCTATAGAAAATTTTGCTCAAGACGCGGATAAATTGCAAGCCGAAGCAAAAACGGTGATTTTTGCCGCTTTTGACGGCAAAATTGCCGGTCTTGCGGCAATATCAAATAATGTCAGATTGGCAGATAAAGAAGCGATAAATATCTTTAATAAATTGGGCATAGAAACAGTGATGATTACGGCGGACTCTAAAAAAACCTCTGTGGCGCTTGGCAAACAATTGAATATAAAAAGAATCAATTCTCAAGCCCTGCCGCAAGATAGGATAAGCATAATCAAAAGGCTTCAAAATGAAGACAAAACAGTGGCGGTCCTTGGCAATTCTTTGAGCGACCTTGTTCTTTTAAATCAAGCCGATATAGGCATAGCGTTTAACACAGGAGCAACTGTCGACATAAAAGAGGCTGACATTATCATAATGCGCCAAGATATTATGGACGCGGTATTTGCATTGAATCTTTCCAAACAAACCATAAAAAATATCAAAAGGAATGCCATTTTGGCTTTTGTTTATAGCGGCATAGGATTAGTAATTTCGGCAGGCGTTTTCGCTTTGATTGGATTGCCGCTATTAAATCCCGCAATAGCCGCAACTTTTGCCGCCGCAATCCCGATACTTGCGCTAATAAATGCGTTAAAATTACAAAAGTTCAAAATATGAGGAGAAAGGAGATATTATGGAAAAAATCAAATTAAACATTGAAGGTATGTCTTGCCAGCATTGCGTAGCCTCAGTAAAAGGCGCGGTATCTGCATTAGACGGAGTTCAAAGCGTTGATGTAAGTTTAGAAAACAAATCCGCCCAAATAGAATACGACCCATCCAAAGTCCAAATAGAAAAAATCAAAAAACAAATAGAAGAACAAGGGTTTGAAACATTGCAATAATTTGAATTATAAACAAAAAAGCCCCCGTCTGCTCAAAAGAGCGGCGGGGGTTTGTTTATTTGCCGAGATTTGTTTGTGGGAGACGCGCGTATAGCGCGTCTCTGCGATTCGGATTTGATTTGTGTTTTATAGGGCAGACACTTGGGTCTGCCCCTACGATGTTTGATTTGCGATTGTTGGTTTTCGTAGGGGCGAACCCGTGTGTTCGCCTTAATAGATATTGGAAAACAGGGAAATATTTGCGGGGGTTTGTTTGATTTGTGGTTTTATAAGGCAGACACTTGGGTCTGCCCCTACGATATTTGATTTACGATTGTTGGTTTTCGTAGGGGCGAACCCGTGTGTTCGACCTAATGGGTAGCTGGAAAATGGGAAAATATTTTCAGGTTTTTTGTTTATTTGCCGAGATTTGTTTGTGGGAGACGCGCGTATAGCGCATCTCTACGATTCGGATTTGATTTGTGATTTTATAGGGCAGACACATGGGTCTGCCCCTACGATATTTGTTTGATTTGCGGGTTTCGTAGGGGCGAACCCGTGTGTTCGCCCTAATGGGTTGCTGGAAAACAGGAAAATGTTTGCAGGGCTTTGTTGGATTTGTGATTTTGTAGGGCAGACACTTGGGTCTGCCCCTACGATATTTGTTTGTTTTGCGGTTTTCGTAGGGGCGAACCCATGCGTTCGCCCTAATGGGTTGGTTACGCGCCTGCTGCTAACAATAATGTCTCTCAAAAAGATATAATGCTTGCAATCAAAGATTGCAAAAATCAAAAAATTTCAAAAAAAAGAGGTGTTCCAATGCGTAAGTGGAAAATGTTTTTTAAGAATAACTGGGTTTGGATTGCGCTTGCCGGCGGCGGGATTTTGCTGGTGTTTTTTACAATTTTCGGGCTTTCTAAATTGGAGTCTTTTTATAGAAATATGACTTTGGCAACTATGCCTATGCAATTTCTTATGGTAGCCGCAAACGCGCTTATTTTTGTGTTTTTCTATATGTATTTTTTTATGCGGCGCGGATTTGGACAAGTTAAAAAAAGCAAAATCAAAAGCGCGGATATCAAGGTAAATTTTAGCGATGTCATCGGTCTTGAATCGGCAAAAAAAGAGGCTTTAGAGGTCGTCCAACTTATAAAAGATAGAAAACAAGTGCAAAAAATCGGCGGCAAAATCATCAAAGGCATTTTGCTTATGGGACCTCCCGGCTGCGGCAAAACTCTTCTTGCAAAAGCCATAGCCACAGAATGCGGCATACCTTTCATATATATGTCAGGCAGCGAGTTTGTGGAAGTTTTTGTAGGAGTGGGCGCAAGCAGGGTGAGAAATCTTTTTAAAAAAGCGAGGCAATACGCTTATTCCGACGGCGCTTGCATAGTGTTTATAGATGAAATTGAAGTAATCGGCAGAGGCAGAACTTTTTCCTATATGGGCGGCGGAGAAGAAACTAATAGCACGCAAAATCAACTTTTGGTAGAGATGGACGGGTTAGACAGCGCAAAAAGCAATATCATAGTAATCGCCGCTACCAATGCTAATGAAGAAGTGTTAGACAAAGCGTTGACCCGTCCGGGCAGATTTGACAGAAAAATAAATATCTCTTTGCCGACGCTAAAAGCAAGAGAAAAACTTTTTGAGTTCTATCTTAAAAAAGTCAAATATAGTCCCGCTGTTCAAATAGACAGACTTGCAAGAAAAGCGGTTTTTAAATCTCCAGCGGATATAGAAAATATAATACAAGAAGCGGCGCTAATAGCCGCAAGAAAGAAAAAAGAAGCGATAGATAATGAGGATTTGTCGGAAAGCATTGACAGGATAGAATTGGGTTTAGAGACCCATCTTGAAATGACGCCCAAAGAGTTAGAAAGCACAGCCTATCACGAAGCGGGGCATGCTTTATGTATATATATGCTGCATCCTACGGACGATGTTTTTAAAATCACTGTAAAGACGCACAAAAATGCTCTCGGTCTTGTAGCCTATCATCCAAAAGAAGAACTTTTTTCTCACAATAGAGAAAAACTTCTTGCCGATATAGAAGTGAGCCTTTCCGGCTATACTGCTGAAAAAATAAAATATAACACCACTACAACGGGCGTTGCATCGGATTTTCACAATGCAATGCGTATAGCCAATGATATGGTATGGCGTTTGGGCATGGGCAAAAGCGGTTTTGTGGGCGACTTTTCTTCAATTCCCAAAGATGAAATTTCTCAAAACCTGAAAGAAAAATTAAACAATGAAACCATAGAAATAATAAACCGTTGTCAAAAAAAGGTAGAAAAATTTTTAAGAGACAATTGGGACTGCGTCCAAGCCATAACTCAACGCTTAATAGTTCAAAAAGAGTTGGACTTTGATGATTTAGAATCCATAATACATTCCTGCAACAAAAGAAAACCCAATACAAAAGAAGCCCCCGAACATGTCAAATACAAACCGAGAAAGTCGGCAAAATAATTATTGAGATTTGAGATTGGCATTTGCGGGTCAAGCCGCATGCGGCGGCAAAAAATTTAGTTAATCGGCGTCTCCTACACCATCCCCTTATCAATAATACCTTCATATATTTCTAAAAATAATGCCTTCCTGTGCGTTCAAAAGTAAATCTATATGAAAGGTTTATATTATGATTCATAAATGTCTTTATTGCTTTTGATTTTATATTTGTGAACATTAAAATATTTGCGATTGTTTATTGGGTTAGGCATAAAAAAACCGCCCAAGTCTTTTACAAGGCTTGGGCGGGATTTTGTTCCTTACTGAATTTTTGCTCAGGTTATTAGAACTTTATTTGGGTTCTTATACCGTAAGCCATACCGCTGTCATAAACTATGTCGCTTTTGTTTTTATGGTAGCTGTAAATATTCGATACATATTGGAAGAAAGGCGTCAACGATATTCCTGGAGCCAATGAGAAACTATAGTTGGCTTCAATGTGCATTTCAGCGCTTGGACTATCAAAATCATTAAGAATCTCAGCGCAATAATCAGACTGAGCGCTTGCTTGACCTATTCCAATAAAGAAAGAATCAGCCGCTCTACCCCACAATGCGCCGAAAATTGTGGTTCCAATCTGCCAATCCATACCCGCTTGTCCAGGTTTATAATCTTTATTTTCGTCTGTTGGGTCATAATGTGCGCCTGTCCCAACAGTTTTATCTAATCTGATACCAAATCTTGCAAATAATTGGAAATTATCGGCAACTACTTGGTCAGCGCTAAAGAAAACTCCGTTTGAGCCAGTTGGTTCTTCCGCAGATTCTCCTGCTTTGACAATAGCCGATCTCTTTATATCACTATACCAAAAACCTAACCTATAATTTCCTTTTTCAATCGGTTGCGCAGTTAAGAGAACTGTATGATAACCATGAGAAAACAATCCTTCACTTTTATCATTCGTATTGCCTGCGCTTTGTCCAAGGAATGAGTAACTGATAGTCAAAATATCTATAGGAGACATGCCGAATTCAACACCATAGGAGCCAAGCACTCCATCAACATTTTGAACCGTCGCATCATCAGTAAAGAATGAACCTACGCTGTTTCCGCCATTGTTTCCGCTGGTTGCAGGCTGCATTTTACCGACTTTGAAGTAAACTAACTTTTCAAACAAAGGTTGCTGATAATAGAGTTCTCTGATGATTATTCCATTATCTGTTGGAGCCGCTACTCCACCGAAATTTTGATCATTGATGGTTGGTCTAAAAAACCCAAACCCAGAAGCCGATCCTTCCCTATCGCCGCTTCTCAATCTCAAAACCGCTCTTCCGCCATTGTCAAAAGCCTTGTTTAAATACAACTCAAACCTATAGCTCTCTTCGTTGATAGTGCTGTTTTCTTCGCCATCAGCGCCTGGAGTAAGAGTTGCTCCATAAAACGAGATATTCCCCGTTCCGTTTAAGGAATATCCATTTCCTAAATCAACTGCCGCTTTTGCAGATACTGCGCCTACTACTAATAGCGCAAACACTGTTGCTACTGATAAAATCTTCTTCATACT
>JAITTG010000065.1 GCA_031287095.1 Candidatus Parendomicrobium reticulitermitis | reverse complement strand
AGTATGAAGAAGATTTTATCAGTAGCAACAGTGTTTGCGCTATTAGTAGTAGGCGCAGTATCTGCAAAAGCGGCAGTTGATTTAGGAAATGGATATTCCTTAAACGGAACGGGGAATATTGCGTTTTACGGAGCGTCTAAATCATTAGGCGCGGAAGGCGCAGAACCATCAACCTTGACAACCGATGGAGAGAATTATAGGTTTGAATTGTATTTGAACAAGGCTTTTGACAATGGCGGGAAAGCAGTTTTGAGATTGAGAAGCGGCGACAGGGAATTTAATACTGCGCTTGGCAATTTCAGAGGAGCAGTTAATGACCAGAGTTTTGGCGGCAATGGAGGAAATTCCATTAGCGGCACAAATGCTAATAATTTGATAACTCTCAGAGAACTCTATTATCAGCAACCTTTGTTTGAAAAGTTAGTGTATTTCAAAATCGGTAAAATGCAACCTCCTACCAGCGGAAACAATGGCGGAAATAGCATAGGCTCATTCTTTACTGATGACCCTACTGTTCAAAATGTTGATGGATTGCTTGGCTCTTACGGCGTTGAAGTCGGCGTATCTCCAATCAGCATCCTAACTTTTAGCTACACATTTCTCGGACAAGATAAATATGCTGAAAACAGTGCGGACGGAAATGGATTATTTTCTTATGGATATCACACATTCCTTTTAACTGCGCAACCAATTGAAAAAGGAAATTACAGATTAGGTTTTTGGTATAGCGATATAACAAGAACCCCGTTAGAGACTAAGGATGACCCATCTGGCTCAAACGGAGTTTTCTTTAGCGCTGACCAAATAGTTGCCGATTATTTCCAATTATTTGCAAGATTTGGTATCAGAACTGACAAAACAGTGGGACTTGGACAATTTAGTCAAGCGGGGATGGGTTGGCAGGTTGGTTCTACATTTCTTGGCGGATTGTGGGGCAGAGCGGCTGATTCTTTCTTCTTAGGCATAGGACAAGCAAGCTATCAGGTGGCTTCTTCAGCAAACGATGTCCCCAATGCTGAGTTGCATCTTGAAGTCAATTATAGTTTCTCATTAGCTTCTGGAATATCTCTAACTCCTTTCTTCCAGTATGTATCGGATATTTATACTGCAACTACTGATGTTAATGGTGATTATGTATATGACAGTGGCATGGCTTACGGTATAAGAACCCAAATAAAGTTCTAATAACATAAGCAAAAACTCAGTAAGAAACAAAAACCCGCCCAAGTCTTGAAAAAGACTTGGGCGGGTTTTTTTATGTCCCGACCAACAATCAATCGCAAATATTTTCTTGCTTTCCATCAATCCATTAGGGCGAACCCATGTGTTCGCCCCTACGAAGACAAATCAATATATATATGGGATGCGATTCATTGACATAAAAGCGCCATTTTTAGTAATATCCGCGTCGTTTTAGTTCTTTTGAAACTATGGATTTAAACCGTTGAAGTGGAGATAACGGTAATTGTGCAGCCACAGAGAGCGGGCGCAGCTGAGATTCCCGCGCAACGCAGATTATCAAATGGACCACCGAGGGCGCGGTCAAAAAGGAAAGATTTTCCTTGAGTATTCCGCGACGCAATCGCCGGCGTAAACGGCGCAAGATATTGAAGTTTGAGTATCTATGAGGCAGATTTTTTTCTGTAAAACAAGGTGGCACCGCGGAATTTATTATCCGCCCTTGGCAATGTTTATCTATTGCTATGGGCGGATTTTTTATATACATCCGATTAAATTAGAGTTGCAATTACCGCCTTGTCATTATACGACATGTTGTCATTCTGCGCGTATCGTATGAGCGGGTTTGAAACCAGCCCAAAAAGGTTTTCATTCTGCGCATAGCCGCAGAATCCATAAAATGCCGTTTTTCAAGCCTTTGCTATTGGTAGTAGAAAGCAGTTTATTACATAGATTCCGTGACAGAGTTTATCCTGCGCGAAGCCGCAGGGCGCGCAATGGCACGGCTTGTTTAGCGCAGAATAGATATATAGGAGGGGCAAGATGATTAGACCAAGTATTGACGAAGCTAAGGCTTATCTGAAAGATTGGACAATAGTTCCCATTTGCAAAGAGTTGTTTGCCGACATAAAAACCTCCGTTGAGATTTTAAAAAATCTCATCGCTACGGGAAAAAAATGTTATATGCTTGAAAGCGTGGAAAGCGCGCAAAATTGGGGGAGATATTCTTTTTTGGGGTATGACCCAAAACTTTCTATTCAATGCAATGACAATAAAATCATTGTCAAAGAAGGAAATAAGTTAAGCGAAGTTAAAGACAAAGAACCTATCGTTGTTTTGAGAGAGATTTTGTCCCAATATAAAAGTCCAAAAATTGATTATATGCCTCCTTTTACCGGCGGGCTTGTCGGTTTTTTTTCTTATGATTTTGCTAAATATATTGAAAAATCTCTAATCCTTGAAAATAAAAACGCTGAAAATTTTGACGATTTTAATCTTATGCTTTTTGATAAAGCGATTGCCATAGACCATTTTAAACAAAAAATTTTTATCATTATAAATGTTCCCGTCAAAAATTTTGAAAATAATTATGTCAAAGCGATTGAGCAAATATATGAGATGGAAACATTGCTCAAAAGCGCTCCTATAAAAGAATCTGCGCCAAGCGCGTTAAGGGCTGATTTCTCTTTGCTGCATAGCAAAGAAAAATTTATGGATATGGTTAAAACCATTCAAAAGCATATATATGAGGGAGATATTTTTCAGGCTGTCATATCAAATAGACAAAGCGCAGATTTTGACGGCGGACTATTGCAGACTTATAGAGTGTTGAGAACTACAAATCCGTCTCCATATATGTTTTATTTGAATTTCGGCGATACGGAAATTGCCGGAACCTCGCCGGAAACTCTTGTGACTTTAAAAAATAAAGAACTCGTAAATTACGCTCTTGCCGGAACTTGTCCGAGAGGCAAAAACAGCGCCGATGACGAAAGACTTATCGCAGAACTTTTAAAAGATGAAAAAGAGCGTTCCGAGCACAATATGCTTGTTGACTTAGCAAGAAATGATTTAGGAAAAATCAGCGAGTTCGGTTCAGTCCAAGTCGCCGAATATATGAAGATTGTCCGATTTTCTCATGTCTGCCATATAGCCTCAACCATCGTCGGAAAAATGAAAGACGGCTATGACCAACTTGACGCTTTGGGCGCGGTTTTGCCTGCCGGCACGCTTTCCGGCGCGCCAAAGAAAAGAGCCTGTGAAATTATAAATAGTCTTGAAGGATATAAAAGAGGCGTCTATGGCGGAGCGATAGGATATATAGATTTTTCCGGCAATATGGATACTTGTATAGCAATCAGAATGGCGGTAGTTAAAGATAGAAAAGTTTTTGTTCAAGCAGGCGCAGGCATAGTCGCCGACAGCCGTCCTGAAAAAGAATTTAATGAATGTAATCAAAAAGCAAAAGCCATTATCGGCGCTATTAAAACCGCTTGCGGCGACGGAGATGAAAGATGATTTTACTTATAGATAATTACGATAGTTTCTCTTATAACCTTTATCAATATGTAGGAGAAATCAATCCCGATATACGAGTGATTAAGAACAACGAATTAAACATTGACGAGATTGAAAAATTAAAACCGTCTCATTTGATTTTATCTCCGGGACCCGGCAGACCTAAAGACGCCGGTATTTGCGAGAACGCCGTCAAGCATTTTAAAGGAAAATTGCCGTTACTAGGCATTTGTCTTGGACATCAAGCGATATGCGAAGTTTTTGGCGCAACAATTACTTATGCCAAATCTTTAATGCATGGCAAAACCAGCGAACTAAAATTAGAAAAAGATATCGCTCTTTTTGAAGGGCTGCCGCCGACCATAATTGCCGCAAGATATCATTCTCTTATAGCCGACAGAAAAACAATGCCGAACGAACTTCAAATAATAGCGCAAGATGACGACGGGCAAGTTATGGGCGTTAAACATAAACATTTTAATCTATACGGTTTGCAGTTTCACCCAGAATCAGCGCTCACAAAAAACGGACGCATAATAATTGAGAATTTTTTAAAATTAAAATGAAAATCAAAATGGATTCCCGACAGAGACATTCGGGAATGACGCTGTTAAGAAAAACAATTATATTAAAAGGAGGACGCAATGATTAAACAAGTAATACACGATTTATTTCTCGGACAGCATTTGTCTTTAGAAGCGACAAAAACAGTGATGGAAGAAATTATGGACGCAAAAGCGACGCCTGCGCAAATAGCGGCTTTTTTGACTGCAATCCGCTTAAAAGGCGAAACCATTGAAGAGATTACGGCATGCGCTATGGTGATGAGAGAAAAATGCGTCAAATTAAAAACTGAAACAGAGGTATTAGACATCGTAGGCACAGGCGGAGATGAACTCTACACATTTAATATATCCACCATTTCATCTCTTGTGATAGCGGGCGGCGGAGTTCCTGTGGCAAAGCATGGAAACAGAAGCGTGTCAAGCAAATGCGGAAGCGCGGATTTACTTGAAGTTTTAGGAGTAAATATCAATATACCCCCTGAGCAAAGCGCGCAAATTTTAAAGAAAATCGGCATAGCATTTATGACGGCTGTTATTTATCATCCCGCAATGAAAAATGTTTCCCCCGTTCGTAAAGATTTAGGCGTGCGGACTGTATTTAATATCTTGGGACCTCTTGCAAATCCCGCAGGCGCAACTATGCAATTGTTCGGAGTTTATGATGAAAAATTAGTAGAGCCTTTGGCTCAAGTTTTGTCTAATCTCGGCGCAAAAAGAGTTGCGGTAGTCCACGGACATGACGGCAGCGATGAAATCACAATGACGAGCGAAACAAGAGTATGCGAGATTATAGACGGCAAAGTAAAAAACTATTTTATCGCGCCCGAAGAATTTGATATGCAAAGGTGCGAATTAAAAGAATTGGTGGGCGGCGACCCGCAAATCAATGCTAAAATAGCCTTGGACATATTGAGCGGCAAAGAGCGCGCGGCAAAAAGAAATGCAGTCTTATTAAACAGCGCGATGTGTTTTCACTTAGCCGAGCCAAGCCTTTCTTTAAAAGACGGCATTAAGAAAGCCCAAGAAAGCATAGACAGCGGCAAAGCCTTCAAGAAATTGGAAGACTTCAAAAAACTGAGCAATAGTTAACAACTTTTTTCCGCAAGGAACGCAAAACGGCAACGGCTTCCCGCAAGCGACAGCCGCCGCGCGATGAACAAAGAGCGCAAGTCTGGCGGCGGGCGCGAGATGTGAGCGCTCTTTCCGCAACGACAACGCAAGGAATGCAAAACGCAAAAACAGAAAACCTTGTAGGGTGCGGGTTTGAAACCCGCCCGCTTGGACGAATGGCAAAAATAAACGGGAATGGTAAAGATAAACGACGAATGACAAAAACGGACGAACAGAAAATGGCAAACAAAAAACAAACGACAAACAGCATCGCTTGCGAAAAAGCCGTTTGGAGAGATGAATGATTTTAGACAAAATTGTATCGGCAACAAGAATTAGAGTAGAGAAAGCAAAAAAAGAAAATCCTTTAAATCCCAGCGCTATTAAAGGCGGCTCTATGGATTTTCCTTTTGAAAAGGCTTTAAGCGGCAATGACATATCTTTTATCTGCGAAATTAAAAAAGCATCGCCGTCAAAAGGCTTGATTTCAAAAGATTTTAGATACAAAGAAACCGCCCTTGCATACCAAGGCGCCGACGCCGACGCCATATCTGTTCTTACAGAGCCTGATTTTTTTCTTGGCGGCGCTCAATATCTAAAAGAAATCAAAGAAATCGTCAAAATCCCCGTTTTGCGTAAAGATTTTATAATAGACGCTTATCAAATTTATGAGGCAAAAACCATTGGCGCTGACGCTATTCTTTTAATCTGCGCAATTTTGGATTTTGAAACTTTAAAATTTTTCTTGGACACAGCCCATAGTATAGGCATATCTTGCCTTGTGGAAGCCCACAATGAGCAAGAACTTAATATGGCTTTAAAAGCAAATGCCGAAATAATCGGCGTCAACAATCGCAATTTAAAAGATTTCTCTATTGATTTTAACAATAGTATAAATTTAAGAAAACTCGCTCCCGCCGACAAAATTTTTGTGTCCGAAAGCGGCATAAAAACAAGAGAACATATAGAAATCCTGCGCAAAAACAATGTGAATGCAGTTTTAATCGGCGAGGAATTGATGAAAGCAAAAAACATAGCGGAAAAATTGGCGCAGTTAAGAGGTCATTAGATGTCCAAAATAAAAATCTGCGGTTTAATGAGGGAGCAAGATATTGATTTTGTAAATGAATCTATGCCTGATTTTATCGGCTTTGTTTTTGCAAAGAGTAAAAGAACGGTATCTTTTGAAACTGCCTCAAAACTCAAATCGCGCTTATCGGCTAAAATCAAAACTGTCGGAGTTTTTGTAAATGATGATATTGAAAATATAGTTAGGCTTTGCAATGCGGGCATTATTGATTTAATTCAATTGCATGGCGGCGAGAATGAAGAATATATTTTAAAACTCAAAGAAAAAATCTTTAATCCAGTAATAAAGGCAGTCAAAATAGGACAACCGCCTTATGAGCCGTCCTTATTAAAACAAATCGCCGCAATAGGCAAAGAAGATTTTACGCTTTATGACAGCGGCGCAGGCAGCGGAAAAACATTTGATTGGGATTTAATCAAAAACATAAAAACTCCTTATTTTTTAGCAGGCGGCATCAATATAGAAAATATCTCTTTTGCCATAAAAAAATTAAACCCATTTTGCATAGATATAAGCGGCGGCGTAGAAACTGACGGTAAAAAGGATTTGAAAAAAATTAGAGATATTATTAGAGCGGCGCGAATAATAACATAGGAAAACGCTGTTGTTTTTCGCTATCGCTGCCAAGCAGATATATCGGGAAATCAAATCCGCTGTTATTTCCGAATGTCTCTGTCAGAAAATTAAGGTTGCAGTCATTCTTGAATGTCTTTGTCGAGAAACCAACTTCGCCGTCATTCCCGAGCGTCTTTGTCGGGAATCCAAGTTAAACGCGAAGCGATTGTTAAAAGACAATTTTAATTAAAATGGATTCCCGACAAAAACACTCGGGATTGACGCTGTGGGCGACACTCGGGAATGACGCTGTGGGCGACACTCGGGATTGACGCTGTGAGCGAGACAATCAGAATGATGTTGTTAGGAAAAATAAACACTAAAATCAATCGCTACATTATAGCGCGAAGCAGTCGTTTTTGTCGTCATTCCCGAGCGTTTTTGTCGGG
>JAITTG010000032.1 GCA_031287095.1 Candidatus Parendomicrobium reticulitermitis | reverse complement strand
ACAAGACAAGACAAGACAAGACAAGACAAGACAAGACAAGACAAGACAAGACAAGACAAGACAAGACAAGACAAGACAAGACAAGACAAGACAAGACAAGACAAGACAAGACAAGACATAGATATCTATTAACCGATGTTGGGATTATTCCTGAAGACTGGATAGTAAAGAATATAGGAGATTTATTTGAGTTTTCGGCAGGCGGGGATGTTGATAAAAAAGCATTTTCTGATGTTCAAACCGCAGATTTTTCGTATCCTATTTATGCCAATGCTCTAACAAATCAAGGAATTTATGGATATAGTTCAAAATATACCATAGGACAAGAAGCGATAACTATTACAGGAAGAGGCGAAGTTGGAAAAACATTTTATAGAGAAAAGCATTTTACTCCTATTGTTAGATTGATTGCCGCTATCCCAAAAGAGGGTATAGATGCCAAGTTCATGAGTTATGCTTTTTCTTGTATAAATTTTATAAATGAAAGCACAGGCGTCCCGCAATTAACAGTTCCTCAAATTGTCAAATATATGATTGCTTATCCAGAAAACAAAGCGGAGCAAACGGCGATAGCTCAAGTATTATCAGATATGGATACAGAAATATTGGTATTGCAAAAGCAGAGAGAGAAATATAAGCAAATCAAGGCGGGCATGATGACGCAATTATTGACAGGCAAAACAAGATTGGCGGCATAGAGGCGGTTTCAAAATAAATCATGAAAACAGAAATCGGCGCAAAAGAAATTAGAACTCAAGAGCGTTTGCTCAAACTTTTTATAGATAAGTTAGGCTATAACTATATCGGTAATTGGGAAGATAGACAAGATAATAGCAATATAGAAGAGAAGATTTTGCGGCAATATCTTGTTAAACTCCAAAAATATTCCTCATTTCAAATCAATAATGCTATAAATAAATTTAGAAACGCCGCTTTGAATTTGAATGCCGGGATAATGGCGGCAAATGAAGAAGTCTATGAAAAATTGCGATACGGCGTAACCGTAGATAAAGATATTTCTAAAAATAAGAGTAAAGTTTTTTTGATAGATTGGAAAAATCCAATTGCAAATAATTTTTCTATCGCTCAAGAAGTAAGCGTTAAAGGCGCAAATGATAAGCGTCCTGATTTAGTGATTTATGTCAACGGTATTGCTTTGGCTGTGATAGAACTTAAAAGAAGCACAGTGTCAGTCCATCAGGGTATTCGTCAAAATTTAGATAATCAAGAACCGCAGTTTATACCGCACTTTTTCACAACTATTCAATTGCTTTTTGCAGGCAATGACAGCGAAGGCTTATATTACGGCGTAATTAAAACTCCTGAAAAATTTTGGACCCGCTGGAAGGAGATAAATCCCAATATATCAAATGAATTAGATAGAAGCGTTTTGCAAATGTTTGATAAAAATAGATTATTAGAATTTATTTACGATTGTATTGTTTTTGATGGCGGAATAAAAAAAGCGGCAAGACCGCATCAATACTTTGCATTAAAAGCGGCTCAACTCCGCATCAAAAAGAAAGAAAGCGGAATAATTTGGCATTCGCAGGGAACAGGCAAAAGCCTTGTTATGGTATGGCTTGCCAATTGGATATTTGAAAATATTGCAGACGCCCGTATATTAGTTATAACCGACCGCGACGAATTGGACAAACAAATAGAAAGCGCTTTTAAAAATGTTCAAGAAAAACCGCAAAGAGCGGTTTCAGGCGAAAATTTAATAAAAATGCTTGATAAAGCAAATCCGCGCTTGATTTGCGCGCTTATTCATAAATTCGGCGCTAAAGACGATAACGGCGGTATAAAAGTCGGCGCAAGAAAAGCGGAAAAATCATTAGAAGAATATTTAGATGAAGTAAAAAAGAAATTGCCGGATGGGTTTAAAGCAAAAGGCTGTATTTTTGTTTTTATAGACGAATGCCACCGCACGCAAAGCGGTAAACTTCATAGCGCAATGACGGAAGTTTTAGGCAAGAAAATAATGATGATTGGTTTTACAGGAACGCCTTTGTTAAAAAAAGACAAGAAATTATCCGTTGAAATTTTCGGTTCTATTATCCATTCTTATAAATTTGACGAAGCGGTTGCCGATAAAGTCATTCTTGATTTGCGCTATGAGGCGCGCGAAGCGCCGCAATTTCTCGGCAGCAAAGAGAAAATTGACGAATGGTTTGAAGGAAAAACGCAAGGACTTTCTAATATCGCAAAAAATGAACTTAAAAAGCGTTGGGCTGTAATGGAAAAATTATTTAGCAGTAAAGATAGAATGCAGAGGATAGCCGCCGACATTTGTCAAGATATGGATTTGAAGCCGGTTTTATCAGGCAAATACGGCAACGCTATGTTGGTAGCCGACGGCATTTATCAGGCTTTAAGATATTGGAAATTTTTTCAAGATACCGAGTTAAAAGGACATTGCGCCGCTGTGACAAGTTATGATGCCGATATAAACTATATTAAAGATGAAACCACAGGGTCGGGAGAAACGGAAGAAAAACAAAAATATAATATTGCAAGAGAAATGATGGGCGCTAAAACGCAAAAACAATTTGAAGATTGGGCAAAAGAAGAATTTATAAACCGCCCCGCCGATATGAGGCTTTTGATAGTAGTGGATAAATTGCTTACGGGTTTTGACGCTCCAAGCGCTTCGTATTTATATATTGACAAGAAAATGCAAGATCACGGTCTTTTTCAGGCTATATGTCGGGTAAATCGTCTTGATTGCGAGCAAAAGGATTTTGGTTATATAGTTGATTATCAAGATTTATTTAATGCGATGACAAATGCCATTGGAGATTATACAGCGGGCGCTTTTGAAAACTATGACAAGAAAGACATTGAAAATTTAATAAAAGATAAATTGAAATATGGTAAGAAAGATTTAGTAGATGCTTTACAATCTGTTGAGTTGCTTTGTGAAACGGCAGGTCCGCAAACAAGGGAAAATTTTTTCAAATATTTCGTTTGCATAGAGCAAGCAGACGGCGGTAAGCAAGAGGCTGAAATTCAAGATAATGCGCTCAAAAGAGAAAAACTATATAAATTAGTTAATACTTTAC
>JAITTG010000119.1 GCA_031287095.1 Candidatus Parendomicrobium reticulitermitis | reverse complement strand
ATTTTTTGATTTTCAGAATCTTATACAAGAGTTTATTCAACTACTATCCAAGTACTAACAGTATCAAGTCCATCCCTATAGACCATAGTCACTATCACTGTCCCGGTAGTAACCGTTTCGAATTTTAGGGAATCTCCAGCCCAACTAACTACTATAATACCGTCAGGAAAGACACTATAGTCTGTAATCTCACTTTTACTTACAGCCCTCTTACGAGAACCATTAATGTATTCGTCCATAGATATATACCAAATTTTACCTACCTCAAAATGTCCTCCACCGCTCAAGGAATGTGATACCATTCGCCATTTCGCATCAAAAGGGGTATCATCTTCACAAGTTGTTGAACAAGAAGCAATTGCAAAAAGCAAAAAAATAAAAATTACATATAAAACATTTCTTTTCATTCTATTCTCCAAATAATATGAGATAAGATTTATGGTTTGCTACAAATAAAAAACGCCAATAGACAAGACATCTATCGGCGTTTCATTAAATTTTATTATTGGCATTTGCACTCTTGGATAATCATAAAATGAGTTCATTTGTTAACTCCATTTATATTTTTATCAGGCGTTGAACCATGTTTGTTTGTGCTTCGAGCGAAATGTATGAATTTATAATTTTCTTGTCAACGCGCATATTTTAACAACAACTGCTTCTGACAAGTTGCAGAAACCGCGCGATGAATAAAGAGCGCATGTCTGGCGGCGGGCGCGAGATATAAGCGCCCCTTCCTTAAACAACGATAAGGGCAGCGACCACGCAAGTTGCGCAAAACGACAAAGACAACGGCAATAGCAACAGCGTTAGTCTTGTCATTTTGCATTACTTGCGTTTCTGAAACTTGCGAGAAAGCCGTTTTTTATAAAATACGACGAAAGACTTATCGTAAAAAGAGATTATTAGGGTTTTGTTGTCTTTAATTTTATTGAAAAATGGATTCCCGACAGAAACATTCGGGAATGACGGAGTTGGGGAGACATTCGGCAATAACGAAGTTGAGGAGACGCTCGGCAATGACGGAGTTGGGGAGATGCTCGGTAATAACGGAGTTGGAGAGACGGTTGAGAATGACGACAAAAAACAAAGGCTGATATTGCGGGTTAAGCCCGCAATGACGGCGCGCAGATTATGCAACATGTTGATTGTTATTATTTTACACTATAATCTTTGAAGTCTTCTTGGAATTGCTTTTCATCTTTGATGTCTGCGGCGGCTATTCTTGAGTTTTTTAGTCCTGCGTAGGATAGATATTGTTTAAAATTGTAGATATAGTATTTGTCATAATATCCGCCTTGTTTTTGCGCGATTATAAAAGAGTTTTTGCCATTCGTTTTTTCATGTAGGATAGTCATATTGCGGTTTTCATAAAGCGTTTTGTTTGTTTGGCGGTTGTCAATAATTTTTGTTATGAAATAATACGATATGCCTATAATCAAAATCAAAGCGGAAATAATCCATCTCTTTTTACCTTTTAAGCCCGTTATTGCAAAAACAAAAAAGAAAAATAGAAATAATTGCCATAGGCGCGGCTTGGCTATGGCGATTGAGGCATAATACATAGTCCCGAGAAAATTAACCAAAAACAAAATGACGGCAAGCATCAATGATAAGCAATAAGATAAGAGCATTGCTAAAAACGAAGAAATAAAAGAGGCGAAATAAAACACAAAACCCAAAGTTGTGATAATTCCTATCAAAGGAACCACAAGCATATTAGACAAAAGCGATATCGCTGAAACTTTTCCGAAATAATATGCGGATATGGGATACATAAAAATTTGAGCGCCGGCTGTGACGCAAAAAACTGAAAGCGGCGCTTTTATATATGGTTTTTTGATATTTTTAAACAATCCGCTAATTTTGGGATAAAAGTAAATTATGCCGATAGTGGCAAGATATGACATTTGAAATGAAGCGGTAAAAATCTGCTGCGGACTAAAAATTAAAATCAGCAGAGCGGACAAAGCCAAAGAATTATAGATGAGCGGTTCTCTGTCTAAAGTCAAAGATAGCAAAACCGCTGAAAACATAATTCCAGCGCGCAATACGGGCGGATTTGCGCCTGTGATTAAAACATACAAAAATATCATCGGTATAGTTAAAAGAAAAACTTTTCTTAAAGGAAATCCCAGCGCTTTAAAAATTATTAAAAATAATCCGCCTACAAAACCCACATTTAAACCGCTCACAACCAAGATGTGCATAAGACCGGCGTCAACAAAGGCTTCTCTTATTTCTTTTTGTATGCTGGATTTATCGCCGATAATTAAAGGTTTTAAAATCGCGCCGTAGATAGAATTAAAATATTGGTCTATTGTTTTGACTATGTCATTGCGGATAAATAAGGCGGCTTTCATTATTGCGTTTGGAGAGGATTTTATAAATTCAAATGAGTCTGCTCTAAAAATCGTATAGATATTTTCTCTTGACAGATATTTTTGATAATCAAAAAGCAAAGGAAACGGCGCGGCATTGGGCAAATTGACATACCCGACAAGGGCGATTTCGTCGCCATAAGATATGTCGTATCCTTTTTGCGCTAATACGAGTGTTTTTTCATTTACTTTAAGCCCGTTGATTTGAGAGGCTTTTAAGATAAATCTTTTATTATTATTGACTATTTCTATATCGGAGATTACTTTTCCTTCAATGGAGACGGGTTTATTGTATTTGGCAAAATGAAAAAAGAGGCTGAGCCTTTGTGGAGAGAAAAAATTGAGGCAATTTAAAACGATTAAGAATGAAGCGTAAAAAATAAAAATAGTAATAATCGGTCGTTTAACCAAGATATTCATGATTTTGCCTTTATTAAGGTTTACGCTTTGCCGTTTACCGTTTATTTTTTTGTCAGCCGCTCGGACAGGCGGGTTTCAATCCCGCCCCTACAAGGTTTTTGTATTTTTAATTTTTGCCGTTTTATGCGGGATTGAAAAAATTATTATGCCCAGCCAAATGCTGCCAAAGGCGGCTAAGTGGCTTATGGTAAAACTTTCTCTATATATAAAAATCCCTATCAACATTGATAGCGTTGGACAAATATATTGTAGAAAACCCATAGTTTTTAGCGGAAGTTTTTTTGCCGCAGAGGTAAAAAGAATTAAAGGAATGGCTGTGACTATGCCGGCGCCTATTAACCAAGATAAATCTATTATGCCGATATTGTGATAAACTCCGCCTTGTAAACTTGAATAATATTCATAGCCTATGGCTATCGGCGAGATTAAAGAACTTTCTACGGCTATACTAGATAGAGAAGATATAGGCAATTGCTTTTTGATTAAACCATAAATAGCAAAACTCACAGCTAAAACTATGGCAATCCAAGGAAATTGTCTAAATTGCCATACCATAATCGCCGTTCCAAGAAAAGCAAAAAAAACGGCTATGCCTTGCCGTTTTGTGAGTATTTCTTTTAAAAAGAGCATGCCAAAAAGGACGCTCACCAAAGGGTTTATATAATATCCCAAACTTGACGCTAAAATTTGACCAGAATTTACAGCATAGATAAAAACCCCCCAATTAAAAGTCACAGTGACAGCCGCGGCAATTTCCATTATAGCGCGTTTCCTATTTGAAAAAATGAATTTTAAATCCGCGCAAAATGATTTTAAGTTTCTAGAAACAAGAATTAAGAATAGAGAAAAAACCGCCGACCAAATAAAACGATTAGCCAAAATATCAAGGGACGATATATGAGTCATTTGTTTCCAATAGAGAGGAAAAAGCCCCCAAATAAAATAAGCCCCGACTCCGCATAAAAACCCAAGTTTTAAATTTCTGTTCAAGATACTCTCCTTATTATTTGTCGTTTGCGCTAAAATCGCATAATCCGCGCGCCGTTATAATCTGCGCAAGTCAAGTCTGCAAACTATTGAGCCCGTAAATCCAAAAACTGCAATGGCAATATTACTCCACAAAAATCTCTACTCGTCTGTTGGCTTGTCTGCCGGCGGCGGTTTTGTTGCTTTTGGCGGGAAGTTTTTCGCCGAAACCTATATAGGCTAAATTTCTTTGAGAAATGCCGTTTTTAATAAATTCGTCATAAACGGCTTTAGCCCTATTTCTTGACAAAACTATATTATAATCATCACCGCCTTTTGAGTCCGTATGACCTTCTATTGTTATCATCTTAAATTTTATCTTTTTAATTTGTTCTACAATTTTTTTGATATTGCTTTTTGCCGCATTAGATAATACTGCGGAATCCGCTCTAAACAACGCCGCGCTCATCTTATATGATTGCAAGGCGTTCTTTCTTCTTTTTTGGGCGTCTTCTATTTCAGGCGTCTCGGCGGCTTTTTCCTCAATTATTTTGCGTCCGAATTTCATTATAATGCCTATGCCCGCATAATATCCAAAATGATTGTCGTCAATATCTGCGCTCAAATTAAAGTAAGCGTTTAAATCATCGTTGAGATTATACTGCGTCCCCGCCGATATTCCAATTCCCAATAGTCCCTCAGGCGCAGCCCATATACTCATATCTTGCGCTTTAGGAGAATCTTGAAAATTGATTTTGTATTTTGGTCTCGAGCCTGCGACAGATACGGGAATAAAAACTTTAGCATAATAACTCCAATCGTCTATATCAATATCCCACTGCAAACCCAATAAAATATCAAGCCTAATATAGTCGTCAAATGCGATTTTCAATTCCGTTCCATTGCCGTTTCTCTCATTTATTTCTGGATTTATAATTAATGCGCCTCTCGCGCCTGCAAAAGGTTTTATGCCGCCTATTTTGGATTGAAAATTATTATATGCGCTTTCATAATTAAATTTTAAACTATAAGTATTAAAAGAAGATTGAGGGGCAAATGTTTCATTTCCAATTTTTATATTTCTTTTAACTTCATAAAATTGAACGCCTATATCGGCATTAAATTTATGTTCAAGTTTGGACTCGGAAAAAATCGCTTTATACGCTCCAAATTCAATATCTGCCGCGTCGGCATTGTCCGCGCCTTGTTCATGCCGACTCTTAGCGAAGCGGGCGTATATTCCCCAAAAATCACTTTCATCCGCATATAAATTTTTCCCGAATTTTGCTCCCAATAAATAATGTTTGAAATCTCCGTTCAAATTATTATAAGCGCCGTATTGTCCGCCCGAAACATATAATTCGCTCCATAAATTTCCTGTATCGTCTTGCGCGCTTTGGGGCTTCATTCTTGCAAAAATACCGTCCGCATCTACGCTTATAGCCGCCGTTCTTATCACATTTGGATAAAATTCTCCGTGCATTTGGTCAAAGATTTTTAAAACTTCATCAAATTTATGGGCAATGGCGATATTTCCTATTTTGTCCGCCAAAGGAGCCATTTTGCCGTCCCAAACCGCATCGCTATTGAGAAACAATGCAAGTTCTTTTTGATTGTGAGTGAAGGCTATATCGTTAAAATTTATCATTTCTGTAGGCTCAATCCATATTTCTGTATCTTTATAATTGATAATCAATTCGGTAGATATTGGAGAGTTGACTCCATTGATAAAAACCCGTCCATTGTCATAACTGACGGTTAAGTCTGTGGGTATAGCGGTAGAAATTTCTAATCCGCCGAATTTGCCTGACACGCCTGTTTCCGATTTGGCTATCATAATGCCGTTCCTTTGAAGTAAATATTGATATTTTAATTCTGCTCCCCAAAGTTGAGCGCTGACTTTTGAATTTTGAGATGAGACTGTTATTGCTCCGATAGAATATATATAGTCGCTCAAAGTATTATGTCTGAAATTTATATCTAATGAATACTTGCCTTTGAGATGCGCGCCGCCGTTTATATTAACTGTTGTCTGTCTATCGGAAACGGTATTCTCATTGATTATAGAAAACTCGCCGTCATCATTTATCAAAAGAGAGCCGATATTGGAATTTTTAACATTTATAATAAGTTTGCCGCCGTCCGCTGTAACTTTGCCGCTTATATCAAATTGACCTTTGACCCGAGCATAGCCCGCCCCTATTTTTATAATATTGCTATTAGCAACGCTGTCAATTCCGCCTTTGACAAGAATCGCATTACCGCTTGAAGCGTAGAAAAACAAATTGACATTGCCGCCAAGAAAAATATCCTGCCCGCGCGCCGATTTATTGTTTTCAAATACAGTATCTATTATATCTGCCGATACGGTTATATCGGAAACGCTGTTTGAACTTCCTCCCTTTGCATATATAGCGCCGCCGTTTATGCCCGCTCTGTTATTGATAAAATGCCCGCTTATAGTAGAAGCGCCTGCGTCGTCAAAATATACAGCGCCGCCGTTTTCCGGCGAGGAATTGTATCTAAATAAAACTATGCTGGAAGTTGTATTGAGAGAAGATTTGTCTCTAGTATGTATAGCGCCGCCGGAGCCTTGTTTGAGAACGGAATTGGAAGTGAAATTGACGGTTGAATTGATAAAATTTATATGAGAATCAAAATCATTTCGAATAGCCCCGCCGCCGCTATAAAAATTTTTACCGTCGTCAGTATCAGATTCTTGAGAAGAATTTAATATAAAATCAACTTTTGAGTTTGTAAAAGTAAAATGTCCCGGAGTTGGATTAGCGCCGTCATATCCTCCAATATCAATAGCCGCTCCGACGACTCTGGAAAAGTTTTTTATAAACGATACTTTGGAATTGTTAAAGTCTATATTATCGTCCATACGAACAAAAATAGCCCCTCCGCTAAAACCCGAACTATTTCGTTCAAAAGATATTGTCGCGCTTGTGAAATCAATATCGCTTGACCCGCCGGCATAAATTCCTCCGCCTTTATCTTGCGCTGAATTTGAAATAAACGCGGCTGTTGAAGCGCTAATATCAAGGCAGATTCCTGAATTAGCCGCGCTTGGACGATATGGATCGCCGTAACCGCAAATGCCCGCTCCATATACGGATGAATTTAATATGAAATTTATATTAGAGCCGCTGATTATGATATTAGTCCTTCCCGGTGAAGCAATACCGGCGCCGTAGTGTTGCGCTGAATTTTTCATGAAATTTACGCTTGAATTTCTAATATTAAAATTAGAAGCAGCGTAAGCATAAATTGCCGAACCATTGCTTGCCGAATTTGCTATGAAATTAACAGTTGAACCGTCTATATTTGTGTTAGAGCCGTTATGAGCATAAATAGCGCCGCCCGATTGCGCTGAATTTGAAATAAATTCTACGAAAGAATTTAAAAAATCAGCGGTTCCCAATGAATAAAGCGCCCCGCCTCCGAAACCTGCGCCTCCGCTATATATGCTATCCATAAGATTTGATTTAAAAATTATAGTGGAATTATTGACTCTAAAACTACCATAAAGACTGATTGCGCCGCCGGAGCCATTCCAAACAGTATTCCCGTCAATATATATATTTGAATTATCAATGTTCAACGCTCCGCTTGCAGAAATATAAGCAACTCCGCCATAAGCGCCATAACTATAACACCAAACGCCGTTTCCTATAATATCAATATTTGAATAAGAAAAATTGACAATACCGTCGATATCAAATACGCCGCCGTATAAAGAACCTGAACTGCTATTTCTCCTAAAATCGTTCAATATAAGATTGCCGTAAAAAGAGACTGTTTTACCGCCGCCGACATCAAAATAATATTCATGTCCTTTTATAGTCCAAAAATCATTTCCCGAGTTGCCGGTAATAGTTCCATCGCTTGGCATATTATGCGCAATGCCGTAAGCAGCCTCGAGATTATTATCAATTTGTATATCATACCCGGACTGCTCGATATAATGCCGCAATCCGTCAAAACTGCTAACGGACACAGACACGGAAAAAACATCCGTATTTGTCTCAAACAAAAAAATAAAAACAAAAACAAAACAGATTAAAATTTTAATTGCTTTTATTTTGATAATTTTCATATTTTTTGCCGCCTTTTCTCTTTTCTATATCATCTTTTTTGTTTCATTAGATATCTATGCGGCTTGCCGTTACATACAATGATAACCAATGCGCAAAACCAAAAACCGCAATGACAACGCTATAAAACGCGCAATGAATAGACTCACGCTTCGCAAAATGGCAAATTCCATTATAATCGGCATTCAAACAAAACGCTTGCGAACATTGAATTGCTATGTCCGCAAGCATTTTTATTTTTGAATTTTTGGATTTCCTTTATTTTGCCGCAGATATTATGGCTTTTTCTACTGAATCTATATCGGCTTTTTCTATTGTTTTTCCATTGACTTTTACAAAAGGTCCTTTTGCGCATTTCTCAAAACAAAAGGATGCGTCAATGCCGACATCGTTTTTAAATTTTTGAATTTGCGTCCAAGCAAGGATTTGGTCTAATAAGGCTTGCGCGCCTCTTTGCATACAATTGCGCCCAAAACATACATCTACTTTGATTTTTTCTTTACCCGTAGGCTTATAAATACTAAAAGCGCCTTCTTTTATTCTCTTTTTGCTTGTATGCTCGGAATGAATCAATTCATGGCATAAATGGCTGCCGGGCTTTTCTAAGTATTCGTCATAGATTTTTTGGACATAGGGATTGTCTTGCGGTTTGTGAAGTTCAAGGGTCTTATCGTTTTCATAGAGAACTTTTGTTCTTGTTCTTCTTGTCTCCATATCGTTATACACAGGCTGTCCCGCGCCGCCTATACAACCGCCCGGGCATGCCATAACTTCTATAAAATCATAGGTTTTCTTGCCCTCTTTTATGCCGCGCAGAACTTTTCTTGCATTTCTTAAACCGTGAACTACCGCTATATGCAAATCCTTTTCGCCGATTCTCACAGACGCTTCTCTTATGCCGTCTTCGCCGCGGACAAAATTAAATTCTTCGGTCTCTTCAAGCCCGCTTGAATTTGTCGTTGCGGCATATCTTAAAACCGCCTCTGTCACGCCGCCGGAATTTCCAAAAATCACGCCTCCGCCAGTCTTAAAGCCAAGCGGCATATCAAAAGCGGAAGGTTCTATCTCGCTAAAATGCAAGCCTGATTCTTCTATCATTCTTATAAGTTCTTGCGTACTGATAACAAAATCAACATCTTGTATGCCGTCTTTTGAAAGTTCGGGTCTTCTCGCCTCAAACTTTTTTGCCGTGCAAGGCATAATTGAGACGACTACCAAATCTTCTTTTGAAACATTTAATGTTTTCGGCAGCGTCATCTTTGCGATAGAGCCGAAAATTCCTTGAGGGGAACGAGTTGTGGAGATATTATTTAAGACATCGGGATAATATTGCTCTGCAAATTTTACCCACGCTGGACAACAAGAAGTAAATAGAGGAAGATTTTCTCCTTTGCTAAGCCGCCCTACAAATTCCGTAGCCTCTTCTACTATGGTCATATCGGCGGTAAAAGAAATATCAAAAACTTTACTAAAACCCATAGAGCGCAAAGCGCTTACAATTCTGCCCGCCGCCTCTGTGCCGTTTTCGCCCGACAAACCAAAAGCCTCGCCTATGGAAGCGCGTACTGCCGGAGCAATTGCCGCAACAACTTTCTTTTTTGGATTGCTCAGCGCTTTCCAAACATCGCTGACTTCAGATTTAACAGTCAAAGCCCCCGTCGGGCAAACTCTAACGCATTGTCCGCAATATATGCAGTCAGAATCAATTAAATCTTTGCCGAAGCTCGGACATACCACTGTGTTTGAACCTCTGTTTGAAAAATCAATCGCTCCCACGCTTTGTATTTCTTCGCAAAATCTCACACAATCGCCGCAGAGAACGCATTTGTCGGGATCCCTTACCAAAGAATAAGTCGACATATCTTTGGGTCTATCTTTTCTCGTATTTTTATACCTTACATAGTTTATGCCTAACTTTCTGGCTATGGATTGAAGTTGGCATGAGCCGCTCTTTCTGCACATTGTGCATTCGCGATCGTGATTTGCTAACAACAATTCAATTATAATTTTTCTCATCTCTCTTACTTCTTCATTGTTGGTTTTTATAACCATACCCTCGCGCGGCTGAGTGGAGCAGGCGGGACTTATTCCCTTACCCGCGATTTCTACCATACACAGTCTGCATGCTCCATAAGCGGATAATTCCGAGTGATAACAAAAAGTCAACAATTCTATATTGGCTTTTCTTATTACTTCTAAAATGTTTTTCTCATCAGTAAAAGCAATTTTCCTATTGTTGATTGTCAAAAATTTTTCCATTTTTGTCTCCTTGTTGTTGTGTTCCCGCGCGCTTTTGCGTCCCTCGTTCTCTTTTCAAGGCTGCGCCTTTCAAAGTCCCTCGCCCGTATGGGAAAAGAGGAAAAGGGACAATCTGAGGCAATACGGGGTTATTAACGACATTAAATATTTTCAGCGTTTAGTTGCGGCAATTGATTACGGCATTTTCTCATATCTCGCTTTCTATTTCCTTTCTATTGCTTGAAATTTGCATACTGTAATACATACTCCGCACTTTAAACATCTGTTTTGATCTATGATATGCTTTTTTCTCTGTTCGCCGCTGATGGCTTTTGCGGGACATTTTAAAGAGCAGAGAGTGCAGCCTCTGCATTTGTCTGTAATATAATAGTTGGAAAGTTCTTTGCATTCGCCGGCGGGACATCTCTTTTCTTTTACATGCGCTTCATATTCATTTTTAAAATATTTCAGCGTTGATAAAACGGGATTTGGCGCGGCTTGTCCTAAACCGCAAAGAGAGCCTTTCTTGACGACTTTAGCAAGTTGCTCTAAAAGTTCAAGAGTTTCGGAAGTCGCTCTGCCCGCCGTAATATCTTCAAGCATTAAAAGCATTTGTTTTGTTCCTTCGCGGCACAAAACGCATTTCCCGCAAGATTCGTTTTGAGTAAATTGCATAAAGAACTTTGCGGCATTCACCATACAATTACTTTGATTCATAACGACAAGCCCGCCGGAGCCGACCATAGCGTCTATTTTTTTAATTGAATCAAAATCTATAGGCAAATCAAGATGTTCGGCAGTCAAACAACCTCCCGAAGGTCCTCCAATCTGCACAGCCTTAAAAGCGCCGTCTTCAACTTCTCCTTTGGAATTGACCACGCCGCCCGCTATATCAAAAATAATGTGGCGCAGAGTCGCGCCAAAAGGAACTTCTATAAGACCTGAATTTTTAACATAACCCGTTAAAGCAAAAGTTTTTGTTCCGGGCGAATTTGCGGGACCGATTTTCTTAAATGCTTCCACGCCTTCATTTATTATGTAAGGAGCGGACGCAAAAGTTTCAACATTGTTTAAGACTGTAGGTTTGCCCCATAAGCCCGACTCCGATACGCGGGGCGGTTTGGGTTTTGGCATACCTCTTTTTCCCTCAATAGACGCTATCATAGCGGTAGCCTCTCCGCAGACAAAAGCGCCGGCGCCTTCCATAACATGCAAAGTAAAATTATGTCCGCTGTCAAAAATGTTTTTGCCCAAAATCCCTCTTGCCTGCGCATCCTTGACGGCTTTTTTCATTCTCTCCACGGCAAAAGCATATTCCGTTCTCACATATACAAAACCTTCATCGGCGCCCACGCCTTTTGAGGCTATAATCATACCTTCTATCACGCTGTGGGGATTGCCTTCCATAACGCTTCTGTCCATAAAAGCGCCCGGGTCTCCCTCATCGCCGTTACATATAACATATTTTTTCGGCTCTTTTTGTATTCTTGCCGCTTCCCACTTTCTGCCTGCGGGAAAACCGCCGCCGCCCTTGCCTCTCAAATTAGATTCGGTAATTAAATCGCAAACTTGTTTTGCGTCCATAGTTTTGCAGACTTTCTCGGCGGCTTTATATCCGCCTTCGGCTATATATTCGTCTATATTTTCAGGGTCAATAAAACCGCATTGTTTTGTCACTATTCTGCATTGTTTATTAAAGAAGGGGATTTCAGCAAGACCTTTATACCGTTTGCCGTAATCATTATAACAGAGTCTTTCTATGACTTCATTTTTTAAAACGCTCCTTTCCAAAATCTCTTTGGCGTCTTCGGGTTTAACTTTTGTATAGAGAATTCCGTCGGGAGAAATGATGACGCGCGGACCTCTTTGACATAATCCTTGACAAGCGCTTTTGGATAAAAATACGCCTTTGTTTTCTTTTTCAAGAGAGATTACAACGGCAATTTTCAAATTTTTAGATTCTTTAAGCAAAGCGTCATAAACTTGTAAAGAGCCGTTTGCCGCGCAGCCTGTGCCTGCGCAAACTATAATTCTTTTTGTGATTTTTTCAAGAGACGCTTTATAAGATTTGCCTATGGTTTCAAGATTGCTCATTTTATTTCCCCTCCGCAATAGATTGTTCTTTAATTTCTTGTTCTCTTATATCGTCTATGATTTGCAAAACGGTATCAGTAGTAGTTTGGCTATAAACTTTTTCGTCAACAACAAGAACAGGAGCCAAACCGCAAGCGCCCAAACAAGACACGGTTTCAAGAGCAAACAACATATCTTTGGAATTTTTTTCATTGTCTTTTAATTGTAATTTGCTTCTGACGCTATTGATAATTTCCTCAGACCTTTTTACATGGCAAGCCGTGCCGTCGCATACTTTTATAATATGCTTGCCTTTAGGCTCAAGCGCGAAATAAGCGAAAAATGTCGCCACTCCATAGACGCGCGCCGTAGAGATATTGAGGGCGGATGCGACAAAAACCAAAACTTCTTCGGGCAGATACTTATACTCATTTTGAACAGCCTGCAAAATGGGAATAAGTTTTGACTTGTCAAAATTGTAATCATGAATAATTTGAGACACTCGGCTAAACTTAGAAATGTTTTGTTCCATTTTACGAACTCCTTTTTTAAGTTTCCCGCATTGCCTGCGGCATACGGGGTTATTAGCGGCATTAAATCCTTTCGTGGTTTAGTTGCGGCAATTAACAACGCTGCGTCGGCAATGACGATATTGCATCAACAACGACATTGTATCGGCGGCGATGACAAAATGTCTTATTTCTTTATGAAGTCCTCTCTCATTGGGGTGAAGATATCAAGTAAAATCCCTTTTTCAAGACAGACGCAGCCGTGTTTGACGCCGTCTTGTTTTAAAAGAGTGTCGCCTTTTCTTATGGTGTATTTGCGGTCGCCGACTGTAAATTCAAACACGCCTTCAACAACATAAGTGATTTGAGTATGCGGATGGCTGTGTAAAGGCGCTTGTCCGCCTTTTTCTAAATGATTTTCTACGCACATCAAATTATCGCAATAAGCCAAAACTTTTCTGTTTACGCCTTGAGCCGTATTCTCAAAAACAAGTTTTGCATTTTCTACAAATTCATTTGTTTTCATTGTGTCTCCTTTTGTCCCCGCGCGCTCTTTGCATCCCTTGCCTTCTTTTCTCCTATATCCTCTCCCGCTTTGCGTCCCTCGCCCTATTTTCTCTTCGCTCAAAATCCCTCTCCCGTAGGAGAGGGGATGAGAGGAAAAGAGACAATTGAAGGGAAGAGAGCGCCGCACAACGACAAGCGAGGAACGCGAAAGCGGGAGGGGAAAAAAGGAAAAGAGACAATCTGAAGCAGTCCCGGGGTTATTAACTGCATTAAAACCTTTTAGGGTTTGGTTGTAGCGACAGATTTTCTGTAATCTTTTAAAATTGCATCTATGGCTCTGATATTGTTTATTGCGCTTGCGAAGTCGGCGGGGGATTTTTCTTTGCCGAGTATTTCATTTATTATCATCTGCTCATAGGGCATTGCGGCGTGTTCGGGCAATTTGAATTCTTTTATTTCTTCTTTATTATCTTTGACGACTTTCACATCGGAGAAGTCTAATCCCGGCGTTATTATTCTGCCTTTGGAGCCGATTATTTCTATTTCTTCTTTGTCGTGGTCTGCGACATAACACCAACTGCCGCTGACTAATGCTCCGCTTGTAGTTTTGAAAGTTGCGCTGACTGTGTCTTCCACATCGTAGAGACCGCCGAAATTTGCGGCTTCGCCTTTTGCCGAAACAAAATCTCCTAGAAAGTATTGGGCTAAATCCAAAACATGAGTCGCCATATCTGCAAACTTGCCGCCGTTTGCTTCTTTCATCTTTAATCTCCAAGGAAGATTTGCTCTGTCAAGGTCAACGGCTTCGGGTTTCATCATTTGAGTGATTTTCATAAAACGGATTTTACCCAAATCGCCGCCGTCTATCAAACTTTTTATGTAAATATATTTTTCAAGCCCTCTGCGGTAATATGCGGCATAAGCCGGCAAATTGTATTTTTTTGAGGCTTCGGCAATCTCTAAACATTCTTGCTCATTTAAAGCCAAAGGTTTTTCTATGTATGGAATTTTTCCCGCTTTAAGAACGGCGACGGCATAATCTCTATGATTTTTGGGAGGGGTGGCTATATAAACTGCGGTGATTTCTTTGTCTGACAAAATTTCTTCTATTGAACGGCAAACTTTTTCTATATTGTGTCTCTTGGCATAATCGACCGCCTTATCATAACTGCGGCTATAAACGCTTTTTAATTTTGAATTTTGCGACTTATAAAGACCCGGCGCGCTCTTTTTTTCCGTAACATCTCCGCAACCAAACATTCCCCAACAAACTGTATTCATCATACTATCCTCCTCCTTTATTTATCCTTTTATGGATATAAATTTAGCCATTATCCTTACTTACTTTAACAGACTTGATTTTTTAATGTTTCATCCTATTTTACATTTTTAATATCAATGTTTTATTTGTCGCTGTTGAAGTCAAAAATATTGCGTTTAGTTTATCTCTTAATTTATATTCTTAAATTATCTTTAATGTTCAGCCTTTGACATTTACATATAGTATTCTCAATTGTAGGGAGACGGCTACCTCGCTTTTAGTCCTCTAAATTATAATAGTACTAGAAAAAATGAATTTAAGAAATCCTCGCTTCCTGTAAAACTTCTCCTGTTTGATTATCCACTACAACTGAAATTCTTTTTAGTTGATACTTATTGATTTTGAAAAATTATCGCATTAATATTCTTATCTTTAAATTATTTTCCATAAACTCTATTTATAAATGTTTCCTCAAGTTTTTAAGAATTTTACGCTTATCTTATCTATTTTCACTATTTAGTTTTTCAGAGTTGCCGCATTTCCTTTGCAAAAACAAATTCTGCATTTTCTCAGTTTATATTTTTATCTTCAAAAGCCGCATATATAATCATCTCATATTCTTTATTTAATTCTTCGCCATGCCAAGGTATAGATACTGACGCAATTGTATTTGGATAGATTGAACTATTCCAACCATTGTATTTTATGCAGAAAGTATCATACGAGTATTCCATTCTAACAGAATTGGATTTAATATCATAATTGAATCTAAAACTTTGTGTTTTGATTGCTTTAAGATGAGATGGCATAATAGCATTAAAACCTATTTGCGCTATTTGCACTAATAGTTCTGCTTGGATTTATTGTTAATACTTTTTTCATTGTTATACATATTTTACAGTTCTTCATTTTTAAAATAATTTTTTGTTATAGAAATTCTTATGTGTATCTCTAATGATATGCTGCTCTTTATAAATTTCTGGAAACATCTGCCAAATTATATCCATAACTTTCTTATTGAATTTATATCTTATCCCATTTATTTCTATGCCAGACTCTGCAATTTCAAATATATACAACACTTCACTATATTTTGGCTCTTTGAAATACAACACGAAAAAATCTCCACCCCTTATTTGACCTTGATCCATCTCTTCTAAAGACACATTTTCTAAATTTATCAGGATATCCTTATATTGATCAAATTGTAAGATACCATGTTTGTAAGGATTATTTAACACTTGTTCTTTAGTCAAAGAAACTCGTCTTAAAATCAAATGCCCATTATGAAACGAACCATCAAAGTAAAAATTGATATATGCTTCTTTATGTATTATTGATTTAGTAAGTTTTTTCAAAATGTTTGATTTAATAGCAAATAAATTTTGTGTAAAAAACAAAGAAATCAAAAAAACCAATGTTCTGATCATTTTATCTTTCCAAATGATTCCAATGTGATGTAACTTGATATGTTCCTTATCTTGATTGTCTCTTCTTCTCTGGTTTCGTCATCGCCAAACATTCCGCCGTCTTCTTGCGTCCTTGTATATGTTCTTGTGTAGTCTTCTACTACTACTGAATTCAAGTCGCCGCCTATGTCTAAATTTATGTCCTTGTTTGCAAAGATTGCGCTCCCTTTTAAGTTCATATCCCCCGTCGTGTTGATTGACAAATTGCCTGCTCCGCCTATTAGCGCTGTCGTTCCTATATGCGTTTTTACATCTGGGGCATATTCATATACAACTTTACCGTAATTTTCTTGGTCAAATATATTTTTTGATATTGTTTCTATCAGGTGTTGCTCTTTTTGACTGTTTGTCGTGTTGTTTATCTCCCTTGCTGTAATGCTTACTAAACTATCTTCGCCTGTTGCCGCTATTATTCCGCTATTGTTGTTGATTATATCGGCTTTTAAATATAACAATTCACCTGCGCTTATTGCCGCTTGTTTAGATCCAAAGACTTTGGTGCCATTGTTGATTTCGTCCATCGTTATTACTACCGTTCTGTTCCCTTGTATCGCGCTCGCATTGTTTAAAACAGACGGGCTGCCGTCAAGACTTTGGATTGTCACATTGTTGCCCGCTATTAAAACATCTGTGTTGGACTCTTTTACATTCTGTTCTATCGCTTTGGCATCATGGATATTTAATACATCATTCATTTTTTGATTACTCCTATTCTTAAATTGTCTTTATATGTCCAGCCTTTGATATTTGCGTATAGTATCTCATACCAATCGCCTTGCTGATTTAATACTAAAACTTCCGTCCAGTCATTTAAATAAACCATGCTTTTGCCCCTGGGATTGTCTCTGATATTTGCTGGACCATCTATAAAAAACTTTTTTGCATTTGGATATAATTTTTTATTCTTTCTCTGTTGCTCTATCTCGGCTTTCCATTCTGGGATTTCTATAACGAAAATTTTTGTATTATAGATTTCATCATCAAATCGTCTTTCTATTTTACTATACAACAAATATTCGGTATTTGGGATTCTCACAGATTGATAAGATTCATCGAAAGAAATGTCATCTTTGACAATCAGTTTTGCTTTTTTTTGTTTTATATCACAAACTACTATTCCATTGCCGATATTATTTATTTTCCCTCTAAAAAAAACTTTAGAATTAGCATAATCAACATATACATACGAAACAATTTGATATCTATTATTAGAACACTCATCTATGATATATTGGGCATTTCTTTCAGAAATTGAAATATATTCATTGTTGTCATTCAATTGCAAATATACACTGTCGGATATTTCTATTTTCTGTGAATCACTTATCTCTTCTCCAAGCAATTGAGAATTAGTTAATTTATATTCATTCATAAAATATGGCATTCCATCACTTTCATATTCTTCACCTTCTTTAGAAGTTGAAATCAATTCATACAACTTATTGTTTTTCAACTCAGTAAGTGTATAGTATGAACCATGTTCAAAAAGAATATAAAATGTATCGTTGCTGAAATAATAGTAACTTCTAAATGAAGTACTATCCCATTGAAATATCTGCTTTTCTTTTTTATCTTTTGCAAACAAAAGAGAATTCAACAATACTAATGATAATAAAATAAATATACCTATTCGTATCCTTACCATTTATATTCCCTCATTTATAAATAATATAAGCATCTGTATTTCTTATATTCTTCTCACTACCTATTTGTTTACTTACTCCTTCCTTTCTATCTCCTCGCATTATTGTTGAAATTCTTGGGGACTTGTCTTTTTTCTTAGCCATAACACCTTCAGTTAGCGTCATATTATTATTAACTCCTTCTATCGTAATTGCTCTTCCACCCCTATAGATAGTAGATTCTACTAAGAAAGCTTTTTCTGGAACGATGACACCATGGGCAGCATTTCCAACTGCTAAAATTACAAGTATCTGATTCAATTTTTTAGATTCTTTTTGTATTCTCTCTTGATACTCCAAGTCATCGAAATCTTTGCCCGCAACAACTATCTTTTCAACTTTAAAACCATTGCTATCTCTTGTAATTCCTTTTTCAAATTG
>JAITTG010000110.1 GCA_031287095.1 Candidatus Parendomicrobium reticulitermitis | reverse complement strand
TGCATATAAGCCCCCTTTGTTTGAGCCTAAATGCTACATTATTTAACTCCCTTTCGGTGTCATCCCTTAAATGATATTTCACCTTTTATTTCGGTGTCATTTTAGATGATTAAATGCGTAAAGTTCATTTTCATTTTTGGAATTTTATAAAATTGGGCTTCATCATCCCGCCTTGATTTTGCAGGAAGCATGTAATAGAGGTCATTATCATAATAATCCGGCATTATCGTTTCGTCTAAAATTAAAGGTTTTATATTAAAATCTTTACTGATTTCGTCCATTAAAGTCCTATATCCCCAATATGCTCCAAGCGGATTCCAATGCGTGTCTTGTTTCCAATACAATAATCCATCTTTTTTATGCTGATACAAAGATTGATACGGATAAATAACATTAACAGCAGTATTTTTTCTAAGATATGTTACAAGTTGAGAAGTCATACTTTGTTCATCAGGAATATTTTTTTTGATGTGGTCGGGATAATACTCGGGATAAATTCTATGCTTGTCGGGGACTATAAAAAAATAAAATTTTTTATTATTTGAAACGGCAAAATCATTTAATTCCTGCAAATAAGAAGCGGCTGTCTTTAATTCTCCATCAGAAAATAAAAATATGTTTTGATAATTCTGTATAGACCTATCCACTCTAAAAAACAACCAATTGTCTTTTCCAAACAAAACTTTATCGTTGGTTTTGTTGACCAATTTATAATAGTATTTGATAGCTTGATTTCTGCCATAAAATCTATCATTAAACCATTGTTCAAAATTCTTTCCATATTCATAATTGATGTTTCCATTGCGCGTAATAATAGATTTATACTCCGCAAGATTTCTATTTTCTTGAGATATTTTGCCGGATATATTTATATTAGAAATCGGTATAAGCAATAAAATTAGAAATGCAATGATAAAGACAATATCAACTACGATAGATGGGGAGGAAGGGGAAGGGGGGGTTAACTTAGTCATAAAAAAGTTCCTTTATTTTTCCCGTATCTTTTATGGTTCTTCTTTTTTTAAGAGTCTTTCTATACATATAAATCATTATTTTATAGATAAAAGAGGGCAATAAAAGCGAAGGTAAAACCAAAATGTAAAGTAAGATATTATTGCGATAATATTGATGGAGCAAATCAAACAGTTGAAAATACAACTGCAATGACGCTTTTTCTTTAAAAGCGTTCATTTTAAGAGCGCGGACGGCGGCGAGAATATTAAACATTATCTGATTTGCCATCATTTTCGCTTCTTTTGATTTTTTGCCAAAAACATCTTCCGGGATTGCCTTCAATGCAATGATGTCATATTGAAACCGTCTAAGCATGCCGTCAACATTAAAAGTGTCGTCGCCGTTAAAGCCTCTCAGCCCGCAAATAGGCTTTATTAAAGATTTTAATTTTGAGCCGTTCTTTATCATAGAAAACATCACATAAAGTTGAACAAATAGAGTGTCAAGGAATTTATTATCATTAGAGTATAATTGCCACTTTTCTTTTCTCACTATTGTTTCAGTGCCAAAACCCAACAATAATATCCCCTTTGTATTGCCTTGTTCAAAAATAAAATCTCGGCTGGGCTTAGCCAAACGAAACTTACTTTTAGCGGGCTCGTCTAAACTTTTGGTATATATTATCGTTTCTCCGATAAAAATATCTATATCTGGATTTTCTTTTATCTCTTGCAGGATATATTTTAAAGCTCCATCGAGCATTATATCGT
Organism: Candidatus Parendomicrobium reticulitermitis; assembly: GCA_031287095.1. Taxonomy (GTDB): domain Bacteria; phylum Elusimicrobiota; class Endomicrobiia; order Endomicrobiales; family Endomicrobiaceae; genus Parendomicrobium; species Parendomicrobium reticulitermitis. Next base: position 4,311 of record JAITTG010000110.1, on the reverse strand, counting down.
CGTCGCAAAATGTCCAACAATAAGGACTACGAGATATTGCAACGGCGTTTAAATGATTGATATCAACCCCCATATCTTTATCAAAACGAAAATAAGTTATATGCGGATGTTTTTGTCTATACTTGTCGGCAAGTCCTTTGATATCTTGATTAGAGGCGTTATCGCTAATACAGATTTCAACTTTATCTCTTATATCATCTGTAATTTGACATATAATACTATCCAATGCAACCTTTAAATATCTTTCTCTATTGCGGGTAAAAATACATATTGAAATCTCAAAATTCATTTTCTTCTCCTCTACATTATTTTAGGTTCCGGCATCGCTATGATAAATTTGGCGCCCCACTCTTTTGTCCATTCAAGTTGTTTTACCACTTCATCTTTTATATTCCAAACGGTTATGAAAATATAATTTGGTTTTGTTTTTTTAATTTCTTCCGGAGATTTGACGGGAATACGGCTTCCCGGCAAAAATCTGTTTTGTTTATGAGGATTTAAGTCAACTGAATAATCAATATAATCTGTAGATATGCCGCAATAATTAAAAAGCGTATTGCCTTTTGCGCTTGCGCCGTAAGATACTATGCTTTTGCCCTGCTCTTTTATATCGTTTAGGAGAGACAGCAGCCGTCTTTTTGTTCTTTTTATTTTTTCATTATATTGTTTATAAATTTCCAAATCATTTAACCCAAAATCTATCTCTTTTTCCAATATAATTGATACGCTTACATTAACGGATATATTGTCGTCTTGGCTGTGACGAGCATAAATTCTTAGAGAGCCGCCGTGAGTTGGGATTTCTTCAACGGCATAAATAGTCATACCGTGTTCTTTAAATAATTTATTTGCAAACAGTAAAGAAAGATATGAATAATGCTCCAAATAAATAGTGTCAAATTGATTGTATTTGATTAGATTTAAAAGATGGGGAAATTCAACTGTAACAGTTCCTTGTTTTGCCAATACTTCTTTTATTCCTTTGACAAAATCGTTTATATCTGGAACATGAGCTAAAACATTTGCCATACAGATTAAATCATATTTAGGCAATTTTTGCGCAAGTTCAAACGAAAAAAAATCTGCAAGAGTATTTATTCCTTTAACAATAGCGGTATCAGCCACGCTTTTACAAGGCTCTATACCCAGGTGAGGTATATTTTTTTCTTTAAAATATTGCAATAAATAGCCGTCATTGCTTGCGATTTCCAATACGGTTGATTTTGAATTTAATTTTAATCTATCTGTAATCATATCGGCAAAATCTTTGCTGTGTTTAAGCCAAGAACTGGAATAGGATGAAAAATAAGCGTATTCGTCGGTAAAAATTTGTTGAGAAGGATTAAAGTCTAATGTCTGAGCCAACTTACACTCATCGCAAACATAAACTTTTAAAGGATAATAAATTTCTTCTTTGTAATAATCTTGCGGCTTAATATAATTATTGACTATAGGCGCCATATTCAAGTCGGCAAACATAGTTTTCAATTCGTTGCGGCAAAATCTGCATTTTGGCATAAAGCCCTCCTTATATCAACGGGTAATTTTTATCTCTGTCATTTATTATATTTGAATATCGTTTCCATTCTATGCCTATTTTAGGGTCGTCCCAACGAATGCCTCCGGCATAATCAGGCATATAATATCCGTCTATCTGATAATAGACCACAGTATTATCTTGCAATGTTTGAAAGCCGTGCGCGCAATTTTTTGGAATATACAATGCCTTGTTATTTTGAGCCGACAATTCAACGCCTAACCATTTTAAATAAGTCTCGCTGTCTTTTCTTAAATCAACCAAAACATCAAAAAATGCGCCTTGTGGGCAAGACACAATTTTTGTTTCCGAATAAGGCTCATGCTGATAATGCATTCCTCTTAAAACTCCCGCTTTATAATTTCTTGATATATTGCATTGCTTTATATCAAAATCTAATCCGCAAGCCGCGAACTCTTTTTTACAAAATTGTCTTGCAAAAGAGCCTCTTTCATCTTTGATTTCTTGTATTTCTATTAAAAATGCTCCTTTGATAGATAACGGCGTAAATTTCACAATATGCTCCAATCTAAATAAGTTTTAATTTGACTGTCCATAACGGCGTTAAAATCGCCGCCTGACAAATACTCCCGCGTCCATTGGCTTGTCATCTTAACGGCTTGCTTAATATCTATATGAGCGTTCCAACATAGTTCTCTTTTAATTATTGATATATTAAGGTAGTTCTGTTTATATTGCTCCGCGCATTTTTTTGTATCATCCTCAGAAGCGTTATCGCTTATATAAATCTTTTATCTCCGCTCCGAAATACTTAAACAATTCCTCTGCGCAATCAGCGTATATTTTTTGCAGGGGGAGGCAAACTTTTAGCCGAATTATATTTCTTTAATATTTTGTTCAACTTTGATTTAAACATATATATGCTTTGTCTTCCAATCGTTAGGGGATATTTAAAATCTACGCCGTATCTCTTTGCATAAATTATCCCGCGTAAAGAATCCATATCAATTCCCACAGCCCCTTTTTATGCTCTATTTATTTTCCACTGATATAAGAATTTTACAAGTTTTATGGCAAAAACCGGAGATAAAAGAATTGGAATTATGACAAACCAAAATCTCAAATAATACCAATACTCGCCAAAAAGAATAAAAAATGCTTCCCATCTGAATTTTAGGGGCGCTTTTTTGTTAATGATTATAAACACGATTCCTTTGAACGAATGTAAAAATCTAAAATTTTTCATAATTTTCAATTCATAGGAATATTTTCCAAACATGCTCGCAATCATATTATTAAGCGTAACCGACCCTAATCTCAATATATCCGAAGGAGAGCCTGCTATATCAGAAAGATTATCTCCGCGATAACCTATCAATGGTTTTGCTATATACTTTAAACTCTGTTTTTCCGTTAATACGGACAATTCATGATATACGGCTACAAAACGAGTGCCTATAAAATTATCCGTTGAAGAATATTTATATAATGTTTCTCTGTGCATGATATAAGCGCTTAAATATCCAAAAATGTCGCCGCACTTTTTTATACACTCTAATGAATTGTTAAAAACAATATCGTTTTTTTCTTTCCATAAATTATGTTTTGAGGCAACTTTATTTTCTAAGTTGGAATCATAAGCGTTATAATTCAAATAATACATATATATGGAAGGATTGGATTGGATTTCATTGAGGATATATTTAATCCCGCCGGGCTCTATAATATCATCGTCGCTCATCCCCCAATAGAATTTTCCATGCGCCATCTCTATACTTGTTTGAAAATTTCTATCAACGCCGAGATTTTCTTTCTGTCTAAAATAAACAATAGAAATATCGCTATAATTTTTTATATAAGTTTCAATTAAGCCTTTCGTATTATCGGGAGAAGCGTTATCGCTTATACAAATTTCAACTTTATTTTTTATATCTTCGCTTATTTGGCTAAAAATACTATCTAATGCAACCTTTAAATAATCTTGTCTATTATAAGTGGGGATACATATTGAAATATCAAAACTCATTTTGTTTTCCTTTTTAATTTATTAAGCAAAAAATTTTTCAAATTTTGCGTTTTGATTAATTGTCAATGCGCAACCATCTCTAAATATGGGAGCATTTTGACCTGCGATACAACTCCTAAGCGGCAAAGTTTTATCTTTTACATATTTCTCAACCACTATTACTTCTGAACCTTTTGATTTTTCTTAAAAAAGAGATTTTTTTAATTGAGAACTTAAAAACATTAAGTATCTTTGATTTCACTGATTGTCTCCTATATAGACGCATTTATCGATGCAATTTTTTATAAACAAATCTGACAAACTTCAAAATAAACGCATGACATAACAATACCGGGATTATTTTATAGAGTTCCAAGTAAAAAATTGATTGTCTGCAATATAATGAAAACATTAATTTAAACGCCTTTTTTGAGTATGCTCCACAATGGATATAAATGAGGCGCGCTATAATCATAAAATTGTCGGGCGCCGCCAATACCGTCCCAACTTTCTTTTTTAAATATTATGGAAGTGATTTGCCCAAGGTCTAATGCGGCATTTTTAACAGATGCCAAACAATTATCAAAAACCGCAGTATCTTTTAAAAATTTATGTTTTGATTTTCTTTTGAGCGTCATATCTTTAAAATACATATAAAAGTTGACATGGTATATGTCAATACTACCGTAGTTTTTAAATTCGTCCAACATGGTCTTTATACCATCGGCTTCAAAAATATCATCGCCGCCCATAAGGCAGCAATACTTTCCGCTCGCAAGAGAAACAGCTTTAAAAAAATTCCGCCCCG
>JAITTG010000095.1 GCA_031287095.1 Candidatus Parendomicrobium reticulitermitis | reverse complement strand
GCAGCGCTATCCAAACAGATAAATTGTGTAAAAAGACGCCAAAAGGCAAAGCGACTTTCTAGTCGCGCTTAACTTAGAGACATTCGTGTGTATCGCGGCTTCGCCGCACCTATACTACCGTTCGTGTTTTTGACTGTAAGTATAGGATTTGATACTATTGCCAAAATATAAAAATATAACGCGAGGGAAAAATGTTAAATTTTGAACAATTTATCGGGTCTTTTAGTTTTGACGAAAGACTTGCCGTTTTTGATATTGAAGGCTCTATTGCTCATGTCAAAATGTTGGTTAAATGTAAAATTTTAAAAACGACAGAAGGCTCTAAAATAATAAAAGGATTAAGCGGTATTTTGAAAGATTTGTCTAATGGATGGAAATTGCCTAAGGCTGAAGATGTCCACTATGCCGTTGAGAAGGAATTGATAAGGAGAATCGGCTCGCTTGGCGGAAAAATGCACACTGCAAGAAGTAGAAATGACCAAGTCGCCGCAGATTTGCGGCTTTATCTTATACAAGAAAGTAAAAATGTAATCGGATTATTAAATGATTTTCAAAACATAGCGCTAAAAAAAGCCAAAGAAAATATGTCAGTAATTATGCCGTCTTTTACTCATTTGCAGCCCGCCCAGCCGATTTATGCCTCTCATCATTTGCTTGCCTACTCTTATATGTTTCAAAGAGATAAAGAAAGATTGCAAGACTCCTTAAAAAGAATTGCCGTTTCGCCCTTGGGCAGCGCGGCGCTTGCCGGGACTTCTTTTAAAATTGATAGAAATTATACGGCTAAACTTTTGGGTTTTAGCGCGCCTTGCCAAAATTCCCTTGACGGCGTCAGCGATAGAGACTTTGTAATAGAATTTGTTTTTTGCCTTTCTTTGATAGCCTTGCATTTGACCCGTTTTTGCGAAGAAATTATTTTATGGCTAAACCCCGAATTTTCTTATATTAAAATTGACGACAAATTTACATCAGGCTCTTCAATTATGCCGCAAAAAAGAAATCCCGATTGCGCCGAGATAATAAGAGGAAAGTCTGGCAGAATTTTTGGAGATTTATTTGCTTTGCTTACAATAGTTAAATCCTTGCCGCTTGCTTATAATAGAGATTTGCAAGAGGATAAACCGCCGGTTTTTGACGCTGTTGATAATATAAAAATGTCTTTGGAAGTTTTTAACGCTCTGTTTGCAAGTTTGAAATTTAACGCTCAAAAAACTTTAAACAGTTGCAAAAAAGGTTTTATAGAGGCTACGGAAATTGCCGATTATCTTGCAAAAAAAGGCATGCCTTTTAGAACGGCGCACGGCATAGTTAAAGAGATTGTAGATTATTGCATTAAAAACGATAAAACTTTACAAGATTTAACTTTGCAAGAATACCGCTTGTTTTACCCGTCTTTTGACGAAGATATTTATAAATTTATAGATATAGCAAAAATTGCCGATATGAAAATCAGCCTTGGCGGAGCGTCTAAAAAATCGGTTCTAAAACAGATAGATGATTTAGAAAAGTCTTTACGGAGCAAAAAATGAAAAAGTTTTTTATGTTAAATATCGTTTTATTTATCAGTATTGCGGCTTTTGGAGTCGGATATGAAAGAATTTTAACTGAGCAGTCCAGTATTCAAACCGCTTTAACAATCAATCACGATATGCTTATTCAATATCAAAACATAGAACTCGCCTCACAAAAGTCAAGAGAATCAAAGGCTTTGTATTTTCCGACGGTTGATTTGAATATAACGCTTTCTGAGTTCAATAATGCCTCTCCTTTGATAGTCTCAAATAGGCAGTCTAATACTTCTATTTATCTCCCTGCTCAAAATAGCGATGATATTTATTACAATTCAAGAATTTCAATTTTGCAAAACATATATACGGGAGGCAGAATTACAGCCGCTAATAAACTTGCCGCTATGAATATTGAAAAAGTAAAAAACGAATCCAATAGCGTCAGAAACACGGTAATTTTGAACATAAAGAAAACTTTTAACAAGTGCCTTTATTATAGGGAAAAAATAGAAATTTTAAAGAACTCTCAAAATAAGAATAATGCGGCGCAAATAAAAAACAGCGTCGCTTTGACGGAACTCATTTACAATAAATCCGTTTTAGATTTATTAAACATCATCGGACTTGAATTAAACACTTTAATCGCCATAGAAGGAGATTTTTCGGCAAAAATAAAAGATATATCTTTAAATCAATGTTTGCTTTTTGCATATCAATTTAGACCTGAAATTCAAACTACTCAATATCAAGAATCAATTGACGAACTCGGCGTGAACCTTTTGTCCATGCACAGATATCCTATTGTCACTCTCGGAGCCGCTCAAGAATGGGCTGGTAAAGATATTATAAACGATAAGAGTAATTGGTATGTTTTCTTATCTGTTGATTTGCCTGTTTTTGACGGCGGCGGGACTATATCAAGAGTTTTACAAGGCAAAATCACGGCAAGGCAGTCCGCTTTGGCAAGGGCTAAGGCTGAAAGCGGTATAAGGCTTGCCGTCAGTAAAGCGTATATTGAATATGATTTTTGGAAACAAAAGGCTTTTGAAAACAATCTGCTGGGCAAAACGAAAGGATATAATGACGCGGATTTAGAAATCATAAAAAATTTAAACGACGCCTATTTTGAATTGGAATTCACTACCGGAGTCCAACTTGATACTTATTAATACTTTCTATAAAAACCCCTCTTTGCCTCTTGTTGTCATATTTCTCGTCGTCATTGCGGGTAGGATTCGCAATATCCTGCGACAGATGAGATTATTATTCAAGTCTGCAATTGTCATATCTCTATTCTTATCTTTCTCACCTTCAATTTCTTTAGGACAAACCAATCTTGATTTTAATGAAGACAAATTTTTAGTTGACATTTTATGGGACAAATTTATTAATCTGTCTAAAGAAAGTCGTCCGTCCGCCGCTTTGGTATTGGGCGGCGGCGGGGCGAGAGGGTTTGCGCATATAGGCGTTCTTGAGATAATGGAAAGCGAGGGAGTTCCTATAGATTTGGTTGTCGGCACGAGTATGGGATCTATAGTCGGCGCTTTGTATTGTTCAGGCATGCCTATGGCTAATGTTCGAAAATTGTCAGAAAATATCAAATGGGGTGAAATATCCAATCTCAATATCCCGTCCCTTTTTATGATGCTAATTAGCGAAGACCTTCTTTCAAATGAAGATTTAGAAAAATTTTTAAATAAAAATATAGGAACTATTGATTTTAGCGATTTAAAAATCCCTCTTATATGTATTGCTACCGATTTGAATACCGGCGAAAGAATTTTACTTAGAGAAGGCAGTGTCGCTTTTGCAGCGCGGGCGAGCGCGACTATTCCGGGCATTTTTAAACCTGTTGAATACAATCAAAGATATTTGGTTGACGGAGGATTATACGAAAACATTCCTGTTGATATAGCTCGAATTTTTAATCCTGATATAGTGATTACAATATCTGTCGCGGCGGATATTTCCAAAAATTCTACAAGCAGCGTTTTTAACTCTTTAATGCAGGCGATATATATACAAGGTAGAGTTTTTGACGGAGAAAATCTTGCAAAGTCTGATATAGTTATAAGTCCATCCGTAGGAGATGTGTCCGCTACAGAATTAAATAGAGCATCCGAAGTAATACGAAGAGGTTTTATTGCAGGACGGCAATCAATAGAAAATGTCAAAATGATTCTCATTAACAAAACGAAAGGGAAAGAACTCTTTGAATAAAATAATTTCGCTATTAACTATAATTTTTGTTTTTTTTGCCTTTTCTCAAATCTCTGCAGCCGCTGTTTTGCCTGAAATGAGCGATGAGCAAATATCTTCGTCAATAGATGCGGTTTTTGCTCAAAAAAGAAACAAGGACAATATAAAAAAAATTGAAGATTTTGCCGAGTCTCTTTTCCAAAATAAAAAATATGATTATTCCCGCAGAATATATATAGATTTATTAAAAGAATCTCCGTCTAAAAAGAAAACCTTCCTATACAATGTCAAATTGGGAGACATTTGTGTTGAAGAAAAAAATTATGTCCAAGGCTTATTGTATTATGAGGAAGCGCAATCTCTCTATGATGACAATCTTGCCCTCTATTTAAAAATCGGTTCAGTTTTATTCGGCAATGGTTTATATACTCATGCGCGGTCTGTATTTCTTAATGCTTTAAAAATTGATAAAAAATCAAATGAAGCAAGAGAAAAGTTAGGGGAAATAAGTTTTATTCTTGAAGAATATGTCGATTCAATACGATACTATGAAAGCATAGATTCCAAAAATTATAATGAAAATATGGCAATGAATATGGTTCATTCCTATCAAAGGTTAAATCAAAAACAAAAAGCGGCGGATTTTGGAAAAACTTATCTCCTCATTTATGATGATTTCGCCGCATATTTTACTATGGGAAAACTCTATTTTGATAATAAAGATTATAAAGAGGCAAAAAAGTATCTTATAGAATCCATAAAAAAAGACAACCGCAATTTTAGCGCTTATTTATATCTTGCTTATATTGCGTTAAATCATGAAAATAATATAGACGAGGCTGAATTTTTTCTTGGCAAAGCCTCCGATATAGATTCTTCTTATTCTTCTCTTGATATTATGTATTCTATGCTCTACAACAAAGCGGGAGATATTAAATCGGCAAAAAAATACGCTCAAAGCGCAAATCAAAAAGCCAAAACCGCTTTTACAAAACAAGAATCGCAAAATCTATTGGATTATCTAAACTCAAAAACAGATTCTCCTATTAGGAAATGACGAGGACTATAATGATAAAAAAATCCATTTTATTAACATTTATTCTTTTAATGCTCGTTATTTCTTCTTGCACGATGAAATGCGGAGTGGAAATCCCCAAGGATACCGTAATAGTGAAGACATATTTCATTAAGAAGGATATAAATTCTAATACTATCAGCGTAGGCGATAGCATAAAATTTTCTTTGGAAGAGTGGAGAGATGGAAGTTATTATGGAGCCGTCAGAGGCTCGGACATTACAAGATTTAACGCTACTCCAAATCTCGGATCTTTTAGCCGTAATGGAGATTTTATTGTGTTTACAGCGCTTAAGACCGGGACTACTGCGATAACTATGGATTATAGACATGGGGAAGCGATAGTCAGCGAAACTATAATAGTTATACCTTAGGAGATTTTCAGCATGAAAAGAATTTTTATTTTTATATTCTCATTGGGTTTTTTCTCATTTAACGCTTTCGCTTTGGTAAAAGACGAGCCTATCAGAGTTAAAGGCATTCGTCCTATGGGTATGGGCGGCGCCTTTGCGGCTATAGCCGATGATGAAAATGCAATCCATTATAATCCAGCGGGCATTACTCAAAGGCAAAAATGGTTATTGCAGATTTTTTCTTTAAATATGCTTATAAATTCCAATCAAGCAAGCGCCGCGCTGGAAAATAAAGCCGTTAAGGCATTAAGAGATATTTCATCCAAAGATAGTATTTCAATATCGGTCTTTGCTATAAATCAAGATGGAAATACAGCGTTCTTGCCCGACATTTTATTTATCTCAAAACCTATTGGACGCGGATTTCTTTTTGGAAGTTTTGGAATAGGGGAATTTCTTTCTATTGAGTATCAAGCAAGCCCGGCTGTAAAAACTCCTCATTATGTCGTTGATTTGGCAAATGCTCAAAGAAATATGACGGTGGTCAGCGCAAATGATGTGATTTCCGCTATCCCGTCAGATATTTTACAAGAATTGGGCAGCGGTTTAACTATAGAACAATTGGACTCTCTTTTAATAAAAGCAAAAGATGGAGACGCTACGGCTTCTGATGCGATATATGCGAGTTTTAATAATGACGCCGTAAAAGAGTTTATCAATGATTTGCAAAAAGGAAATAAAAATTATGACGATATAATAGCGGAGATAGAAAGGAAATTTCCAAATAACAAAGAAGAGATTTTAAAACCCGATACCAAAGCGGCTGATATAGTCAATACTTATATCACAGGGGTTCTTGATATACCCATAGCCTTTAGAATCGGCTCTTTTGATTCTCAAGCATTATCGTTTGGAGCGAATTTAAAATTAATCAATAGGCTTAAATTGAGGCAGCTTGTAACTCTTAACGCTAATTCTTACCAAAAAGTTGAAGACAATATTGAAACTTTTGATTTAGCCGCTTTTAATGGTTATGGTTATGGAATTGATTTAGGCGCTATTTATCATTTTGGACGGCAATTTAATATCGGAGTTCAAGCGTCTGATATATTTACAAGAATATATTACGGCAGGCTTGATAAGAAATACGGCGAGATTTTTCCTGATGAAGACGCTTATATAGAACAGCAAATAAATATAGGCGCGGCTTTTACTCCAAATATATTTGAACGCAGACTTACCATTGCCGCAGATATGAGAGATTTATTTAGCGCTTATGAAACAGAGATAATTAAGAAAATACATATAGGCGCGGAATACAGATTTTCTCCTTTTGCTCTGCGTATAGGTCTGAACAAATTTTATCCATCTTTGGGCGTAGGCATTGAACTAAATTATTTTCAACTTATGTTTGCTTTTTACGGCGATGACAATTATCTTTCTAAAGAATTTGAAATGAATAGAACTATTTATTACAGCGAGATACAAATATCGGCAAAAATCGGACATTTTAGAGGAAGACCTTTTGGTAAAACTCAGGCAGAAGACAAATATGAGTTAAAAGAATCTCCGAAAAAACCCGCCGTTATTAAATCTGAAACAAGAAGCAGAGATAAAGTATCTGTTATAAGCGACCCAAGAGATTAGTCAGATATAACGGAATTTAAAAGGAAATAGAATGAAAAAAATTATTTTGATTTTAATTGTTTTTTTATTGCTTGCGCCGATTATTGCTTGTGAATTTGATCCTCATGGCGACGGCGGCTGCAGTTGTGAAACAGTTGAGGTATATACGGACCATGTATATACATATAGGCTGGAAGTTGAGTCTAATAGAGTCAAAATCGGCGATTCCATTAAAATTTACTTAGTGGAATATAGAGACGGAGAGTATCATAACGCGATAAATACGATAGATATTACAAGTTATAGCGCTGTGCCGAAATTAGGAACTTTTACTCATCCATTTATTGCAGATTATATTGTATTTCACGCAAGCGCGCCCGGCGTAACAACAATATCATTAGAATATAAATCGGGTCTTGCTACAGCCAGCAGAAATATAAATGTGGACAATTAAGAGTTCGCTCTGATTTTTGCTATAATTGCGCTCGTTTAAAAGACGCTTTGAATATAAATCTTAAAATTTATATAGCAGTTTGCAAAAAGCCTCTATTGGGGCTTATTTTTTGTTTGGGAGTTTATTATGGCAATTAAAGATTTGAATGAAAAAAGAAAATCTATTGATAGGATTGATAAAGATATTGTCAAACTTATCAATAAAAGGGCTCAAATCGCTTTGGAAATCGGCAAAGTCAAAAAAGAAAAAGGCGTCGCCGCTTATTCTCCATCGCGGGAAAAAGGAGTGTTTAAGCAGATTTTATCCTTAAAAAACATTGTAAAAGAAGATGATTTGGCGGCGATTTATTCTGAGATTATAAGCGCCTGCCGCAATCTTGAAACTACCACAAAAGTTGCTTTTTTAGGTCCTTGGGCTACTTTTACCCATCAAGCGGCTATTAAAAAGTTCGGCTCTTCGGCTATTTTTGTCCCTTGTCCGGTGATTGCGGATGTTTTTGACGAAGTGGAAAAAGGCAGAGCGGATTTTGGAGTCGCGCCTATTGAAAATTCTAATGAAGGATCTGTAAATGTCACTCTTGATTTGCTAGTGGATTCTGAACTTTCCATTTGTGGGGAAATCAGTTTAAAAATTGAACAATGCTTTTTAGCAAAAGAGCAAAAATGTAAAATTTTAAGAGTTTATTCTCACCCGCATGCTCTGGCTCAATGTAGAAATTGGCTTAGCGCGAATTATCCCGATATTGAAGTTATACCCGTATCGTCCACTGCGGAAGCCGCTAAAAAAGTTTCAAAAGAGAATTTCTCAGCCGCTATAGCGTCTGAGGCGGCGGCTAAAATCTATAATCTTTACCCATTGGCAAAAGGCATACAAGACGGAGCGCAGAATTTTACCCGCTTCCTTATAATAGGTAAAACAAAAACTAATTCCAGCGGCGAAGATAAGACAAGCCTTTCTTTGATGATAAAAGATAAAGTCGGCGCGTTGTATAATCTGCTCGGAGTTTTTGGCAAAAACGGAGTTAATTTGACGAGAATTGAGTCCCGTCCGTCAAAGAAAAAGTTGTGGGAATATATATTTTTTATAGATATAGAAGGGCATATAGAAGATAAAAAAGTTATGTCAACCATTGAAAAAGTAAAAAAACACTGCGTATTTGTAAAAGTTTTAGGAGCATATCCAAAAGCATAATGATTTATCTAAAAGCGCGGGCATTGACATTGCGTTATTGTGGAAATCAGTTGCACCCCTCAACCGCTGAAATAGTTTAATGTTGTTAATAACCCCATATTGTCCACAGGGCTATGCGGGACAAAAGGAGACATTTTATGGAAATATCAAAAATTGTCCGTGAAAGTTGTAGAAGTTTTGAGCCTTATGTTGCGGGAAAGCCAATAGAGACGCTCAAAAGGGAGTTGGGTTTAAAAAAAATTATCAAACTTGCCTCAAATGAAAATCCTTTGGGTCCGTCAAAATTGGCTGTGGCGGCGCTAAAAAATAAAGCAAAAGACGCTTTTTTCTATCCTGATTCAAATTCTTTTGAACTTAAAAAAGCCTTGTCCGAAAAATATAAAACGCCCGCGCAAAATTTATTTACGGCGGCAGGCGGAGACGAAATAATAGAAATAATAGCAAAAGTATTTTTTAATCCTGAAGATGAAATAGTTATTTCAAAACATGCTTTTGTTAGATACGCTATGGCTGTTCAACTTATGGGTTCGCACGCTATAGTTGTGCCTATGAAAGACGGTCTTGTCCACGATTTAGACGCTATGCTTAAAGTATGCACAAGAAATACAAAAGCGGTTTTCATAACAAATCCCAATAATCCGACGGGAACATATAATACGGGAGCGCAAATTTCAGAATTTTTGCAAAATCTCCCGCCTAATATACATGGAATGAAACCTTTGGTAATACTTGACGAGGCTTATTTTGAATACGGCTCTATTTCCAAAGATTATCCCGACGGGTTGACTTTTTTAAAGGATAATCCAAATTTGATAGTGTTTAGGACTTTTTCAAAAGCCTATGCTCTTGCGGGTTTGAGAGTTGGATACGGTTTTGCGCATGAAGACATTGTTGATTTTATTGAGCGCGTCAGACCTCCTTTTAATGTGAATGCTTTTGCTCAAGCCGCGGCTATTGCGAGTTTGAAAGATAATGCGCAAGTTAAAAAATCTCAGAGTTTGGTCAAAAAAGAGAGAGAGTATTTGTATAAACAATTTAAAAAGTTGTCTATTGAATATATTGAATCGGCTGGTAATTTCATTCTTTTTAATTCGTCTCCTTTTACCGCAAAAGATTTATTCGTTAAACTATTGCATGAAGGCGTAATTGTTAGAGAAATGAGCGAATATGAATTGCCGTCATGGGTTAGAGTAACAATAGGGCTTCGCGCTCAAAATGAATTTTTCATAGATAAACTCAAAAAAGTATTGGAGAAATAAAATGATTATTACATTAAAGAAAGGCGCGACTCAAAAAGAATTAAACGCTATTTTAGACAGAATTAAAAAACTCGGTTATAAGCCGCATGTTTCAAAAGGAGAAAATGTGACTATTATAGGTATGATAGGCGAATTTGCCGAGAAATATAAAGATTCTTTTGACGCTATGGAAGCGGTGGAGCATATCAGCGAAATCCAAAAACCTTATAAACTCGCTTCGCGCGAATTTCACAAAGAAAACAGCGTTGTAAAAATATCGCGCGGCGTGGAAATCGGCGGCAAAAAAATTCATGTTATGGCCGGTCCTTGCGCTATTGAAAGCAGAGAAATTGTTTTTAATATAGCCAAAAGCGCAAAACAATCGGGAGCGTCAATTCTTAGAGGCGGCGCTTTTAAGCCGAGAAGTTCTCCATATACTTTCCAAGGACTTGGAGAAAAGGGTTTAAAAATTATGAAAGAAGCGGGTAAAAAATATTCTATGCCCATTGTCAGCGAAGCGATGACTATAGAGCAAATTTTTCTTCTGTCTAAATATTGCGATATTATTCAAATAGGCGCGAGAAATATGCAAAATTACGACCTTTTAAAAGCGGCGGGCAAACAGCCTAAACCGATTTTGCTTAAAAGAGGAATGTCCGCTACTATTAAAGAATTTTTACTTTCAGCCGAATATATACTTTCCCAAGGCAATTACAATGTTTTGCTTTGCGAAAGAGGGATAAGAACTTTTGAAACTTCCACGAGATTTACCCTTGATTTAAACGCCGTGCCTGTTCTAAAAAAACTTTCTCATCTGCCTGTGGTTTTAGACCCTTCTCACGGAACAGGCATTAGAGAATTTGTATCTACGATGGCAAAAGCATCCATAGCCGCAGGCGCGGACGCTTTGATAATAGAAATGCATCCAAAACCGGAAGAGGCGTTTTCAGATGGTCCTCAAAGCCTTTTGCCTGAACAATTTGCAAAGATGATGCAAGAATTAAATCCGATAGCAAAAGCGGTCAAACGGGAGTTATTAGATTGAAAATAGCGGTAATAGGTCTCGGTCTTATCGGCGGCTCTCTATGCAAGGCTTTAAAATCAGCCTCAAAGAATGAACGGATAATTGCAATAGGCAGAAAAAAAGACGCTTTGTCAGCCGCAATAAAAATGAAAGCGGCGGACGAAGCGTCCTTAAATTTAGAGGCGGTTTCTGACGCGGACATTATTGTAATAGCGACTCCCGCGGACAATATAGTTCCGATATATAAGAAACTTATACCCATTGTAAAAAAAGGCGCAATTATAACAGACGCTGGTGGTATAAAAGAGCCGATAGAGCGGCAAATAAAAAGTCTTTACCGCTTTTATAGAAAAAGTGGGCATGCCGCCGCTTATGTCGGCGCGCATCCTATGTCTGGAAAAGAGAGCAATGGCTTTGCAAATTCAGAAAGCGGCTTATTTAAAAATGCAAATGTAGTAATAACAGGCTCAATTCCAAAATCTTTAAAAAATGAAAACGCAATTGAAAAAATGTGGCGTCAAACGGGAGCAAAAATCGTTAAAATGCCGTCCAAAAAACATGATGAACTCGTCGCTTTGACAAGCCACCTGCCTCACCTTATGGCTTTTGCTTTAAACAAAATCTATAAAGACAAAAGAAATAAAGATAAACAAATAGAAAAAATTGTAGCGGGCTCTTTTTACAGCGCAATAAGGGTGGCGTCTTCAAGCGCGGATATGTGGGCGCCGATTTTTTCGGCAAATGACAAGCAAATTAAAAAGAATTTATCCGCTTTCATTAAAGAATTGAAAAATTTTGAAACCAATTTGTCGTCTCAAACAAAAACAAAAAAACGGATACTAAACGCTCAAAAATAGCCGCCATTGCAGATTTCCATGTCGTCATTGCAGGTTTCCATGTCGCCATTGTAAGTTTCCATGTTGTCATTGCGGGTTTCCATGTCGTCATTGTAAGTTTCTATGTTGTCATTGCAGGTTTCCATGTCGTCATTGCAGGTTTCCATGTCGCCATTGTAAGTTTCCATGTTGTCATTGCGGGTTTCCATGTCGTCATTGTAAGTTTCTATGTTGTCATTGCGGGCTTGACCCGCAATCTCCGTCGTTAATCTGTCTGTATTGTATGGGCGGGATTACAGTTCAATCCCGCAGGCGGCGGCGAGGCGCAAAAATAAATTATGAATATAAAAATCAGCAAAGCAAACAAAATTGAAGGCGTCATTGAAGTTCCTGCGGATAAATCTATAACGCATAGGGCTGTCATCTTATCATCCATAGCCGAAGGTTGTTCAATCGTCAAAAATTATCTTCCTTCCGACGATTGTTTTAGGACTATAGACGCTTTTAGGCTTATGGGAGTTGATATTAAACAAGACGGCGGTTCGCTTATTATAGAAGGGCGCGGACTAAATCTCAATAAGCCAAAAAAATCTATTTATGCCGGCAATTCAGGCACTACTGCGCGGCTGATGTCGGGCATTCTTGCGGGACAAAATTTTGAAAGCGTTCTTACGGGCGACGAAAGTTTGTCTAAAAGACCGATGAAAAGAATTATAGAGCCTTTGACTATGATGGGGGCAAAATTTAATACGGACAATGGTCGCCTGCCTATGACTATAATAGGCGCTTTAAATTTGAGAGGAATAAATTATAAAAGCGCAAAGTCCAGCGCTCAAGCGAAATCCGCAGTTTTGCTTGCGGGGTTATACGCCAATGGAATCACAACTTATAACGAGCCTATAAAGTCGCGCGACCATAGCGAAAAAATGTTGAGGGCTTTTGGCGCGGATATTGAAGTTAAGGGGAATGCAGTTTCTATAAACAGAACTAAAAAATTAAACCCGCAAAATATAACCGTCCCCGGAGATATTTCTTCAGCGGCTTTTTTTATAGCGGCGGCTCTGCTCATTCCTCATTCTCATTTGACTATTAAAGGCGTCGGTATAAATCCGACGAGAGACGGCTTTATAGAATGCGTAAAAAAAATGGGCGCGGATATATCGTTTGAAAATATTACAGATATTTGCGGCGAGCCGGCGGGAGATATAATAGTCAAATACCGCGAACTCAAAGCCGTAAGCATAGACGCTCAAATAGTTCCAAGGATGATAGACGAGATTCCCATATACGCTTTGCTTGCCTCGCGCGCGCAAGGAACGACAAAAATTACAGGCGCAGGGGAACTTAGAATAAAAGAAAGCGACAGAATCGCCGCCGTCGCAAGCCAACTCAAAAAGATAGGAGTTGAAATTGAAGAATTAGAAGACGGTTTTATAATTTACGGCGGCGCAAAGAGAGAGATTTTAGGCGCGCAAGTTGAAAGTTTCGGCGACCACAGAATAGCGATGACTCTCGCCATAGCCGCTTTAATTGCAAAAGACGATATAACTATCAAAGATGCGGATTGCGTCAATATATCTTTTCCGAATTTTTACGAGGTATTAAAAAGATTATGCTTTTAGAAAAAGATTTTGAAATTGAATCGTCGCCGTTTTTGTTTAGATTTGGGAGATTCTTATTTCGCGTTATGTTTAAAGTTCTTTTCAGATGCCAAATAGAAGGAGAGCAAAATATCCCAAAAGCAGGCGGCGCTATAATCGCTCCAAATCATACAAGTTGGTTTGATCCGCCTTTAACGGGCAGCGCGATGAGAAGACCGCTTAATTTTATGGCTAAACAAGAACTTTTTGAAATCCCGATTTTTGGTTCTATTATAAAAAAAACAAATGCTTTTCCCGTCAAAAGAGGCAGTCAAGATTTTTCCGCTATGAGACGCGCTTTTTCTTTGCTTTCGGACGGACGGCTATTATTGATGTTTCCAGAAGGCACTCGTTCAAAAGACGGAATTCTCGGCAAAGCCAGAGCGGGCGCAGGTATGGTTTCTTGCAATGCGGGAGTTCCTTTAATTCCGGTCAAAATTGAGAATACAAATAAAATGACAAAATTTAAGAAAATAAAAATAAAATTCTTGCCGCCGATACATCCGCCGAAAAATTTTGTCAAAGCGGACTATTTAAAATTATCTCAAAGCGCATTAGACGCTATATCCAAATCATAGGCGTTTGAAAGCGAAATTATTGTTTGCGGCAATCGGAGTTTAAGAAATGTCAGAAATAACAATTGCAAAAAAAGCGGGTTTTTGTTTTGGGGTCAGACGGGCTATCAAACTTGCCGAAGAGGCGGTTTTGCAAAATAAGACGGTTTCCGTCATAGGACCTATTATTCACAATCCGCAAGAAGTCAAAAGGCTTGAAAACCTCGGTATAAAGACTTTAAAAAAACCGCCTACAAAAAGCGGCATTTTGATTTTAAGGACGCACGGCATACCGTTATCTTTGCACAAGACTTTAAAAAAGAAGAAAAATATAGAAATAATAGACGCCGTATGCCCTTTTGTTAAAAGAGCGCAAAAAATTGTATCCGATTTGGCAAAGAAGAAGGAATCAATAATTATTGTCGGAGAAAACGACCACCCTGAAATAATTGCGCTGCGCTCTTATGCTGATAATAAGTGCATTGTTATAGAAAATCCGCATGAGGCAAAAAAAATTAAGGTTAGCGGCAAGTTAAATATAGTAAGCCAAACCACTCAAAGTCTTGAAAATTTTGATAAGATTGTGAAAATCATTAAAGGACGCAACGAAGCGAAAGTTTTTAATACAATATGCAAAGCGACTTTTGACAGGCAAAACGCCGCTTTTGAACTTGCTAAAAGCGCTGATTTGATGATAGTGATAGGAGGAAAAAATTCGGCAAATACAGCCCGTCTTGCTCAAATATGTAAAAAAAATGCTCAAACTAAACATATAGAGTCGGCAAACGATTTAAAAAAAGAGTGGTTTAAAAATAAAAACAATATATGTTTGACAGCCGGCGCATCGACGCCTGATTGGATAATCAAAGAAGCTAAGTTGAAGATAGAAAAATTTATAAATATAAGGGCGCGCAATCAATCGCTATGCCTAAACTAAAGTCAATTACACCCAAACCCTGAAAGGGTTTAATGCAGTTAATAACCCCGTATTGCCCGCAAGGCTATGCAGGGATGATGAAGTCAATCGCCGCACCCAAACCCTGAAAGGGTTTAATGCAGTTAATAACCCCGTATTGCCCGCAAAGCTATGCAGGGATGATGAAGTCAATCGCCGCACCCAAACACTGAAAGGGTTTAATGCAGTTAATAACCCCGTATTGCCCGCAAGGCTATGCGGGGATGATGAAGTCAATCGCCGCACCCAAACCCTGAAAGGGTTTAATGCAGTTAATAACCACATATTGCCTGCGGGACTATATGGGGGACAAGGAGAAGTAAAAATGACGCAAAAAAAAGAATTAAATAAGATGCAAACGGTTTTTACCGAAGAATCAACGATGGAAGAATTGATGAGCGAAATGCGGGAAACTCCGGAAATCAAGCCCGGAGCAAAACTCACAGTCGCAATCATTGCTAAAAGCAAAGAGGGTTTTGTTGTGGACTTAGGCACAAAAGTCGACGGACTTATCCCTTTTAGCGAGTATGAAGGCTCTGTAATACCTGAGAACATAAAAGTCGGCGCTCAGATAAAGGTAAAAGTTATGGATATGCGCGGCGGACAAATCAAATTATCTCATAAAGAGGTTGCAAGCGAAGAAGCCTTTGACAATTTGGATAAGGCTTTTAAAGAAAAAAAGCATATCAATGGAACGATTGTCAAAGCCGTAAAAGGCGGTTTTATAGTAGATGTGGGCGCTCAAGCGTTTTTGCCTATGTCTCAGGCTGATATCAGTCAAGTAAAAGATCCAGAAAAATATGTCGGCAAAATTTATCAATTTTTGGTATTGGAATTTGACAAATACAAAAGGCAAATTGTAGTGTCGCGCAGAAAAATTTTAGAAGCGCAAAGAGATGAAAAGAAAAAATTTCTTTTGGCAAATCTCGTCGAGGGACAGATTATTGACGGCGCGGTAAGCGATATAGTCAAATTCGGCGCTTTTATAGATTTGGGCGGCATAGACGGGCTTTTACATATCGGAGAAATTGCTTGGCATTCGGTAAATAAAGTGGAAGATTTGCTCCGTAAAGGTCAAACTGTCCGAGTAAAAATTATCAATATAGATAGAGAAAAAGGAAAAATTTCTCTTAGCGTAAAGAGCCTATTGCCAAATCCTTGGGAATCCATTTCAGAGAAATTTCCAATCGGCATGATAACAAAAGGAAAAATTGTCTCTATTATAGATTCGGGCGCCTTTATAGAAATTGAAGAGGGCATTGACGGGTTCTTGCACAATAGCGAATATGCTTGGAATGATAGCGTCGCCGAGATGAAAAAGAATGTTAAAAAAGGCAAAGAGATTGATGTCAAAATTACCGCCGTTGATGTTGAAAATAAAAAAATATCTTTGTCCGTAAAACAGATTACCGCAAATCCTTGGGAAGAGGCGTATAAGCATTATTCGCCCGGTATGGCGGTCAAAGGAAAAGTGGAAAATTTTATGCCTTTTGGCGCTTTCATAAAATTGCCTGAAGGCGTTGAAGGTTTAGTCCATATCAGCGATTTTTCTTGGACGAAAAAAATCAACCGCCCTCAAGATATGTTAAAGAAAGGCGACGAAATCGCCGTTGTAGTCCTTGAAGTAAATCCTCAAAAGGAAAAAATTTCTCTTTCAATTAAACACAATACGACAGACCCGTATAAAAAATATAAAAACGGGACAATGGTCAAAGGAAAAATCACCCGCGCTCTTGATTTCGGAGTATTTATGGAGATTGAAGAGGGGGTAGAGGCTCTTATTAAAAATAGCGAAGCGACCGCTGAAAAAGTTGAAAGAGGCGTTCAAGTTTTAAAAGTGGGCGATGAGGCGCAAGCGCAGATAATTAAATGCGATATCAAAGAAAGAAAACTTGAAGCCTCGGTAAGAAAACTTGAAAGAGCGCAAGAAAGAGAATTGGTCAAAAAATACTCCAATCAAAGCGTCAAACAAACATTAGGCGATATTTTGGTTTCGGAAGAGGAAAGCGAGAGCATACAGGAATAATTATGAAAAAAGAAATAATAGTCAACAGAACATTGGAAGAGACAAAAGTCGCCGTCCTTGAAGACGGCAGACTTTTTGATTTATTTATAGAAAGACGCGAGTCGGAAAAAATCTTAAACAATATATATAAAGGCGCGGTGGAAAATATAGTTCCCGCCCTCAATTCCGCTTTTGTAAATATCGGAACGGAAAAAAGCGCCTATCTCGGCGTCGACGATATAATCGCGCCTGACAAAAGGGATAATGATAAAATTGACCGTCTTTTAAAAGTAGGTCAAACGGTTATGGTTCAAGTCTACAAAGAGCCTATCAATACAAAGGGACCAAAAGTCACAATGGATATTTCCTTGCCGGGGCGGCTATTGGTATATATGCCTTTAAGCGCTAATATCGGCGTATCAAAAAACATTGAAGACAAACAAGAGTATGAAAGGCTTAGAAATATAATGTATAAAATCAAAAACGAGGGCGTTAGTAAAGGCGGTTTTATAGTGCGCACTGAGGCTGAAGAGGCTACTGAGGAAGAGATAAGAAAGGAAGTCAATTATTTAACCCGTATATGGACTTCTATAGATAAGAGATTTCAAGAATACAAGCCTCACAGCCGCATACATAAAGATTTGGGCATAGTGTTTCAAACTATCCGAGATCATTTTTCAGACGAAGTTGAACTTATGCACATAGATTCTAAAAAAGAATTAGACGATGTTCTTGATTTTGTCAAAATCATCTCGCCGGAAATCAGCGATAGAATCCTTCTTTATGAAAGTAAACAGCCGATTTTTAAAGTCTACGGCATAGACGATGAAATCAGAAATCTTCAATCGAGCAGAGTTTTCTTAAAGTCAGGCGGCTCTTTGATTATTCAAGAAGAGGAATCTCTTTGCGCCATATATGTCAACAGCGGCAAATTCGTTTCAAGAAATTCTCAAGAAGACACCGCCTCGGCGACAAATGTTGAAGCCGCTCAAGAAATCGCGCGGCAGTTGAGAGCGAGAAATCTCGGCGGCATCATAGTGATAGATTTTATAGATATGAAGAAAGCGTCCAACCGCCAAAAAGTTTTAGAAAAACTAAGAGAGGCGACAAAAGGCGACAAAGCCAAAATAAAAATCTGGCCCATCACAAGACTTGGGTTAATAGAAATGACGAGAGAAAGAAAACGCGAATCTTTCTTTTCTTTGGTAGGCGACACTTGTCCATGCTGCAAAGGGCTCGGCGCTGTGTTGTCAAAAGAATCTATTTTCATAAAAGTTTGCGAAGACCTTGAGCAGATGAATGTCAAAATGCACAAAGGCAAAATCAAAATCAAATTAAACGCGGACATATTGTCATATTTTCTTGACCGCAAACACCGTCTAAAAGAAATCTTCAATTCCGATTTTGAAATCAAAGAAGAACCCGAAATCCCAAGGGAAGACTATCAAATAGTTTTTGAATAAAGTGTCTGCCCTAACAGACCAGCCCAGTATGTCTGCCCTAACAGATCAGCCCAGTATGTCTGCCCTAACAGACCAAACCCGTATGTCTGCCCTAATAAAACAATGCGCGCAATGGCAATATCCATCTATTTTTATGCATTGGTTGTGCAGTAAGTCTATTGACAAAACGAGATACAGAAAATTGTGAGAGCGAATAATAATTAGATAGAACAAACAATCTCACGCATGACCCGCATTCCACGCCATCATTTCGGGCAAGACCCGCAAAAGACAAAAGACATTACAAACGACTTTTCCGCGTTTCATGCCGTCAATTGCGGGCTTTCCTGCAATCTCCGTAGTTTCCTTTATTCGTTATCCTTGACAGCTTCCTTAACTCCGTCATTCCCGAATGTCCCTATCGGGAATCCACTTTTCCGCGTTTCATGTCGTCAATTGCGGGCTTTACCTGCAATCTCCGTAGTTTCCTTTATTCGTTATCTTTGACAGCTTCCTTAACTCCGTCATTCCCGAATGTCCCTATCGGGAATCCATTTTTAGCAAACGGGAATCCACTTTTAGCAAACAATCATTAGACCTCTTGCACAACCAATACATAAAAATAGAGGGATAGTGTCATTCTGCGCGAAGTCGCAGAATCTATTTTATGCAGTTATTCAAGCCTTTTTTAGTGAAAAAGGAGTTTATTGTATGGATTCTGCGGCTTCGCGCAGAATGACAAGCCAATTTTAGTGCAGACGGGTTCTGTTAACGCAATGCTTATATTCTTACAGTTATACAAGAGGTCTATTGTAGTTCAATCGCTCTGCGGTTAAACTTGGATTTTCGACAAAGACGCTCGAGAATGACGGCAAGAGGCAAAACTACCATGTTATTTGCAGGTTTTGTATTTGCGCGCATGATACATGTTTGTGTCGTCGTTGCGGGTCTTGTCCGCAACGGATGATGCGGGGATTAAAAGTCAAGTCCGCAGTAGGAGTATGCCGCATTTTGTTTCCCCTTTGAATTATGCTGTAAATTCCTCCCGTCTAACCCTTCAAAAGTCTAATATGTTAAGAGATACCACACTGCGTTGACGCAGTCAGAAAAAATTGATAGAGTGCAAGCGTACAAAAAGCAGATGACAACCCTTACAAGAAAGACAAATGCGCTGGTAAATAGCAAGCGAAATTAGGCAAACAAGACCAAAAAATGCATTTTTATATATAAAATGAGTCTTGCCGCCTCAATATCATTTTAAGGAGTATTTATGGACTTCAAAGAAAATTTATGTAAGACGATAAGGGAAATAAAAGATTTTCCAATCAAGGGAATAGTGTTTAGGGATATTACGCCGATTTTGAAAGATGTCGCACTATTTAATCAAACAATTTCTTTTCTTTCCGATAAATTCAAGGATTATAAACTTGATAAAATTGCGGCTATTGAATCAAGAGGATTTTTATTCGGCATGCCTTTGGCTGTCAAACTAAATATTCCTTTTGTTCCAATAAGAAAAAAGGGAAAACTTCCCGCTCAAACAGTTCAAGCCGCCTATGCTTTGGAATACGGCGCGGCTGTGATTGAAATGCACAAAGACGCATTAAATAAAGGCGAGAGAGTTCTTATCATAGACGACCTTTTGGCTACTGGAGGAACGATAAACGCCAGCGTTGAATTGGTGGAAAAACTTGGAGCAAAGCCGATTGCCGCGGCTTTTGTAATAGAACTTGCCGATTTGAATGGAAGAAAAAGCATAAAGAATAAAGAATTAGAAGTTTTGTCAATTTTGCAGTATAAATAATCTTATTGCCCTGGTAGCTCAACTGGATAGAGCGGATCCGTCCTAAGGATAAGGTTGGAGGTTCAACTCCTCTCTGGGGCGCATATTTTAGCAATGAACTTATCAAAAGCATTCCGTCCTTTTTCGTCATCTTTAAATACGGCGCAGCATTCAAGGGATTTTGCAAATATTATTCCCGTCTCTTTTTTCAAAATATCATCGCAGTTTTTATCCGTCCATTTATATTTTTGTTCTAATTCTTTAGCCCATTCATAATGTTTTGCCGCGTCCGTATTGTCTTTTATTTTCTCAATTTCGCCTTTTATCAAATAATCTTTTAGAATTTGAAATTCCTTTTTCAATCTTGCAGGCAGTATAGCCATACCCAATGCTTCTATCAAACCTATGTTTTCTCGTTTTATATGATGATATTTAGATTTTGTATGGAAAATCCCTTCCCCCGATTCTTCTGAAATCCTATTATTTCTCAAAACCAAATCAATAAGAAAGTCCCGCCCTTGTCTTTTTGCTATCGGCGTAATCGTATTATGTCTTTGCGATTTTGTATATGCTTTTATTTCAACGCTTTCATCGCTGTAATTTTTCCATTTATTAAAGATAAGGCTTGACGCGGCTACGATGTCTTTTTTAGAGCCGATAAGCCTTATTGCGCTCATAGACCAATCCAAAATGGAGCATTTCAATTTTGGAAATTTTTTAATTTTAAAATTTTTTCTTGATTTTGCTTTATGCAAAGCGAAAGGATAATTGCCGCCTTGATAATGGTCATGATTTAAAATAGACCCGCCCACTATCGGCAAATCCGCATTTGAGCCGATAAAATAGTGCGGAAATTTTTCAAGAAAATCCAAAAGCCTTACAAAAGTCTTTTCATTTATAATCATATCCCTATGATTTTCGTCAAGAATTATGCAATGCTCATTATAATAGACAAAAGGCGAATATTGTAAATACCATCTTTCGCCGTTTAAAGAAAGCGGCAAAATCCTTAAATTCTGTCTTGGAGTTTGCTTTAAACCGCCTGCAAAACCCTCATTTTGGGGACATAATGGACATTTTGGATATACAAAGTCTTCCAAAGCCGCTGCGCCTTGCGTCTTTAATAAGGCTATTTCTTGGGGAGTTTTTTCAGGTTTGGATAGATTTATTACGAGGTCTAATGTCCCGTATTTGGTTTTGGTTTTCCACAAAACATTCTTTTTTACTTCTTCGGTTTTTATGTAATACGCTTGTTTTTCTTTTTCATAAAACCAATCAGTCGCTGTTTTTACGCCTTTTTCTTTTACGATTTTTTCAAAAGCCGCGTTCCAATCCGATGGTCTTTGTAAAATAGAGCCTATGATATCGGTCTCAAAAAGATTTCTAATGATAGGCAAGTCTTCTATGATTTTATTTTCAACAGCCCAAGATGAAATTTCAGATAAAATTGAGGATGGTTCTGCGGGCATTTTTTCATTTATTCTGGAAATTTTAAAAAAAGGAAGTTTTAATTTTGCAATTATTTGATTAGCCGCCCAATTCCTATCGTTTTCTTTGACGAGTTCTTTTTTTAGAGCATAATCAATAAGCGCTTGAATATAATAATGAATGTCTTTCATCCGTCCTCTTTTTAAATTAAAAGTTTTAGAAAGCGCGTCAAATATATCAAATTAAACGGAATAAGTTAAACGAGTATAATAACAAAGGTTTCTATCAAGTTGCCGCCGCCGTGCGATAAATTAAAGAGCGCAAGTCTGGCGGCGGGCGCGAGATAGCGCGCCCTTTCCTTAAACAACTACAAAGGCAACAACTGCGCAAGTAATGCGCAAAGACAAAGACAAAGACAAAGACAAAGACAAAGACAAAGACAAAGACAATAGCAACAGCGTTAGTCTTGTCGTTTTGCATTACTTGCGTTTCTGAAACTTGCGCAACTTGTGAAAACTCGTTGTCGCGCGTTGTATTTTTAATGGCAGATTTGATACAATCCCGCCGTTCCCAAACAAGAAAGCGGTAAAAGTATAGAGACGCGTTATATGCGCGTCTCAAATCAATATACTTAAACTTCAAAAGGAAATTAAGCCGATTATGCTAAACAATCAAATCAATACAATCAATCCAACTTTTGTAGCGGCTGATATATGTATCTGCCCGTCTTTTGTGCGCGCGAATAATAATCATTCGCTTATTTTTAAATCCATGCTTTCCCTTTCTCATCAAAATATAACAAACTGGAGAATAATATAAGTGTCCCCTACAAATTTAACTTCAAAACAAATCGTCAAAACAATTTCAGAACATGCGTCTGTATGTGTCTCCGTAGGGGCAGACCCGCGTGTCTGCCCTCCTCCAATAAATATGCCGTCAACCCATAAATCCCCAACTCCGTCATTCCCGAATGTCTTTATCGGGAATCCATTTTTATCGCAAAGCGCGTCGTTTTTTAATAATCTTTGCCGTCTTTTCTCTTTTCTCTATTCCCGTTTCTCTCTGCTTTTCGGGAATCCATTTTTTAATAAAATAAAAGCAAAGGCGCTTATAGAAATATAATAAAAGGATGGCTCTAAAATGTTGCAAACATTTTTCATAGATTCAAAAACAATGATTATAAAAGCAAATAATGCTGACGATTTATTGGACATTTCAGATTTTGTCTTAAAGAAAGGCAAACAAAAAGACATAGTTTCTTTTTTAGATTTTGCCGCCAAAAATCGCATAATAGACAAAATCTATAGATTTAGTAGAGAAAAGTGTCATGAAAGATAGGATATTTATAGATAGCAATATATGGATATATCTTTTTGTTCATCAAGACAATCCGAAATCTAAAGTGTCGCGTCAGTTTATTGTTGAAAATTACAACAAAAATATCCTTGTTATTTCTTATCAGGCGATAAATGAAGTTTCCAATGTATTAAAGGGAAAAGGATTTTCTGAAACGGATATAAGATTTGTTATTGAAAATATGTCGGATTATTGCAATATCTATGATTATTCAAAGGACATAGTAATATTCGCTTCTGAGTTGCGGGAAAAGCATTCGGTCTCTTTTTGGGATAGTCATATAGTTGCTTCGGCTTTAATGGCTCAATGCAATGTTTTAGCAAGCGAGGATATGCAAGACAATCAAAAAATAGAGAATTTAACAATAGCCAATCCATTCAGACAAGAATTTATAGGGATGAACAAGTGAATAACAAAATGAAACAAATCATCGCATTAACTTCAAAAACCAAAACGGTTTCAAGACTCGTAGGGGCAGACCCAAGTGTCTGCCCTCCTAAAATAAATTTACCGTCAATCCATAAATCCCCAATTCCGTCATTCCCGAATGTCTCTGTCGGGAATCCATTTTCAACGCAATGTGCGTCGTTGACTTCTGACTTACCGTCTTTTCTCGTTTCGTTCTGCCTTTTTGCAATCCCTTTTTTCAATAAAATCAAAGCCAAGATAGTTTTAATAATGTTTGTATTGATATTTGGGAGTATTCAATTATTTGCTGCAAATGCGGCTAATTGGG
Source organism: Candidatus Parendomicrobium reticulitermitis (assembly GCA_031287095.1). GTDB lineage: Bacteria > Elusimicrobiota > Endomicrobiia > Endomicrobiales > Endomicrobiaceae > Parendomicrobium > Parendomicrobium reticulitermitis. The sequence goes on along the minus strand of JAITTG010000095.1, from coordinate 1,391 downwards.
CGGCATTTGCTCCGTTATGGACAGCCGCATCAGGGGCTGATTTAAATATTATATTAACAGGTAATATTTCTGTTGGAGCAAATATTGGCGCTGTCGGTAGAACCAATTTAATAGTAATCGGCAATAACACAAGCAGATGGTCTTTTAACGGCGGACAATATTCCGGCTTTTCAATTTCAGGACGGTCGGTAACATTTCAAACTCATCTTGGACTTACTAATTTTTACAATCCTCAAAACGGCGGGGCAATGAATATCTCAAATGGCGGGCAAGTATATATAAATGTCAGTACATTGACTGCTACAAATAATACTGGCGGTTCAGGTAATTCGGGAACAATGACTGATTCTACGCGTGGCGGCGGAGTATTTGCCGTATCTGGCTCTGGTTCTAAATTGACAATAAATGCTGGATATGCGTTTTTCACAGGCAATACAGGTCAAGTAGATAGCGGCGTAATACATATTTTGGGTTCGTCAGTTACTTTGGCTGGAGGCGAAATGATTTTTAAAGAAAATACTGCTTCTTATATGACTGGGAATGGTAGAGGCGGCGGAGCGATTAGACTTACTGGTAATGGCGCTGATACTGCCTATTTAACTATATCTGTGGGGACTATAACTTTTGACAATAATTTTAGTCATGATGGGTCAAGCATATTGTTGCAAGACGCTCAAACTGTTCTTCATGTCACAAGCATGACAAAAAAAATGAATGTTATAAATGGCGCTTCAAGTTATGGCGCAATATACAATAGAGACGGTTCAATGATTTTTGAAGCAAAAGAAATCCTCATTTATAATAATCAGGCTACTGGCAATGGCGGCGCTATTTTTCTTGGCTCACCACAAGGCAAAATTACATTTAGAGATACTAAAATCACATTAGATAACAATCGCTCTGCTACCAATGGTGGAATGCTTTATGCTGCTGATGCTTCCGGCCAAATCATATTTGAAAACTCTTTAGTATATGGAACCAGCAATACCGCAAATAATGGCGGTATTATTTACACTGTTGCGGGTATTCTTTTAACTTTTATGAATTCAACCTCTGTTTTTATAGGAAATACGGCTTATAATTTTGGTGGGTCAATATACTCAAGCGGAGACTTGAAATTTGAAAGAGGCGGTATAGAATTTACAAGCAATGTTTCGCTTGCTACTAATTCACAAGGAAATATAGCCGTAGTGGGCGGGACATTTCAAATATTAGATATGTATTCCATGATAGGCAGATACAATCGCGCGGCGAGCGGCGGATTTTTATATGTTCCAAATTTGGCATTCAATTTCAACGGGGCATTGATGGAGATGATTGGCAACACGGCGTTTGGTAGCGGGGCTTACGGCAGGGGGGGGTCATTTTATCTTAACGGCGCGACGGCTACA
>JAITTG010000085.1 GCA_031287095.1 Candidatus Parendomicrobium reticulitermitis | reverse complement strand
ACACAGTTGAAGTAGTGGTTGATTATTTGGAATAGTCGGTATAATTTGTCTGCCATTTTGCGTCGTGTCTGTTGCGCGCAAATCCGCAGAATCTATTTTATGCAGATTTTTAAGCCCTTAATTTCGATACATGTGTTAAATCATTTAAAAATGACGCCGAAAGGAATGATATAAATATTTAAGAATGTCGTGTAATGTGATACAATGGATAAAATAATAATAAATGGCGGAAAAAAATTAAGCGGCATAGTGCGAATTTCAGGCTCGAAAAATTCGGCTTTGCCCATACTTTTTGCCTCTTTGCTTACAGATGAGCCTGTTATAATAAAAAATGTTCCTTCTCTTGCAGATATAAATACGACTATCGCCTTTCTAAATTTTATAGGTAAGCCCGCTGTAAAAATCGGAAATACGGTAAAAATAGATAAATCTGAAAAATATAAGCATATTGCGCCTTATGATTTGGTCAGAAAAATGAGAGCAAGCGTCTTAATAATGGGACCTCTTTTAGCGAGATTGCGCAAAGTTTCAGTTTCTTTGCCCGGCGGATGCGCAATAGGGGCAAGACCTATAGATATTCATTTAGACGCTTTTAAAAAACTAGGGGCAGATATTGAAGTTAAAAAGGGTTTTGTCCACACTTCTTCAAAAGGTTTGATAGGAAATACCATAAAGTTTAGATTTCCAAGCGTAGGCGCTACTGAAAATATCTTACTTGCCTCAGTTTTGGCAAAAGGTAAAACAAAAATTTTAAATGCCGCAAAAGAGCCCGAGATTGAAGATTTAACAAATTTTTTAAACGCTATGGGCGCAAAAGTGAACGGCGCAGGGACTTCTATAATAGTAATAGATGGGGTGGAAAAATTACACGGCGCAGCTTATGAAGTTATTTCCGATAGAATAGAAGCGGCGACTTATTTAATAGCAGCCGCAATCACAAAAGGCGAAATAGTATTAGAAAACGCAAATCCCACCCACATAAAAGCAGTAATAGATAAATTGAAAAAAAGCGGGATGATGATTGAAACATCTTCTGCGGCAATAAAAGCAAAATGGACAAAGCCTTTAAAACCGCAAAATATCTCAACGGCGGTATATCCGGGGTATCCCACGGATGTTCAGGCTCAATGGATGGCTTTGATGGCTTTGACAAAAGGTAAATCTGAGATAAAAGAGACAGTTTTTGAAAATAGATTTATGCATGCGGCTGAACTTTTAAGGTTAGGTGCGAATTTGAAAATTGAAGGGCAGTCTGTTTTTGCGACAGGGGTAGAAAGTCTTTCAGGCGCTCCCGTGATGGCGTCGGATTTAAGAGCGGGCGCGGCATTAGTTCTTGCTTGTCTTGCCGCTAAGGGCAAAAGCGTAATATCAAGAGTTTATCATTTAGACAGAGGTTATGAGTTTTTGGAAAAGAAATTCAAAAAATTAGGCGCAGATATAAAAAGACAAAGGTAAGCCATGCCTTTTTCCGTTACTGACGATAAAAGCGTCATTATAGAAGTTTTGTCAGAAACGGGAAACCAAGTTAAAATGCGAAGAGTCATTGTCTTTTGCCGTCATTCCCGAGCGTTTCTGTCGGGAAACCAAGTTAAAATGTGAAGCAGTCATTGTCTTTTGCCGTCATTCCCGAGCGTCTCTGTCGGGAACCCAGGTTAAAATGCGAAGCAGTCATTGTCTTTTGCCGTCATTCCCGAGCGTCTTTGTCGGGAAACCAAGTTAAAATGCGAAGCAGTCATTGTCTTTCGCCGTCATTCCCGAGCGTTTCTGTCGGGAAACCAAGTTAAAATGCAAAGCAGTTGTTAAAGGAAATAGAAAATAGGAAACAATAATAGTTAAAATGGATTCCCGACAAAGACATTCGGGAATGACGCAGTGGGCGTGACATTCGGGAATGACGCAGTGGGTGTTGATATTCGTGAATGGTGTAGTAAGCGCAACACTCGTGAATGGTGTAGTTAGTAGGCGCAACACTCGTGAACAATGCAGTAGGCGCAATATTTGGTAATAGCGCGGTGTATATGGAATAAAAAGGACATAAAAATGAAAAAGTCAAAAATCATCGTTTTTGCAGTAATACTAACTCTCGCTTATAGCGGAGTTTTTGCCCGTGATTATATCGTTCGGACTTGGGCTGAATTATCAAGTAATTATAATTCTGTTGTTGATGGGGATTATATAAGCGTGGCGCAAGATATAGTATTTGCTTCTGGTCTTGGGAGTCCTGCCGCTTGGACTGATATCGCTATAAGAAGCAATAATAATACAATCAGATACTTGGATGGCAATAAGGGCGCTTTTCAAGGTTTTTCACTTACAAGTAAGGCTCTCACTTTTTCAAATATAGGGGTAACAAAGTTTTATGCCGCCGCTAACGGCGGCGTTATTGCCGCTAATGCTTCAACTATCACATTCAATGGTTTAAATATCAATTTCACATCAAATACTGCTGCAAACGGCGGGGGAATCTATGCTGTAAACTCAAGAATAGATTTCAACAAATCAGACCGCAGAGCAAACCTAAATATTTCTATAGCGTATAATTCAGCAGGTAGCGGCGGATTTGCCAATGTATCTCTATCCACTCTCTCTTTTTCAGAAACTATAGCGGCTTTTTCAAGCAATACCGCAACTAATGGCGCAGGTATTTATGCTAATAATTCCATTGTAAATCTCTCAAATTCGAGCGCGGCATTTATGGCAAATCAAGGAAATTACGGCGTTGCTTTTTATATCCCCAATTCAAAACTGAATCTTGACAGCGTAAAAGTCTATGTTATGAGCAATATTGTTAAAACAAATAATGGCGGTTCAATTTATGCCAATGGCGTTCAATCTAAAATCACATTAAATAATTCTTTGCTTGATGTTAGAGGCAATATGGCTACAGCGTGGACTTCGGGAATTATGTTAATAGCGTCTTCTATATTTAGCGTTAGCGATTCCGAAGTCAATTTCACATCTAATACGGCTACAGGTCTTACTTCCCTTGCCATTAATAATGCAAGCGCAACATTTAGAAATTCTCATATCAATTTTATAAGGAATACAGCCGCTTATGCCAACAACTATGCGATAGGTTACGGAGCGCCGGCTTTGATAGTTTGGAACAACTTAAATTCTAATGCTAACTTTATAGATTCAAGAGTTGCTTTCACAAGTAATTCTGCATTAGGCGCTTCAGTAGGCGGGGCTGTATCGTTCGGCGACTATGGCGGCAAAATACTTTTTGAAAATTCAATCGCAACATTTACTCATAATGTTTCACAATTTGGATTCGGAGGCGCGATTGCTCTATACGGCGGCGGCGGTTCTGCAAGGCTTGATTTTATGGGCGGAAGAGCCGCTTTTATAGATAATTCCGCAGTTGGAAATTCTACAGTTACAGCCAATTACGGCGGAGCAATTGCCGATAGTCTTGCTTTATCCGTTTCTGTCAATTTTTCATCTATGGCGAGCGCTTATTTTATACATAATATCGCTACAAGTTCAGGCGGAGCAATAACGCTTTTGTCTCGTTCCACAACCAGTTTTTATAGTTCTACTATTAGTTTTACGGCAAATACGGCAATTTCCGCCGTTTCTGGACATGGCGGCGCTATATATATGAGCGAGTCAAGGTTGAGTTTCTTAAAGTCGGCGGTTAATTTCTCAAATAATATATCAAGCGCAAGCGGCGGCGCTATTTATGCTAAAGACGATCTTTCGATTTCTCTATTAGATTTAAGCAGTTCAAATATCAGTTTTATTTCCAATAGCGCCAAAGGCGACGGCGGAGCTTTATTTTTACAATATGTCAGAAGCGATTATATCAACTCTATCTTAACTTTTGAAAACAATATATCTCAATCAAGAGGCGGGGCTATTTATATTCTTACCGCAAGGACAAGATTTGCCGATTCCGATTTGAATTTTATCAATAATGTGTCTTTAAGTTCCGGCGGCGCGGTGTTTTTAGACGGTGAAATGAGAAATCTCGGTAAAAATGTTCTGTTCTCTTTTGTGGGAAATACAGCCTATGCCGGCGGCGCGCTGTATTTTAAAGGATATGAAATGGAGTTTCCAAATATCATAGCAAAAGACAATATAGCCTCATCTTCCGGCGGCGCTATTTATCTTGAAGGCGGCGACGATATTAGAAGAACGCTGTTTACTATAAGCGCTTTGGATAGAGATGTTCTTTTTGACAATAATAAAATGGCAAACGGCGCTATACTCAATGATATTTTTATTTCAGATAGAATTGAGTTGCTTTTTAACGCCGCAAAGGATAGAAGAATAGATTTAAACAGCGGTATTCGTTCACAAATGCAAAGCGCTGACCCCAATTATAACAAGATCGGCATTGACAGCATTGTCATAAAAATAGGCGAAGGAGAAATGTCTCTTGCCGCATCAGATTTTAGAGGACAGGTTTTAATTGATGAAGGGCTGTTTTCTATAAGTTCTAACAGCGCTATAGCGGCTCGCGGCATTCAATATTCAACTTTTACAAGATTTGAGATAAACGGCAATGCAAAATTTTCAACAGTGAATAACTTTAAGGACAGAGTAAATATCTTGGATTTGTTTGTAGTAAAAGGCTCTTTGGAATTGGAAATCAATTATGATAAGGATGAAAATGATTTAATAACGGCGGATGAGGTTTGGCTTTCTACATTTTCTATTTTAGGATTAAAATCTGTAGGCGGAGGCTCTAATAAGATAGTGGTTGGAAGCAGCGTGCCTTTGATTTTTGCCAATTTAAAACTCACAAATCATTTTCAAAACGATAGAATTACCGATAGAAGAGTTATATACGATATAATCACCACTACAAAAGTCACGGGCGCTGAAATATGGATAAGGGCGGATGAAATAGTGGACTTTCAATATTATGCGAAAACAGATAATCAAAGAGCCGTGTCTCCATCTATGGAGCATTATATAGATTCAGGCAGGACTAATAGAATTACCGAAACTTTGATGTTTTATGCCGCTAATCGCGATTATGACGGTTTCCTTTCTGTATTAGACGCCGCGCATGGACAAATTTATGCTAATGTTTTAAGAACTGGAGCGCGCAGTGTCGGCTTAAATAGTTTATACGAGCGGATAATGCCTCAATACGGCGCGCCGGCGGCAAATCTCTGGTTTGAGTTATACGGCGCAGGCGGCGAAATTTCTGCAACCAAAGGCTCTTTTGGCGGAGATTTTAAATCAACTGTGTTTGGTTTTAGAGCCGGCGGAGAATTGTTTTCAGATGAGTCAAAAACTGCCGGTATATATGTGAGATACGGCGCAAATGATTTTAAGGAAGGCATAGATAAAGCCTCTGTTGGAGATGTTGAAATCGGCGTCTATGGCGCTTTGTTTGACATCAATAACATAGATATCAAAGGCAATTTGAGCGGCGGGTTTCAAACTTACGATATATCAAGAGATGTTTTAGGATATAATCCAAAGTCAGATTTCAATACTTTAAGTTTAAGGGCTGGAGTTGAAGCGGATTACATTAGATTTGTTTTGCAGAATCGTTTTATATTCATGCCTTTCTTGGCTTTAAACGGCGGCTTTACAACAAATCCTAATATAGTGGAATTAAACGGGCAAGAGGCTGAATTGATAATATCCAATAATAGTTATTTTAGGCTTGAAACTCTTATAGGCGCGGGTTTTTATTCTAATAACGCAAAGAAATTTAATTGGGGAGCAAAACTCTATGGTAAAATTGTAGCGGCTGGTTCAGAGCCTGAATATACCGCCCAATTGCGCAATATGGACATTTCCGATTTCAAAATAAAGGGTTATGAAGAAGATATTTTTTCAATCGGAGCCGCATTAAACGCCCAGTATCAATTCAATAGCAAAATATCAGCCCGTTTAGATTTAAGCGGAGAAGTTGGGTCTCAAACAAAAGGATATTTTATAGGCGCCGTATTTAATTATAGGCTCGGCATAAAAGGCGCGCAATCAAAAGAATCTGACGCGGCATCGCTCAGAAAAGAACCTGCTAAACAGCCTTCAAAAATTGTTGATGAAGATGGCTGGAGATTTGTAGATGAATCCATAGATGTAGAAATAGATTTTAGAGTGGAAAACGAGCAAGAAGAAGAGCCGCTTATAGTAGAACTTGAAACAAAATCAAAGCCAAGCCCTATCAGCGATTTGTCTCAAGCAAAAAATAGAAGAGCAAATTCTATAATAACATTTCAACTTTTAGCGGCTGTGTTTGATGCTAATTCTTATACATTGAGCGATATTTCTAAAAGGAGCATAAAAGAAATTGCCAATCAGATAAAGAAAATCCCTTCATATAGAATGATAACAGTAGAAGGACATACGGATACAATAGGCGATAACAGCGATAATGACATATTATCTTCGCGCAGAGCGCAAGCGGTATCTGAAGAACTTGCTAGAAACGGCATAGATACAAATAAAATAAGATTTGTGGGCATGGGTTCAAGAATACAAATAAGAAGCGACGCAACTCTATTAGGCAGACAAGCCAATCGCCGCGTAGAAATATATGTAGAATAACAGAATACTGTTATTGTTGCAGGCTTGAACTCGCAATCTCTGCAATATATTCGTCATTCCTGAATGTTTCTGTCGGGAATCTATTACAACATATCTGTCATTCCCGAATGTTTCTATCAGGAATCCATTGCAACATAGCCGTCATTCCCGAAAGTTTCTATCGGGAATCCATTTTGTTCTATTTTTTTTATTTTTCCGACGACAAAAGTTGACTTATTCCGTCCGTTCTGATACAATCCGCGCCGTTTTGAAAATTGTTAATTGAAATTTTGTAATTGTAGTTTTGGGGATGTGGTGTAGCCTGGTTTAACACACTGCCCTGTCAAGGCAGAGATCGCGGGTTCAAATCCCGTCGTCCCCGTTTTAGCGTGAATCCATATTCCTTCTTTTCCCCTTGCTCCTAATATCAATTATTCTTCCTTTTTTTCCTCTCCTGCGGGATAGGAATGCAAAGCAAGAGAGAAGGATTTTGAAAAGCATCGCCTTGAAAGGCGAGGGGTAGAGCGAAGCGTATGAGATTGCGGGTCAAGTCCGCAGACGGCAAACATTGAAAACTAAATATCAATAAGTAAATCTTCGGGGAAGGTGAAAATCCTTATCGGCAGTATAGCCTGCCAGTCCGCTTTTGCGGATTGAATCTGTGAAATTCAGATGCCGACGGTATAGTCCGGATGAAAGAAGATACGATAGAATTTTGTTTTTCTATTATAAAAACCTCCGAAGTATTGGGAGGTTTTTTCTTTTTATGGATAAAAAATATATGAAAGCGGCAATAGAATTGGCAAAAAAAGGTTATGGCAAAGTTGCGCCAAATCCTATGGTCGGTTGCGTAATTGTAAAAAACAATCGAATTATAGCCAAAGGCTGGCATAAATGTTTCGGCTCAAAACATGCGGAAATAGACGCTCTTTGTAAAGCGGGCAAAAATGCGCAAGGCGCAGATTTATATGTCACCCTTGAACCTTGCAACACATTCGGTAAACAACCGCCTTGTTCAGACAGTATAGTAAAAGCGGGTATTAAAAGAGTTTTTTATGCCGTCAAAGACCCAAACGCGCGCGGCTCTCGTCAATTTCTTGTTAAACATGGAGTTGAAGTTCATTCAGGCGTCTTATCTAATGAAGCGAAACTTTTGATAAAAGAGCATATAGAGCATATCAAAATTAAAAACAGAGTTTCTATAAAAGCCGCAATGACATTGGACGGCAAAATTGCAACTCAAAATTATGATTCAAAATGGATTACTTGCCAAAAATCAAGAGATTTTGTCCATAGGTTAAGAACTCAATATGACGCAGTTTTGATAGGTTCAAACACCGCTTTAAAAGATAATCCTTTTTTAACTTCTCATTCAAAAGGAAGAAATCCTATAAGAGTTGTAATAGATTCTAATTTAAGTATTCCCAAAAACTCCAATTTATTAAAAAATTTCAGCCCCACAATTATTTTTTACGATGAAGCGATTAAAAATACGGCGGGGCATTTTCGCAAAGAGCATATAATTTTAGCGCCTATCAATATCAAAAAGGCAAAAAATAATTTCAATATCATAATAGATAAATTAAATGTTTTCGGGATAAAAACAATTTTAGTAGAAGGCGGAGGGGAAATAATATCATCCGCTTTGTTTTCAAAGCGCGTTGGCGATATATATTTCTTTGTAGCGCCAAAAATTATCGGCGGCAAGAATTCAATATCGGCAGTAGGCGCCAAAGGCGCCGCTACAATCGCAAAGGCTTTGAAAGTCCAAAACATGACATTTGAAAAAATCGGACAAGATTTTTTAATCAGAGGGACATTATAAATAATGTAGAGACGCGCTGCGCGCGCGTCTAAAAGAGGCAAAAAATGTTCACAGGCATAATTGAAGATATCGGAACAGTTCAATCTATATCAGACAGCCGCATTTGTATAGAAAGCAATCTCGGCGGTATTAAAAAGGGCGACAGCATATCAATCAACGGAGTATGTTTGACAGTTGTTTTTATAGATAAAAATTTTATTTCTTTTGATTATAGCCCGCGCACGGACAAAATCACAAATCTTTCATCTTTAAAGCCTAATTCAAAAGTGAATTTAGAAAGGGCTTTGACTCTTTCAACAAGGCTTGGCGGACATATTGTGAGCGGTCATATAGACTCTACGGCTAAAATAAAAAACATTCAAAAATTAGACAAATTTTTTAAAGTTGATTTTTCTTGCGGGCAAGAGATTTTAAAGCATTGCGCCGATAGAGGCTCTATCGCTATCGACGGTATAAGCCTTACAATTGCAGAAAGTTCAGTTTCTGGGTTTAGCGTTTTTATCATACCTGAAACTTTTAATAATACGATAATGCAGTTTAAAAAACCTCAAGACAGCGTCAATATAGAAACTGACATTTTGGCAAAATATATAGAAAAAATTATATCGGGAGGCGTTACGCCGAAAGGGATTTCTCTTGAAGTCCTCAAGGACAACGGATTTATTTAATGAAAACATTTTTTTCATCGCCGCAAGAAGCGGCAAAAGACATTAAAGCGGGAAAAATGGTTATAGTAGTTGACGACCCAAACAGAGAAAATGAAGGCGATTTAATCTGCGCCGCATCTAAAACCACTCCTCAAATAGTAAATTTCATCACAAAATACGGGCGCGGTTTGGTATGCGTGTCTTTGCAAGATGAAAGATTAAAAGAATTACAAATAGAAAATATGACCGCTTATTCAACAGAGAGGCGCGGCTGTTGTTTTACCATCTCTGTAGATTATGCCTTAGGCTCGACGACAGGCATCTCATCCTATGACAGAGCGTTAACAATACAAAAACTTGCAGACAAAACCGCCAAAGCCCAAGATTTTTTGCGTCCGGGTCATATTTTTCCATTGAGAGCAAAAAAAGGCGGAACTCTTGAAAGAAGCGGACACACAGAGGCTGTGATAGATTTGATGAAAATGGCTAAACTTGAACCCGCAGGCGTTTTATGCGAGATAATGAATGAAGACGGAACTATGGCAAAAGTTTCAGACCTTATAAAGTTTTCCAAAAAACACAAAATAAAAATCGTTTCAATAGCCGACATAATCAAATACCGCCGCGCCAATGAAAACACAGTCAAAGAAATAGTAAAAGTTGATTTCCCTACAAAATACGGACGCTTTAAATTGTTTTTATTTGAAGACGAAATCAGCGGCGAAGCCCATATAGCGCTTATCCGAGGCTCTCTAAAAAACAAAAAATCAGTCCTAATGCGTATTCATTCATCTTGCGAGACAGGCGATATTTTCCATTCTCTAAGATGCGATTGCGGCGAGCAATTGGAAACGGCGTTAAAAGCAATATCAAAAGAGGATTGCGGCATAGTCCTATATATGCATCAAGAGGGCAGAGGCATAGGCTTAAAAAATAAATTAAAAGCCTATCGTTTACAAGACAAAGGTTTAGATACTGTGGAAGCAAATATAGCGTTAGGTTTTGCTCCAGATTTAAGGGATTATAATTTTGCCGCTCAAGTCCTAAAAATTTTGCAAGTAAAAAGCGTCAATCTTATGACAAACAATCCCAAAAAAGTAGAAAGTCTTATTGAGTATGGCGTCAAAGTGGACAAGAGAATTCCAGTGGAAATTACCCCCAATCAATACAATACCCGCTACTTAAAAACAAAAAAAACAAAGATGAGGCATATAATGGTTAAAATATAATGCCAAATCGCAATAGCAAATGGATAAAATACAATGCCAAATCATAATCGTAGGGGCAGACCCATGTGTCTGCCCTTTTTAAAAGGAGAAAAAAATGAAAGTAATCAGCGGTCAATTAAAAGCAGACGGTAAAAAAGTAGCGATAGTGGTTTCAAGATTCAATGAGTTTATCACCAATAAACTCGTAAGCGGCGCAGAAGACATTTTAAAAAGGCATGGAGTATCCGACAATGACATAAGTTTATTTTGGGTTCCCGGCGCTTTTGAAATCGCCGCTGCGGCAAAAAAAATTGCCGACAAAGGCGGATATGATTCTATCATAGCGCTCGGCTGCGTAATAAGAGGCGCGACTCCTCACTTTGACTATGTTTCGTCAGAAGTATCAAAAGGCATAGCGGCAGTCTCAATGCAATCAAAAGTTCCCGTAATTTTCGGCGTTCTAACCACAGAAAACATAGAGCAGGCAATAGAGAGAGCGGGAACAAAAGCCGGCAACAAAGGCTCCGACGCCGCGCTATGCGCCATAGAAATGATGAATCTATACGAAAAGATATAAGGCGCGGCAAAACCGCAATACACGCGGCGGGCTTGAAATTTAAAGATGCTTCGCTTGCGAATGGGCGGCGTTGTTTGACGCAGAGCGGCAGTTGTTTGTCATACAAAAAACTCTATATATAACGGATAAAACAATAAAAGAAATAGACGAAAATGATTTGATTGAAACATAGCCTATTGCTTCAATCCAAAATCAATAAACAAGTAAATGCAAACGCAAACGACGGTCATGCCGAAATACAATCTGCCAACAAAGCGCATTGCGAGTCAAGCCTGTAATAGCATAAAGATATTCAATTATTTAAAAACACATTGAAAAATCAATATGAAAATTTAAGCCATTCATAAATGGCGCAAAAATGCAGTTAATTGCATTTTTGCGCCATTTTTATTGTCATTGTGTTTGTCAAAGAAAAATGGATGCAAAATGCGCAAAAATAGGACGCTAAATAATACGGTTTTAGAATTTTCTAAATCCTTTAAAGTTATTTTTGTTACGGAAGCGCGGCAAGTGGGAAAAACTACGCTTTTATAAAATGCTTGCAAAAATGGCAAAAATTATGCCACTCTTGATAATCCTACCGATTTATTGAAAGCAAAAACTGATCCGCAAGGCTTTCTACAAATGTATAATCCGCCCGTCATTATAGACGAAATTCAATATGCGCTTGTTTTTGCCGTCTTTTCTCTTTTCTCTTTTCTCGTTGCGTTTTATTGATTAGAAAAGTCAAATATATTAAAATCCGCGCTCGTTTGTTCATTTCAATCAATGGAGAAAATATGAGCGGCAGAAGGTCTGCGAGAGAAAATGCTCTTCAAATGCTTTATTCGGCGGATAATTGTTCTATGACGGTTGAGGAGATTGCGTATTGTTTTTCCGAATATCTGCCTCAAGAAGAAGCCTATAAAAATTTCGCATTAGAACTTTTTAACGGCGTTCTCAAAAATAAAGAATTGATAGACGGTTTGATTGTCAAATATACTCAAAATTGGGACATGAAAAGAATGGCGGCTGTTGATAGGAATACATTGAGACTCGCCGCTTATGAAATAGTTTATACGCCCGCAACCCCTATAAATGTCATCATTGACGAAGCGGTTGAAATATCCAAATTGTATTCGACAAAAGATTCGAGCAAATTTGTCAATGGAATTTTAGATAAATTAAAAGTTGAAAGAGTAGATCCCGCCTTATGAACAAGACAAAAAATATAATCCAAAGAATAAATTTTTTAAAAACAGAAATAGCCCGCCATAATGAATTCTATTACGGACAAGACAATCCTAAAATTTCAGATAAAGAATATGACGACTTGGTAAAAGAATTAGAAGATCTTGAAAAAAATTATCCTCTTTTCTCCTCGTCCGAGTCTCCCGTCAAGAAAGTCTCGTCCTTTGCATCGTCAACTTTTGCCCCTGTCAAACATTTAAGCCCTATGCTTTCTTTAGACAATACTTATTCCAAAGAAGAATTTTCCGTTTGGTATGAAAGAGCGCTTAAATCGCTCGGGACAGAGGATTTAGAATTTATTATAGAGCCGAAAGTCGACGGTCTCAGCGCAAGTTTGATTTATACAAAAGGCGTTTTGACGAAAGCCGCTACTCGCGGCGACGGCGAAATAGGAGAAGATATCACGGAAAATATCAAGACAATATCGGATATTCCAAAATCCCTTTTAAACAAAAAAGAACCGCCCGGCATTTTTGAACTTCGAGGGGAAGTTTATATGTCTCAAAATGATTTTGAATCTCTCAATGCTAAAATTTTGCAAGAGGGCGGACAGAAATTTGCCAATCCTAGAAATGCCGCGGCAGGCTCTTTGAGGCAGAAGAATTCTCAAATCACAGCCCAAAGACAATTAAAGTTTTTTGTCCATTCTTTCGGCTCTGCAAGCGGCATGAATTTTAAAAATCATTATGATTTTTTGACATACTGCAAACAATGCGGTTTTGTTTTGCAAGAGTATATTAAAATTTGTAAGACCATTGACGAGATTTTTTCTTTCTTTGATTTGATGGAGCAAAAAAGAGATACTCTGCCTTATGAAATAGACGGGTTAGTAATCAAAATAAACGATTATTCTTTGCAAAATATGCTTGGACGCACAAATAAAAGTCCTCGCTGGGCAATCGCTTTTAAATTTCCGGCAAAACAAGCAAGCGCCAAACTCAATAAAATTGAAGTTCAAGTCGGGCGCACGGGCGCGCTTACTCCCCGCGCAAGTTTAGAGCCTACCGCGCTTGCCGGCGTTATGATTTCGCATGCGACTTTGCACAATTTTGAAGAGATTGAAAGATTAAATGTTAATGAAGGAGACATAGTTCTCATAGAAAGAGCGGGAGAAGTGATTCCAAAAATCATAAAAGTTCTTGATAAAGGCGGCGCAGGTTTTTTTAAGCCTCCGTCAAATTGCCCGTCTTGCAATAGTAAAATTGTAAAAGAAAACGAAGACGAAGTGGCGTATAGATGTGTAAATCCAGAATGTCCCGCTCAATTTACGCGTCATTTGATTCATTTTGTCAGCCGTAATGCTATGGACATAGACGGTCTTGGGGAGGTTATAATAGAGCGTCTTGTTCAAAAGAAAAAATTAAATAGTTTATCTGATATTTACAATCTTAAATTTGAAGATTTTATAGAAATTGAACTTTTCAAAGACAAAAGAGCGCATAATTTAATCAATGCAATTGATGAAAGTAAGAGCAGACCGTTAAACAGACTGCTATTTGCGCTGGGCATAAGGCATATCGGACAGAAATCGTCGGAACTAATCGCTCAAAAATTTAAAACTATGGATGCATTGTTTAGCGCCTCTTTTGACGATTTTGTCCAAATAGACGAAGTTGGCGAAGTTTTATCTCAATCGCTAATAGATTTTTTTAAAGAGTCTGAAACGCGCCGTATTATCAATTCTTTATCAGCCGCCGGCGTGAATATGACAGAGCCCGATATTGAAGACGCAGGCAAACAATTTGACGGATTAACTTTTGTTTTGACAGGCGAATTGAAATCCTATACAAGAACTCAAGCAGGGCAAATAATAAAATCTTTAGGCGGCAAGATATCATCTTCCGTAAGTAAAAAAACAAATTTTGTTTTGGCGGGCGCAGATGCAGGCTCCAAATTACAAAAAGCAAAAAAATTGGGCGTGGCTATAATGGATGAAGAAGAATTTAAAAATATATCGTCATTGCATGGAAATAAGCATAGATAACATTCATTTGGATAAATAATCGCCGCTTGCGGACTTGACCTGCAATCTTCTCTATTGTCCGTCTGTATTGTAGAGTGAGATTGCGGCTCGGGATTTTTGTAGATACGGCTCTAATTGCGCGTATAAAATTCAAATAGACGGATAAAAAATATTATGAAAACAACAATAGAACAATTGATTTCAGAGCCGCAAAGTATAGCAATCGGGCAAAAAATACTTTTGTCGGGAACAATTTATACGGCAAGAGACGCCGCCCATGCAAGAATAGTCTCTATGCTTGATAATAAAGAAAATCCGCCTTTTAATTTAAAAAACTCCTGTATATACTATTGCGGTCCCGCGCCGGCAAAGCCAAATCAAATAATCGGGGCGTGCGGTCCCACAACTTCTTCAAGAATGGATTTCTGGACTCCCCGCCTGCTTGATGAAGGAGTAAAAATTTTAATAGGCAAAGGCGCCCGCAATCAAACCGTAGTAGAAGCAATAGCAAAACGCAAAGCTCTATATTTCGCCGCGACAGGCGGCATAGCCGCTTTGCTCTCAAAAACAGTTATGAAATGCGATTTAACAGCCTTTGAGGATTTGGGCGCAGAAGCAATTTACAAACTTGAAGTAAAAGATATGCCTTTGATTTGCGCTGTGGATAGTTGCGGGACAGATTTGTTTAAATTATAGACTATTCAATGCTTAAGTGCGGCAAGCCGCGATTACACATGACTGTCTCTAAGTTAAGTGCGATTGAATGGTCGCATTGCCTTTTGGCGTCTTTTGACACAATTTGTCCGCTTAGATAGCGCTACTATACGCGCGCAGACAAATTCTGCCAAAATACGCTCAAAATGCTTCGCGGAGCGCGTCTCATACATAAAGGGAAAACGACAAAAACAAAAAATCCCTAAAAAAACAAATCCTCGTATGGCGCGGGTTTGAAACCCGCCCGCACCTACCTGAAATTGTTGAGGAAAATAAATGCTAAAGAGAATTATTAAGTTATTTGGGGGGGGGGGGGGGGGGGGGGGGGTTGAAAATAATTAATTTAA
>JAITTG010000082.1 GCA_031287095.1 Candidatus Parendomicrobium reticulitermitis | reverse complement strand
GCAAAAATGTATAAATTCTCCGCGCGCAATTTTCAGCGCCGCAGCGCGGGCAGATTCTACTCCGAGATTTTCTTGATTTACAATAATTATACGGCTGTCTTTGGCGGCATATTCATTTAAAATACTTTGACTTTTATCGGTAGAACCGTCATTAACGCATATTATTTCAATATCTTTAAACGATTGATTAACTACGCTATCGAGACATTTACGCAGATATTTTTCCGCATTGTATATAGGCATAATTACGGATATTTTAGGCATTTTTTCTCCTTTTTAATTTCATTTTGATTCCAAAAAATCTGATGATTTTATAATCTCTTTCATTGTATGCTGCAAATAGATATTGCAACAAAGATAATTTTATTTTGGCGCTTTCTTCAAGATAAGTATTTTCCTGACGGCTTATTTTTAATATTGTAATTCCGCAAACATAAGCTCTTACCGCCGCTCCGTCGTTCTTAATTTTTAATAAAGGTATGCCGAATATCTTAAATGAAACTTCTTTTATATTTTCTATCGGAACTTTTTGTTGTATAAACAATATATTGGGAACTTCATCTCTAACAAAATCCTTTCCGCCTAATCTCAACCATTCTAAATGCGTTCTATACCATTCCGGAAAAGCCTTTAATATATTTATATTGCGCCAAATTTTATTTTTTTTTGAAAATCTCACAATTCTTGCCACATTTGCTTTATATGAATCCGCAAACGCTCCATATTCATCTGAATCAAAAGAAGAAAACTCAATATTAAATTGTTGTAAAAGCAAATTTAGCATTCCAGCGGCAGGATTAGTCAGTTGAGATAAAAATTTTGGGGTTTGCTCCAATAACCAAGTATAGATATTGCGATAATCCAAAGCGTCTTTTGCAGCCGCTATATGCGCGCTATGATTTAAAATGTCCATATTATAATCCGGTAGAGATTGATTGAAATTAACGGAAATTTTAGGAATACCCGTATTATCTCTGTCAAAAACAAGCCCTAATTGGCTGCAATTAGTTATTCCAATAATAGAGGCTTGAATAGCGGCATTTGTATCGAGCCAAACTGCAGTTTTATAATCGTCTAACAAATCAAAAATTTTATATATGCCGAAAAGTTGAATGGGCAAAGATTTCTTTTCAATCTCTTCTTTAAAATTCTGCGGAAAATCAAATTCTTTCAATTTAACATTTTTTATTTTTTGCAGAACTTCTTTATCGCGCAAGAACAAATCATTTTGATAAATTACTATATCAAAATCAGTATCAGGCATGTATTTATTTAAACTCAAAACGATATTGCCCGTTTCAAAAACAGAATCCCTTTGCGCCGACATTACAAAAACCAATTCCCTTTTCATAAAAATCTCCATTTTGTCTTACTAACTAACAAGTATTTGAAAAACTGTATAAAAATTGCGTTTCAATAAATCTTTTTTAAAGAATCAACAATATCAAGTTTGAATATTCCCAAAATTCTGACTTCTTTTTTTGTTTCCTCTACTATGCTGTCTCCAAATTTAGCGTCCCATATATGTAAATTCCCTATGCCATTTTTCATTTGAAGGTAAAGTTTTAATCCATTCGCTTTACCTATCTTTAAATCCGCCGTTTCTATTTCCAATGGTTCGTCTTTTTGAGATAACGATTCTTCAACGGCATTGAGCATATCTTCAACAGTTATGTTTTTTATACAAGAGTAATTGTCATAACATACGATTTCCCGCGGGTCTTTTTGGCGCAAACCGCAAAAATTACAAGCATTTATAGGCGATACATTTTTATTGCAAGGATATGAGTCATAAATTAAACTTTCAGCAGAAGAATAAGCAATTACCGACCTGCAAGATACCGCTCTCGCCAAATGCATCAAACCTCCTATACACCCTATAAACAAATCGGAATTATGCAAAATTGAAGCGGCTTGTCTTATCGAATATTTTCCTCTGCAATCCAATGCGTTTTTAAGTTTTTCATCTTTTTTACCGCCTATTTGAACAAAATTATACTTGTCTTTTAACTTATCAATCAATTCCTGCATTTTGGAAATCGGAAAAGTTTTATATTTTAATATGCCGTTAGACATAATTGCAATTTGATTATTTTTGAAAAATCTTCCGAATTTCTTTTCTTCATCTGTTAAGAAAAATTGCGGGACTATTTGTATTTTGCCCGATATGCCGCGCAATTGACAATATCTTGCAAAAAAGTGCATATCAGCCAAAAGAGTTCTAAACTTTCCCGGATTATCAAAAGATTCTATGTATTGCAAAGCGCTAATAAAAACCGGAGATATGCCGTAAGTGTCTAAAACGGATAAAAGTTTTTCATTGTTTTTTATTTCATCAAAAGAAAATCCTTTTATAATATCAACGCTATTGCAATTTTCATAAATTTGAGGCAAATTAGTTCCTACAAGAGTTCTTTCGCCGCTTTGGGCAAACTTCATTTCAGCGGCGGTTAATAGCGCTAAATTATCGCCTATTCCCATCCAAGTAAAATACAATTCTTTATAACCCCGTTTTTGCGCTTCTTCCAATTTGATAAAGTTCATTTTTAATCCTTAATCTATTAGCTGCAAATCAACATGGTTTCCGCTATAACATGATCCGGCAAACATTGTTTGCGATACAGTCAATTTTATATTCGTCTAATTCGTTTAAAATAACGCCTGTCTCTCCAACCGCTTTGAGACAAATCTTTTTTCATTTTACCGCCACCCTTTATTTTTTGCGCATTTTAGCGAATATCAAATTATAAACTTCCAAATATTTTTTATCTCTTATTTGTTTAAAAATTACATCGGGAATATACTGAATTTTGCATTTATCTAATTCATCTAAAATGGCGCCCGTCTCTTCAATCGCTTTGAGGCATAAGTCTTTTTGCAAAACCCAATAAGACATATTATTCATTAAGATATTTGAAACATATTCTTTTGATAAATGTTTGATTGAGCCGTATTTTGGATTAACCGTATTAAAGAAATCAACGCTCAATTTCAAAGCGGATATTTTAATTTCTTTATTTGGAAGTTTGGCAAAAAAGTTTTTTGTTAGATTATGATATCTTTTTAAGAACAAGTTGAATTCTTTTTCTCCATAGCCGCGCTCTTCTATAAATTTGTATAAATAAGGCAGATTATACCAATTATCAAAATAAAGCGGACTTTGCCGCGCCCGAACAGAATTTATCAAAGAGTTTTTTCTGTTGAGATAATTGTATAAAAAGTCCTGAAGATAAAAACAAGTTTTTGATGAAAGAAAATAAATAAAAGAGAAAATTTCATCATATCCTCTCCTTGTTTTCGTTTTATATGGAAACTTTA
Organism: Candidatus Parendomicrobium reticulitermitis; assembly: GCA_031287095.1. Classification (GTDB taxonomy): domain Bacteria; phylum Elusimicrobiota; class Endomicrobiia; order Endomicrobiales; family Endomicrobiaceae; genus Parendomicrobium; species Parendomicrobium reticulitermitis. Next base: position 1,703 of record JAITTG010000082.1, on the reverse strand, counting down.
TATTGTTATCGTCAATAATTTTTTTTCTAAATAATTTGTTCCATAACACAGGCTGCCATTTTTGATTATATAAATCTATGTTTTGAAGTCCTGCAAATTGTAAAGAATAATTTTTAATTTCATCTTTATTATATATTCCATTTTCATCAAAAACAGCCGTATTACACATAACCACATCAGCCTTTGACGCGGAAAGCGAGGCAATCATTTTCTCATACATACCTATTGAAAGCCAATCGTCAGGGTCGCAAAAATGTATAAATTCCCCGCGCGCAATTTCCAGCGCAACGGCGCGGGCGGATTCCACTCCGAGATTTTCTTGATTTACAACAAGTATACGGCTGTCTTTGGCGGCGTATTCATTTAATATGTTTAAAGATGCGTCAGTAGAGCCGTCGTTGACGCATATTATCTCAATATCTTTGAGCGTTTGATTAACTACGCTTTCAAGACATTGTCTTATATGTTTTTCAACATTATACACCGGTATTATTACAGACACTTTAATCATTCTTGGCGCAAAAAACAGCAAGTTTTTAGGAACTAAATTTTTATCAATGCCTGCAAGAAATTTCCTCAATGATTTTTCAATTTCATTAATATAAATTGAATTACTTTTTTTGGAGACATGATACCAGTGTCCTATGTCAGATATCTGTCGACGCAAAATAATGTCTTGTAAATTTTTCGGCAACTCTTTAATTATGTTTTTGATATTTTCACAAGAAGCGAAGTGGCAATCAAAAAATTTATCACGCAAAGAGACTAATGACATTTCGACATTGCGTCTATGCCATACTATATAATCATTTATAAGCATAATCTTATCAGCCGAAATCAAAGAATGGAAGGCAAAAGACCGATCATTGACGCATTTCAAATTATTAAAACGAATGTGCTTCTTATACACAAAGTCCTTTTTAAACAATCCCAACCAAGGGCTCACGGGGATATTGACTAAAATGTCCGGCGCTTCAAAAAAATTGACTATCCTATTGTGAAAATTTTTTGGAACATCGTTTAACTCGTAATAAGAAATATCAAGCCTACTATTCGTTTTTTCATCAATTGCATAAGCCTTACACTTTATAAAATCTAAATCATTTTGATTAACAATAGCATAGAGATTCTCGTAAGCATTATCAACAATATAATCATCAGCATCAACAAAATGGATATATTCTCCTCTTGCGATTTCTATACCTTGATTACGAGCAATTCCCGCGCCTTGATTTGTTTGATTGACTACAATTATACGATTGTCGCAAGCGGCATATTCTCGTAAAATTTCCAAAGAGTTATCTATTGAGCCGTCATTGACGCAGATAATTTCAATGTCTTTGAAAGTCTGATTAACTATGCTTTCAAGACATTGTTTTAGATATTTTTCAGCATTATAGACGGGGATTATTACGGAAATTTTCGGCATTTGTTATCCTCTCCTTGTTCTTTAATTTCGTCCAGCGGGCGGGTTGAAAACCCGCACCATACGACTTTTATATTTTTCCATTCGTTTGTTTTTGTCATTCGTCGTTTATTCCTGATCTTTCCCGTTGAGGTTCACTGCTCGTCCAAGCGGGCGGATTTGAAACCCGCACCCTACGAGGATTTTGGATTTTTTTGTTTTTTGTCGTTTTTTTCTTTTTATTGTTTTCCATTTATGTATGAGACGCGCTCCGCGAAGCATTTTGAGCGTATTTTGG
>JAITTG010000009.1 GCA_031287095.1 Candidatus Parendomicrobium reticulitermitis | reverse complement strand
TCTAATATACTCAATTCCTTTCACTCCAGTTTATTCTCCCTCAACCCTTTCGTCCTTCAAAATAATATCAATAACCAAATAAGAAAAATATTCTCGCTGGCTCTTAAACTTAAATCTAACAAATCCTTCTTAAACGCCGCTTAATTACTTATTAACATTAGCAACAAAGGCAACTGCCATATAAGGAACGCAAAAATGACAAAGACAAAAAAACAACGCAAAACTTGTATGGGCGGGTCTGAAATCCGCCCGCCCCGAAGAAATGCAAAAAACAAACGGCAGGCAAATAATCATTAGCCTTCACCGCAAAGCGGCAGTTAATTCCTCTTCACAAGTGAAGGGATGGATGCGTAGCGGACGGAGTAGTAATGCTGTTCATAGCAGAGCGGTAGTTATTCTCTCCAAATGAAAGGATGATGGTTAGGTATGGGGCAATGCGGAGCGCGTCTTTACATTCGTTTTTTCCATCTTTTAATTGCCTTTGCCGTCTTTTCTCTTTTCTTGTTTCTCTTTGCCGTTTATGCGCTACCGCCAAAAAGATTCTTAAAAAATGATATACTCCGCGCTGTTTTGAAAATATGCGGCGGAGGTTTAGAATATGAATGTTGTTTTAAAAGATGAGTTAAAAAGGAAAGGGTTTCACTTGCTTTTGCTTTTATATGCGGCAGGGTATTGGTATTTGCCCAGAAATACTGTAATTATAGGGCTTGCTATGCTTATTTTTGTTGTGGGATCTCTTGAATTTTTGAGATTTAAAGTTCCCGCTTGCAACGCTTTCTTTTGCGCTCATTTTAAAGGATTTTATAGAAAAGAAGAAATTGATAAAGTCAGCGGTTTGATAGGAACTTTGGCAGGGGCTTTGCTTACTATTATAATTTTTCAAGACAAATATATGGTTTTGACAAGTTTTCTTTATCTTGCTTTCGGCGATTCTTCGGCTGCTCTTGTCGGCAAAACGCTGGGAAAGCATAAATCGTTTGCAGGCAAATCCGTAGAGGGCAGTTTAGCCTGTTTTTGCGCTTGTTTTATTGTTGGACTTTTCTTGTTTAATTGGCTTTTTGCTTTGCTCGGCGCAATTATAGCGGCTATAATAGAAGCAATACCTTGGAAAATCAACGATAATTTTTGGATGCAAATAATCAATGCGGGCTTGCTTACAGCGCTTGCTTGTCTTATCCCATATATAAAAGGATTTTAAAACTCAAAATGTTGAAATTGAAAAACTCATTGATTTTTGTAGCAATTATTGTATTTTTATTAAGCGGCATTTCTCTTATAGAAAGCAAAGATTTATATACAGAAGGCTCGCCGAGTTCAAAAAAGGTAGCGTTGACTTTTGACGATGGTCCCGGCGCGTCAACAATCGCTATTTTGGATATTTTAAAATCAAAAAATGTTAAGGCTACTTTTTTTCTTTTGGGCTCCCATGTAAAAAAAAATCCAAATTGGACAAAGCGGCTCGTTCAAGATGGACATGAAATAGGAAATCACACATATAATCACATCAACTTTTTTTTATACGATAAAGAAAATAAAGATGACAAAATAGAAAACGAACTCCTTTCAAGCGAAAAAATCATAAAGGAAACAATCGGAGTAAAAACTCATTTAGCAAGATTTCCTAATGGATATTCAAGATCAGACGCCATACAAATTGCAAAAAAGCATGGATATATTGTAATAAATTGGGCTTTCGGCTGCGATTGGAATAGAAAGATGACAGATGACGAGATATTGGCAAAATATAAAAAGGCTATACGCAGCGGAACTATATTCTTATTGCATGACGCTCCAAAAAATGCAAAAGCGGTAAGAATTCTCTCAAAATTGATAGATGAAATAAAGGCAAAGGGATATGAAATAGTAACTGTAAGCGAATTGTTGAACTTAAAGAAATAGACTCCTTATGACTGATATATAAAAAATGTAATAGTATAAGAATTATTATTGCGCGCAAAAAAAATTCGTTCTGCGAGACAAAAGTCTGTCATCAACCCACTTGAAAAGTGTGTTGATGACAGGCAACAACAAAGGAATGACAAACGACAACAGTAGAATAGGGAGAAATATGAAAAGGAGCGCTTTGCGTCCCTCCCCCGTCGCTTCGCGACACCCTCTCCCGTAAGAGAGGAAAAATATGAAAAAGGAGAATATTATGGATTATGCAAAAGAGTCTTTAAAAAAACATTATGAATGGCGCGGAAAATTGGATGTCTTGCCGAAAATGAAAGTGGAAAACAAAAATGATTTGTCCATCGCTTATACCCCGGGCGTCGCTCAACCTTGTCTTGAAATTCAAAAGGACATAAACAAAAGTTATGAACTTACAGGAAGATGGAATACTGTCGCAGTTGTAACAGACGGCACCGCTGTTTTGGGACTTGGCGATATAGGACCGGAGGCTGGTATGCCTGTGATGGAAGGTAAATGCGTCTTATTTAAAACTTTCGGCGGAGTCAATGCTATTCCGCTTTGCATTCGCTCAAAAGAAGCGGACAAAATAGTTGATACAATCGCTCTTTTGTCGGGTAGTTTTGGCGGAATAAATCTTGAAGATATATCCGCTCCCCGCTGCTTTGAAATAGAAAAAAAATTAAAAGAAAGATGCGATATTCCGATTTTTCACGACGACCAACATGGGACGGCTATAGTAGTTCTTGCGGCTTTAATCAATGCTCTAAAAGTTGTAGGCAAAAAATTAGAAAATATAACCGTGGTTACAAACGGCGCAGGCGCGGCGGGCATAGCCATAATAAAATTGCTTATGGCGGTTGGGCTTTGCGATGTGATTTTATGCGATAGAAAAGGCGCTATATATAAAGGAAGAGCAGATCTCAATCCTCAAAAAGCAGAAATGGCGGAGATTTCAAATAAAAGTCTGAAGAAAGGATCGCTATGCGACGCAGTCAAGGGCGCTGATGTTTTTATAGGAGTGTCTTCACCAAAAACTCTTACTGCGGAAATGGTTAAATCTATGGCAAAAAACCCTATACTTTTTCCTATGGCAAACCCAATACCTGAAATCTTTCCCGATGAGGCTCTTGCCGCAGGAGCGGCTGTAGTAGGGACAGGTAGAAGCGACTTTGCCAATCAAATAAACAATGTTTTGGCTTTCCCGGGAGTTTTTAGAGGCGCATTAGATGTAAGAGCAAGCGATATAAATGATGAAATGAAAATAGCAGCCGCTTATGCTCTTGCTCAATTGATAAGTGAAAAAGAATTAAATCCAAATTACATAATCCCCGCCGCATTTGACCCGCGAGTAAAAGACGCAGTATCAAAAGCAGTATCAGAAGCCGCCCAAAAAACAGGGGTTGCAAGGATTTAAAAACTGCCCTTCCCTTGCCGCGCTTGCGGGCTTGAACCGCAATTTTCGCAATTGTTTGATTGTATTGATGATTAGATTGCCCGGTAAAGGACTCGAACCTATGACCTCTTCCACGTCAAGGAAGCGCTCTAGCCAACTGGGCTAACCGGGCATTTTGGAAGGCGCGGGACGGAATTGAACCGTCGCATAACAGTTTTGCAGACTGCCCCCTTACCACTTGGGTACCGCGCCGTATTTTGAAAGGACGGCAAGTATATAAAAAAGACGACAAAAAGGCAAAAATCGCGAAAACGCTATAAATTTTTAAGCACAATATCTGTGATTACTGAAACTGCGCATATGCTTGATTTTAATATCGGCGTTCAAATTGATTTTTTTGAATGGATAGTAAATAATGGACTTTCTTTATATGAGATAAACAATGACGACATTGCAGAGATTGTCAATTTAACTAAAAAATATGCCGATATTCCGATGGATTTTGCCGACGCGACTTTAGTAATTGCTTCGCAGAGAACAGGAATCAAAACAATCATAAGCATAGATTCAGATTTTGAAATCTATAGACTGCCAAGAAAAGTAAAAATAAAAAATATTTTCTTCCATAATAGTTAAGATGGCGCCGATTAACCCATTATTCGTCTTTCGCCGCCTGCGGGCTTGACGCGCAGACGACGGTTAAATGATAATTTTTATATCAATTTAAAACTATAACCTACGCTAAGACCGATTTTTCTGTATTCATAGTCATTGCCGCCAATGCTGAAGCCATAACTGCCATAACTGATTTCTGTAAATAAGCCTGCCAGAATTTCCCAGCCTAAAGCGCCTGAGACAAAAAATCCGCCTTTTTTATCGCCGCTAAAATCTGAAGCGATAATGGTATTAAAACCGGCATTTGCTTTTGCGTAAACGCCAACTATAGGCACTTTTACTTTTGCCGTGGCATAGATAGGAAGAAATGTAAATTCTAAATTAGCGCCTTCATCAATAGGTCTTGAATAAAGATATTCAAAGCCCGCCCCCAAACCTACGGCGCCAAGCAAAGTGTAAAGATATTCGCCCGACAAAGTTGAGCCTACTTTTACATCTGGATTATACCCGTCGCCTTTGATATTGCCCAAAACATCCACTCCGATTTTTACATTCAACTCGGCAAATCCCACTCCTGCAAAGAACAATAAAACTGCTGCGGCTGATATGACTTTTTTCATGTGTTTCTCTCCTTGTGTCCCCGCTATGCGGGGTTGTTAAAAACATCAAATCCCTTCGGGATTTTGTCTGTGCGGGCGAATGATTATTCACCCATACAATTTCTATATTTGTTTTATCATTTGTCCGAGCTCTCCTCTCCCTTTGAGGTGAGAGGGAAGGGTAAGGATGGGTCGCGAAGCGGTCTTTGTCGCTTTTTTTCTTTTTTAACTGCCATTCATTCGGTTTTGTCGTTCGTCGTTTATTTTTACCCTTTCCCGTTTGAGTGCAATGTTCGTCCAGAGGGCGGGTTTAAAACCCGCACCCTACAAGTTTCGGGATTTTTGTTTTTTGATTTCAATTTTCATATTGATTTTTCAATGTGTTTTTAATTTCAATTTTTTTATTTTTTCTCGTCTATCACAATAGTTAAAGATTGTTTTGAAAATACTTTTTGCGCCGCTTTTAATACTGCGGACTTTGAAACTTTTTCTATTTTTTTGAGATATTTGGCATTATAATTGTAATCTCCCGCCGCTACCATGCCCCAGCCATTGTTGAAGGATTTGGCTTGAACAGTCTCATTTGAAAATAAATAAGAACTTTTGGCTTTGGCTTTTACTCGGTCTAATTCATCTTGCGAGGCTTCGTTTGAAGAGAAATCTTTTAATATATCATCTATTGTTTTTAATGCAAGATTGACATTTTTATCGTCCATCGCAGATGCGATTAAAGTAAAATTGTTTTCTTTTAGCAACGAATGAAACATGTATATTCCATAAGTGAGACCCAAATTAACTCTTATTTCTTTGCCAAGCCGTCCGTTCATTCCGTCGCCTAATATATTAACCGCTATATCAAAAGCGGCAAAATCCTCATCGCTTAAAGAAGGCGACTCAAAACCTACCGTTATGGCGGATTGATGAAATTTTGACGGGATCTTAATTGATGGATTACTCGGTTTTTGTAATGAAAAAGACGGATTTTTAAAAGCCCCGCCTGAGGGAACTTTTGAAAAATAATTTTCCAAAGCCTTTTTTAAAATTTTCTCATCAATATTTCCCGCTACGGAAATAAGGATATTGTCCGCACTATAAGAATATCTGTGCCATTCTTTTATATCTTCAACGGAAATAGAATTTATGCTCTCAATAGTTCCGATATTTGGGAAAGCATAAGGCGTGTTTTGATAGAAATTCTTAATAAAATTATCCATAGCGACTGTCATTATATTGTCTTGTCTTTCCCGTAAAGAAATTTTTATATCGTCTTTTGCCGTCTCAATCTCTTTGGGATTAAAAGCGGGATTTATAATTATATCGGAAATAATATCAAGCGCCTTATCAATCGTAGGAGATAAAAAATCTATACCTATATAAGCGTATTGATTTCTGGCGTCGCCTGATATATCCGCGCCTATATCGTCAATGTCTGACAAGAGTTGTTCTCTAAGCCGTTTGAGAGTTGAGATTTTCATTGAATAATAAACGAGATGAGACAAGCCCGCCTTGCCTATTTGTTCCGATGAGGAAGATACCGGAGTAAAAACCTTTATTGAAACCGCTTGAGAGGCTGAAGTTTTTTCAAATAAAACTTTTATTTTATTGCTCAATGTCAATTCTTTGACTTGCGCAAAAGATAAATTTGCCGACAAAAATATAAAAAATAAAACAATAAAGATTTTTTTCATTTTAGAACCCCTTAGGTAGCATAGCGACGCTTACCATTTTTTCTTTAGAATAATACTTGTTTAAAAAATTCTTAATATCCGCGGCTGAAACCGCTTCCACTTTGTATAGATATAAATTCATATCAATCAAATCTTTTCTCTGCATTATCATAGAATGTCCCGCTTCCGACGCTATGCTATATTGCGTTTGCGCGGCGAAATTTTTTGCCGTCTTGATAGAGATTTTTGCTCTGTCAATGTCTTCTTGAGAAATTTCATTTTGCAAAAGATATTCTAATTGACGCTCAATTTCCATCTTAATTTCTTTATAATTTTTAGGGTCAAAAGAAACGGTTATATCAAAATATCCCGCTCCCAAAGACGCGTCAAAATAGGCGGAAACGGAATTTACGAGACTAAATTTTATTTTTAACGAGCGGTATAGATATAAATTCAAAACTGAAGCCGCGACATCCGCTGTGACAAAATCCGCATCTCTTATATCTGGACCCAAAAAAGCAAAAGCGGCAAGACCTGCGGAGATATTATCCCTGATTACAATGTCTTGTCTTTTGGCGGATTTTTTGTCTAAATTCGGCTCTTGCGGCGCGGGCTTGTTTTCAAATTTGCCAAAAGATGAGGCGGTAAGTTTTTTTACTTTTCTCATATTAAAATTTCCCGCTACAGAAACAACCATTTTAGACGGAATATAGTGCTTATTGTAATAATCAAACAAGTCTTGTCTTGTAGATTTTGCGATAATTGCCGGCGTTCCGCCCACATTATTTGCCATAGGCGAGCCTTTATAGATAGTATCTTCAAGCGTTTCGGCAAGTTTAAAACCTGTCCAGCCTCTGCGTAAAAACAATTCTTCTATAATGACATTTCTTTCAGTATCAATGGTCTCTTGCGGAAAAATAGGATTTTGCATAGCGTCCGCAAGCATTGTGATAATTTCATAAACATTTTCTTTTGGGGCATTTATATAGTATGTGGTGAGCTGTTTGCCTGTGCTTGCATTCATCTGACCGCCGAAACTCTCTATTGAATTAAACAAACCTTCGGGATAATTTTTGCTGCCCTTAAACATCATGTGTTCCAAATAATGAGACAATCCCGATTGCGACGGTTGTTTTTCATCTATCGCCCCTGCCCTAACAAAAACAAAAACGGAAACAACTTCCGCTTTTTTATCTTGATTAAAAACGGCGGAAAGCCCATTGTCATAATTGACAATCTCCGTTTTTTTATCCGAATTTTTCAAAGAGAAAAAAACATAAACTATAACAACCGCCAAAATCAAAAGAATAACATTTTTTTTGTCCACAGCGAACTCCTTAAAATTGAATTTTGATAGCAGAGTATATCATATTTAGATTTATTGCCGTCTTTTGCCTCTTGCAAGAGACGCCCAGATGCCGAAAGCGCATAGAACGGCAAAAATTGCAAATGCGTATTTTATGCTTTTGAGCAAGGCGTCGTGAACTTCGCTTGTGATTTGAATATGTCCTATTATTACGGCAAGAACTACTTGAGCGATTGCTATGCTTAGCATTTGCCCCGTAAGACGCATTAAGGAAAGAATCGTATTTGCCGCGCCAAAATATCTTTGACTTACAGAAGTCATAACTGCATTTGTATTAGGCGACGAAAAAAGAGCAAAACCGAGACCCATAAAAAGCAATGTGATAATAATAAAATAAAATGGAGTCGTCTCGCTCAAAAAAGCGTAATAACCAAGCCCTATTGTAATTATGCTCATTCCCCAAGAAGCAAGAATTCTTGGAGCAATTTTATCCGACAATCTGCCCATAAATGGAGACAAAAAAGCCATCACCAAAGGCTGGCTGACAAGGATTATTCCCGAGATATTGGCGTTCAACCCTCTGATATATTGCAAGTAATAAGCGAGTAAAAAACCTATCGCCGCTGTGGCGCAATAATTGATAAAAGCGGCAAGATTAGACATCGCAAATGTAAGATTTTTTGAAAATAGTTTGATAGGAAAAATCGGGATTGGCGTTTTTGCCTGCCATAATAGGAAAATGGTTAAACCAATCAGCCCTATTATAAAAGATATGATTCCGTTTTTGTCTGTGATAAAAGAAAACCCGTAAATAGAAAACGCAAGAGAAACGGCGCATAAGACGCTCGCTTTGATATCAAGACGACCGCCTTGTTTCCACTCGTCTTTGATAAATTTATAAACCATAAAAGACGCGCTAAAAGCCATTATTGCCGTAAAAAAGAAAATACTTCTCCAAGACAAATACTGAGTAAGAATACCGCCGATAAAAGGTCCTACAGAACCGCCCAAATATATAAAAGCAACATTTATGCCGAAAGCCTTGCCTCTTTCATTTGGCTCATAGACGGTTGCAAGAATTGCGCCGCCCGTGCTGAAAATACAAGCGCAAGATACGCCGTGCAAGAAACGAAACAGCAAAAGAAAAAACAAAGACGGAGCAAGACCGCAAGCAATTACAGATATAGCGCTAAAAAAACAGCCCGCAATATAGATTTTTTTGCGCCCGTAAATATCGGCGATTCTTCCAAAAGGAATAAGAAACATAGCCGCGCCCAGCATAAAACTCGTAATAGTCCAAGCGGCATAAGTTGCGCCAGCGTTAAAATCTTTCGCTATCGTAGGCAAAGCGACAACTACAGAACTCCCCATAAAAGGCGTAATAAAAGAAGAGAAAGCCGACGCGGCAAGGACAGTCCTTTTTTGCGCGCGGGTATAAACTTTTTGATTAAACATTGATTTTTTCCTATTTGATTTTTACTTCAGAAATGTGATTTTTGTCGTCCACTAAAACGACTTTGGAATTTATTGGTTTATCTGAAAGCGTAAAACCCATAATTATTATTTCTTCGCCTTTTTTAATTAGATGAGCGGCCGCTCCATTCATACAAATAGTTCCAGACATTTCGGGCGCAAAAATAACATAAGTTTCAAGCCTCGCGCCGGTGGTATTTGATACAACTAAAACCTTTTCGCCTTTCCACAATCCGCAAGCGTCGCAAAGCGCCTTATCAATACTGATAGATCCTTCATAATTTAATTCGGCTTGCGTAACAATAGCCCGATGTATTTTAGAACTCAAAATAAATTTCATTTATTCCTATTTTATTTGTATTTAAAGTATGCGGATTTTATCAGTTTTTGCATTATTCCAAAGGCATTAACGGCAGCGCAAGGGATACAAAACGATAAAAACCCAAAAAATCCAAATCCTCGCAGGGCGCGGGTTTCAAACCCGCCCGCTTGGACGAATGGCGAACCCAAACGGGAAAGGGTAAAAAACAAAACGACGAACGACAATGTCAAGCAAACGACAAAAGCAAATTGCGTCAAAAAACGCCAAAAGGCAAAGCGGCCTTCCCATCGCGCTTAACTTATAGCCAGCCGTATGTAATCTCGGCTCCGCCGCGCCTTAATCCCGCATGGCGCAAAATTCGCCGCACATTGTGCAAACATCTTCTTGCTGCGGCGGCAGTTTGGCGCGCTCTTTGGCGAATTTTTCTGGGTCTATAGAGCATCTCTGCATTTCTTTCCAATTTAACGCCTTGCGCCATTTGGACATCTCATTGTCCATTTCTCTGGCGCCTTTGACGCCTTTGACCATGTCGGCGGCATGTCCTGCGATTCTTGCGGCAATTACGCCTTCGCGGACATCTTGTAAATCAGGCAATCTCAAATGTTCGGCGGGAGTGACATAACATATAAAGTCCACGCCGTAACTTGCGGCAAGAGCGCCGCCAATTGCGGCTGTTATGTGATCATAGCCGGGGGCTATGTCTGTTACAAGCGGTCCTAAAAAATATAGAGGAGCATTGTGTCCGAGTTTTTTTGCTAATGCTACATTTGCCGCTATTTGGTCTATCGCCACATGACCGGGACCTTCAATCATCGCTTGAACGCCTTCTTTTCTTGCTCTTAAAACAAGTTCGCCCAAAATGTTTAATTCTGAAAGTTGAGCGCCGTCTGAAGCGTCAAAAGTGCAGCCGGGTCTAAAACCGTCGCCTAGCGATAAAGTTACGGCGTATTTTTTGACAATTTTTAAAAGTCTGTCGTATTGTTCATAGAGAGGATTTTCTTGTCCGCTTGCATTTATGGTTTTAACTAAAAAAGAGCCGCCGCGGCTGACAATACCGGCAAGCCGCCCCTGTCTGTTTAAAATTTCTACGCTCGCTTTATTTATGCCGCAATGGACTGTGATAAAGTCCACGCCTTGCTCGCATTGCTCTTCTATAACATCAAAAAGCATTTCACCGTCAATTTGAGAAAGTTTTTTTCCTTTTGCGACAATCTTACACGCCGCCTCATAAATGGGAACAGTTCCTACGCAGACGGGACAAGCCGCCAAAATCTCTTTTCTAATCTGAGATAAATTCCCGCCTGTTGACAAATCCATCACAGCGTCCGCGCCGGCGCTTACCGCGCAATTGAGTTTTGCGATTTCTTCGTCTAAATTGACATGATCGGGCGAAGTTCCGATATTGGCATTCACTTTTGTTTTTAAACCCGCGCCGACAGCAACGATTCTTTTAAGAGCCCGTCCGCTGTTTTTGGGAATTACTATAGTTCCTTCGGCAATACCTCGCCTAATAATTTCCTCAGATAAACCTTCTTCCTTTGCCGCCGCGCTAATGAGGGCATTGGGCTTTTTGTTTTGAGCATCTGACATCAAGGGCATAATTAAGCCTCCTCCTAATGAATTTTATTTATTTGAATTTCCTTGTCATTACGCGCGTTGCAACTATGCGCAGGTTCGACTCCGCCGCAAAACATAGAATCAAATCCTTTTCACCTTTCAACTATTGTTCTGCGATGAACCTCTCGCCTTAAACCTCTCCCAAAGGGCGAGGGGACAACAACAAAGACTTAAATAACGGCATTTTATAGATTCTGCGGCTTTGCGCAAAATGACGCCCTTTTTGGGCGGGATGAAACCCGCCCCTACGCGCACAAGCCCGCTTTTGCGCAAATAGGCTCTGTCGCGCATAATGATATACCTATACCCTTACATTCTTTTCTTATCAGTTATATAAGAGATCTAATATCTTTTTCACTTCGTTTACTATCAGAATATTGTCTATATTTTCTATATCATTTTTTATTGAGCCGTTTTTTGTATTGACATTTAATTGGACGGCATTGGGATTGTTGGCGCCCCAAACTATGTCGGTTTTTTCTTCAACAAAAGAATAGCCGCGGTATAGCGCTATTGTATTCTTTTTAAAGGCGGCGGCGATATGGACTATTGAAGTGTCAGGGGTGATTACAAGAGAACAATGTTTTATAAGGGCGGCGCAATCTCTAATTGTTTTGCCTTTAAAAATGAAAATTTTATTGTTTTCAAAATTTTTTAATAAATCGCAATTTTTCTCTTGAGCCAAAATATAAAAAGAACAGTCCGCCTCTTTGTCTATAAGAGCAATTAAGTTTTTTAATTTCTCAACTGAAAGGCTTCTGTGGCGGCTTGCTGAAAAAGGATTGATTACTATTTTATATTTAGCGCCGCTTTTAGCAAAAATCTGTTTAGCGTTTTCCTCTTCAGTTTTATCAAGAAAAATCTCATAGCATAATGATGGATTTTCTATCCCGACAGTTTTTAAAAAGAACTCGTAAATTTTTGAGATATGCTGTTTATTTGTATCCGTCTCTAAAGAAATATCATATATATTGTATTGAGACTTGTGAAAGCCGATTAAAATCTGCGGATTTAACATTTTAAGCATTGCCAAATGAGCAGGTTTTGGATTCATAAAGAAAAAGTCAAAAACTATGTCTATTTTCCTTTTTCTTAAATTTCTCAATAAAGCCCAATTTTTCAAAAATCCGTTTTTCTTTTCAATAATTTCGTCAACGAAAGGATTGTATTTAATAATCTCTTTATTATCTTGTCCGCATAAAACAAGAAGTTTAACAACGGGACGGCGTTTTTTAAATTCTCTAAACAATAAAGATGAAATTACCATATCGCCGATTTTATTGTCGTCTCTTAAAAAAAGAGCGGTTTTAAGATTTGAGAAATCTGGCAAATCTTTGCCGCTCTTTTTTCTTGTATCAAGAATAAACTTTGCTAATGTTTTTTTTAATGTCCTTATTTGCTCATTTAATTTCATTTTAAATAATCACTTTCAAAAACCCTTCTTTTCTTACTCTAAACCAAAATTTTGGTTTGACAAAAAAGACGGGATGCTTAACCCAATATTTAAAAAAGATTCTTGAAGCGTATTTCAGCATAGTCTTCAATTTGTATATTCCCACCTCATATTTCCAAGGCGTCATTTTAGCGTATTTAATATAGAGATTTTTGAAAGGATGATCGGATAAGGGAAGCCAAGGTTTAGCCTGAGTAGTATAGTGAATAATATATAATTCATTTTCAATGCCTTTATAATTGCTAAAAAATTTCCCGAGATTATATTTTTCAACATTCCAATTGGGCGGCAAGAAAAACACATTGCCGCGCAATATGTCGTTTAAAATATCTTGGTCATAATATTTTAATTTTAAATTTTCGGAAAGATTATCGACATAAGCGCGCCATTTATTTTTAAAATCAAATTCTTTCAATTTTTTGATATTGAAAATCGTTACGCCCGCATTAAAATATCCTTCCGCTTTATTTATATGCGGCTCGTCTTTTACCGCCGCAATCAAGTAATCGTCTATGTTTATGTCCCAAAGATTCTTTATATCTGCGTTTAAAATCAAATCGCAATCTAAATGAATTACTTTAGACGCAAAATCCTGCAAAATTTCTGGTATTAACAATCTATAACAGAGAGTGACGCTATGCCCGTCCAAAGGAATTTTTTTAAATTGCGCCTCGTCAATTTCTATAAATGAACAGTCAAAATCTTGTATTCTGCGTAAAGATAAAAGCGCTTCTTTGTTCATATTGGTTAAATTGCCCAAAATGAAAAAATGAATTTTATCGTCTTCGGACAAAATTTTATGATTATCCAAAATCGACGCCATAGCCGCCGCGCAATGACGGACAAAATTATTATCTAATGCAGATACGATATTTATCATTTATTTCTCCTTTTTAAATTACAACTGCAACTAACGCAACGACAACAGATTCTCGCAAGTTGCGCAAAGTTTGATATCGCAAAGGGCGCAAAACGACAAAAACAAAAAAACTTATCGGGGCGGGTTTAAAACCCGCCCGATAGGACGAAAGGCAAAACCAAATGGCGAACGATAACGGCTTCTCGCAAGTAACGGCAAGCGGCAAGCGTTATTCTATGTCCCCGATTGCCAAGAATTTAGATATTTTTTCTGCTCGGGCGTAAGAACATCTATTTTTATGCCCATAGCGTTGAGTTTAAGTCTTGCAATCTCTCTGTCAATATTTTCTGGAACTACATAAACTTTCTTTTCAAGGTTTTTATAATTGTTGACTAAATATTCGGCAGACAAAGCGTGATTTGCAAAAGACATATCCATAACGCTTGCGGGATGTCCCTCGGCGGCTGAAAGATTTATTAATCTTCCATCAGCCAAAATACAAATCTTTTTGCCGCTCTTTAAAGTATATTCTTCAACAAAATCCCTGACATTTTTTGAGGATTTAGACATTTCCTTTAAAGCCATAATATTTATTTCATCGTTGAAATGTCCGGAATTGCAAACTATTGCGCCGTCCTTCATTAAAACAAAGTGCGCTTTATCCACAACATTCAAATCGCCTGTAAGAGTGACGAAAATATCGCCTTTTTTTGCAGCCTCTTTCATAGGCATAACTTCAAATCCGTCCATGGCGGCTTCAATTGCCTTTAAATGGTCAACCTCTGTAACTATAGTATGAGCGCCCAAACCTTTAACTCTCATAGCAAAACCTCTGCCGCACCAGCCGTACCCGGCAACTACAACGACTTTGCCTGCAAGCAAGATATTTGTCGCTCTCACTATGCCGTCTATTGTGGATTGTCCCGTGCCGTATCTATTGTCAAAAAAGTGTTTAGTCATAGCGTCGTTGACTGCTATTACGGGATATTCAAGAGCGCCGTCTCTTTCCATCGCTTTTAAACGAATCACGCCGGTAGTAGTTTCTTCCGCCCCTCCGATAATATCTTTTAACAATACTCTGTTTTTGCTGACGATATTTGTAACTAAATCGCAGCCGTCGTCAATTGTGATATTGGGTTTTATGGTTAAGGTTTCGTTCAAATGTTTATAATAAGTTTTATTGTCCTCGCCTTTGATAGCAAAAGTAGGTATATCGTAATACTTGACTAAAGCCGCCGCCGTATCGTCTTGAGTTGAAAGAGGATTTGAAGCGCAAAGATAAATATCGGCTCCGCCCGCTTTTAGGGTGATTGCTAAATTTGCAGTCTCAGTTGTGACATGCAGACAAGCCGCAATTTTTATGCCTTTTAGAGGTTTTTGTTTTGCAAATCTTTCTCTGACTTGTCTTAAAACAGGCATCTCTTTATCAGCCCAGATAATTTTTTTTCTGCCATGTTCCGCTAATTTGACATCTTTAATTGCGTATTTCATTTTTTCTCCTTTTGCGCCTTGCATCCCCCGCCGCCCTTGCCTTATCCCATCAAGTAAGAGGGGACAAGACAAGAGGAAGCGGCGGTATATTAGATTTTTGCTGCTTTTTGTAATTCTTGGACTTTATTGGTTTTTTCCCATGTGAAGTCGGAATCATTTCTGCCGAAATGTCCGTAGGCGGCTGTTTTGGAAAAAATTGGACGGCGCAATTTTAGATATTCAATTATGCCTTTTGGAGTCAATGGAAAAAGTTTTCTCGCTATCGGCTCAAGAACTCCGCCTGAAACTTTTCCTGTGTGATGAGTGTCTATCATTATTGAAACAGGGTCTGCTACGCCTATGGCATAAGCCAACTGGACTGTGCATTTGTCCGCAAGTCCTGCGGCTACTATGTTTTTGGCGATATGTCTTGCCATATAACAAGCGCTTCTGTCCACTTTTGTAGAGTCTTTGCCTGAGAACGCTCCGCCGCCGTGCGCCGCCATGCCTCCGTAAGTGTCAACGATAATTTTGCGTCCCGTCAAGCCCGTATCTCCGATAGGTCCGCCTACCAAGAATTTACCCGTTGGATTGATATAGATTTTTGTATTTTTGTCTATCCACTTGCCAAGCACGGGTTTTATGACTTTATCAAAAATCTCTTTTTTGGATTTTTCAGTGATTTTTTTACCGCTTTTGTCTAAAATTTCTTGCGTATGCTGAGTGGAAATAACTACGGCGTCAACTCTTTTTGGTTTCCAATTGACATATTCAACAGTAACTTGGCTTTTGCCATCAGGTCCCAAATATCTCAAAATATTTTTTTTGCGGACTTCAGTAAGCCTAAATGCAAGTTTGTGGGCAAGAATTATAGGCAATGGCATAAGTTCAGTCGTCTCTTTGCAAGCATAGCCTATCATCAAACCTTGGTCGCCGGCTCCTCCAATGTCCACGCCTTGGGCGATATCGGGAGATTGGCTGTTGATTGTGTCCATAATCGCGCAAGTATTGTAATCAAAACCAAAAGACGGTCTGTCATAACCGATTTTTTTAATAGTCTCTTTTATCACTTCTCTGACATTGATCTTTGCCGTTGTGGTGATTTCGCCGCCGACTATAAGCAGCCCTTTAGAAATAAAGGTTTCGCAAGCCACTCTTGCTTTTGCGTCCTGTTTTAAAATTGCGTCCAAAATGGAATCGGAAACCATATCGCAAACTTTGTCAGGATGCCCTTCCGTTACGGACTCCGATGTAAAAAAATAACCTTTCGCGCTTCCTTCTACTTTGTTCATTTTACTGCTCCTTGATATAGGGACCGGACTTCCAAGTCCACGCCCTTGTATTTGAGCCAAAGGCTCATTTGAAATATGCGTTTAATAAGGCGGATTATATCATAATATAGGCGATTAAGTTGATATAACGCTTCGCGGTGAGATTGCGGGGCAGCCTACAAGACCCAAAAGACAATCTCATGCCTAAAACCCGCAAATCTAAATCTCGTAATGACGGCGTGCGGCAATATCGTTTTACTTATTCTTAAAAAACTCTATCGTCTTTTTTATGCCTTCTTCAATGCTAACAGCAGGTTTCCAGCCTAAAACTTTTTGCGCTTTTTTGACATTCAAGAAACTTCTAAACAATTCGCCCGCTCTTTTTGGCAATATTTTCGGCTTTTTTAAATATCCCGTAGTTTTAGATATTATTCTAATCAAGTCATTTACAGAAACTAACCTTGTTGCGCCGATATTTATGATTTCATTATCGCCCTTTTTTAAAGATTTCAAATTTGCCGCCGCTACATCGCCTACAAAAACATAATCTCTGGTTTGTTTGCCGTCTCCAAAAACTTTTATATTTCCGTTTGAAAGCATAGCGTTTGAGAAAATCGCCACAACGCCCGCTTCGCCGTGCGGGTCTTGGCGCGGACCATAGACATTGGCATATCTTAAAATTGTGTATTTTATGCCGTATATTTCGCTGTAAAATTTAATGTAATTTTCAACTGAATGTTTGGCTATGCCGTAAGGAGATAGAGGATTTGGAAAAGCCCTTTCATCAGGAGCGATTTTGCCGCATTCGCCGTAAATTGTGCCGCCTGAGGATGCAAAAATAACCTTCTTCGCTTTATTTTCCACAGCCGCGCTTAAAACATTGATAGAGCCTAAGATATTTATTTGAGCGTCGCAGACAGGGTCTGCGACAGATTTCCTAACATCTATTTGAGCGGCATTGTGAATGATAATTTCGGGCTTTTCCTTTTTGAAAACTTCAAAAACGCGATTTTTATCTTTAATGTCGCCCTTGTAAAAAGCCGCTTTAGCATTGATATTTTCTTTTTTGCCCGAAGAGAGATTGTCAAAAATTATGACTTTATATCCATCTTTTATTAAAAGGTCTGCTATATTAGACCCAATAAAACCCGCTCCGCCTGTGATTAAAACTTTCATTTGAAACCTCCATGTCCCCTATGGGGTTATTTAGTCAAGTAAGTTAAGAAAGATAGACGATTGTTGCGCGCAATTGCGTCAGAATGACAAGATGCATTATATCCCCAGCATAGCCTGCGGCAATACGAGGGTATTAACGATAACGACATTAAACCCCTTCAGGGTTTTAATTGACTGAACGGCATTTTATGGATTCTGCGGCTTACGCGCAGAATGACAAGGCTTTGTTAGCGCGCAATGATGCGGCTTTGTTAGATGGCAAGCCGGACAATGCGTAATGACAGCCGAGTCGCAATGACAACGCTATTTGCTTGTATTTTTTATCAAATAATCCGCAACGGCGGTTTGCGCTAAAAAGCGTTTTAGTAATTTATTGTGTCCTTGCGTCCTATCAGATTGAACTGTTTTTCTTTTATTGTCTTTGTCCCACGCATAATATGATGCGCTTTTGTTTTGGAAATTATAAAGGAGCGCGTAATTTTTGTCCATAATAGCGCCGCTGTCGTGAGAGGCTATATTTTTTTGCGCTTCTTTGGATAATAAATTTTGACCCATAGCGAAAATTTGCGTATTAGAAAGCGATAAATAGTAAA
This sequence comes from Candidatus Parendomicrobium reticulitermitis, assembly GCA_031287095.1. Lineage (GTDB taxonomy): Bacteria > Elusimicrobiota > Endomicrobiia > Endomicrobiales > Endomicrobiaceae > Parendomicrobium > Parendomicrobium reticulitermitis. The sequence continues at coordinate 7,996 of JAITTG010000009.1, read as the reverse complement.
TCGTAGGCAAAATGTCTATATGAGAACCAAAAACTGTAGTATCAACTTTTGACGGTTTCCATTTTTTAGGAATATACAAATAAAATGGAACCCCTATTTGGTCAAGCGCTTCCTCAGACGAATACTGAAAAATTCCCCAAAAATTGTGGTCGCCTGTTACGGCTATTATAGTATTGTCTCCGTATTTTGAGTTTTTAACTTTTGTGATAAATTGCGCAAGCATTTCGCAAGCATATTGATATGTTTCAAATCTCATTTGAGCGTTTTCTCTGTTGATAATCCTTTTTTCCAAAGTTTCAGGAGGAATTAAGGATTTCGGTTTCCAATCTTTTGGGAGAGAAAAAGGCGGGTGATTTGTCATAGTCATCACATAGACGAATTTTCTTTTATCATCTTTGCTAAACTCGTCAAAAATAAAATCAAAAAGATACCCGTCAAAAATGCCCCATTGATTTCTTGGAGCATTTGAGGGCATAGTTCCCTCTCCCAAAACTTTGTCAAAACCTGCGGCATGCATAAGAGAATCAAGTCCGCGCCAACCGGAATTTCCGCCGTAAAAAAATAAAGTTTCATATCCTTTTGCTTGATAAGGCAATGCTCCCCAAAAATCGTATTTATTGTAAAGATATTTTGATTGAGCCAAATAAGGAGCATTTGGTCTTCTTGCCACATTTGCTATTGCCGTTTCCAAACTGCCTATTGTCACATGATGAGCGGGCAAGAAATTCATAAATAAAAAATCTTCGTCAAAATGCTGTTTTAAGCCGCCCAAGATATTAAATTGCGGCGAATTATATTTGATAAAGTCCGCTCCAAAACTTTCCATCACAATAAAAATTATATTGGGTTTGCTGGTTTCAATATCTTTATTATAAGGAAGATTGATTTTCAGACTGCCTTCGGGATGGTCTTGCGGAATTTCCGATATATCCTTATCCAGATAATCTGCAAAAGCCTGTCTGATATTATCTTTATACCCCGCCGCTTCAATATAATCTATATTGTTTTCCTCGCCTCTAACGACAATAGCGTCTTCAAAAGTATAGAAAGCGTTGATTGCTGTTTTATTTATAAAGGGGTTTGTGGAAATTTCTGCATTGGGCAAGCCTAATGGGAACATTGTGAAAGTTCCTCTGATAACAATAAAATTTAAGAGACCTAATATTAGGAAAATAACTACTTTGACTACGCTCTGCGATTTACCCTCGCCTGTCAAGGCTTCGCCTTGTCGGATTATCCATGATGATGGGGATGTTTTTAATACAAGTCTTGCAATCAAATAAGGAATAACAAAACAAACCGCAAATTTCAAAGCCACAATAAAAAAATTATAATTCTCATGGAAAGTTGACAAAAGGGCATTAGTGTCATCGTCAACAATACCAAAAGCCAAGATATTGAGATGGCTTTGAAAATATGAGTAAAACTCAAAATCTATATATAGGAAGACAAAAACCAATCCCATAATAACCGTATAATAAATTCTTGCCGCCTTAAAAAGTTTAACAAAATACTCCGTTCTTCCAATAAACACCAAAACGCAAAAAGCCAAAACAACAAGGGCGTTAATATATCCCAAAACAGCCGCATCGTATCTTATTCCCATATAAAAAGCCTTAACAATATCCGCTCCAAACCCGCTAAAATCCGTCCCCTGCCCGTAATACAAAAAGAAAATAAGGCGAAAAATAGACATTGCTGATAAGAATATGATGTTTAATAAAATAATTTTGCTGAAAATTTTCCAAAAAAATCTCATTTTAATCTCCTGTTTTTGGGCAGACACATGGGTCTGCTCCTACATCATCATCATTTATACCATTTATTTTTTTTGAAAACTCCTGTGATTGCTTTGTCTAATGATAACAGATTTTCTTGCATTGTTTGGAAACGCTCTGTTTCGGCATTTAACGACGACTCTGCCGCCGTTTCTCTGTTGTGTCTGATATAATCGGAACCGTCTATTAGAATTATATTTGCACCGTCGTTTAATAGAGCAAAATGATTTGCGCTTTCGTCTAAAGCATTGACGCCTATATCGGAGAAATCGCCGTCAAAATTCATAATATGATAAATTGTAGCCATCAAATCGCTTTGAGATACTGTCCATTTAATGTTTTTAGGCTGTAAAATTTTGGGAGCGTAAATTATAAAAGGAATGCGGAACCGTTCTAAAACGCCGTTTAAACTGCGGGTATATCCTTGCGTGTGGTCTGCCATAAATATAAAAATCGTATCGTCAAAATAGCCCTCTTTTTTTGCAATGTCCATAAAATTTCCTATGGCTTTATCGGCATAATATAAAGTATTGAGATATTTATTTTCCATAGAATCTGCCGGATATTTTTCAAACTCTTTTGTTGTGGAAAAAAATGGGACATGAGTAGAGCCTGTAAAAAGATACATAAAAAACGGACGGGCTTTCTTGCGGGCGGCGGCGGCTTTTTGGGCGGCAAAATCAAGCATTTCAAAATCATAGCCTGTGGGAATATCGTTTTCGTATTTTCTTTTCAGAGGAATGTCTTCAAGACCATAACTCTCTTGGAATTTCAACATATTTTTTGCCAAATCCGCCATCTGCATAGATTCTCTATTGTCGGATTGAGCAAACATTGTGAAATATCCTCTTTTATTAAATTCGTCGGCAAGCGCGGTCTTTTTAGCGGTAGCGTCTATTGAGTTCGCATTATAAACCATTCCCGGCATCAAAGGTATGCCTGTAAGAGAAGCGGATATCCCAAATAAACTTCCAAGACCATTTGCATAAGCGTTTGAGAAAACTATTGAATCTCTTACTATAGCGTCAAAATTGGAGGTAACTTTAAATTTTGCCATACCCCTCCCCGCGCTATCATTAAGAGAGTCTATATAATACGGAGTCCAACTTTCCAACAAAATTATTACGACATTATAATTCTCAAATTTTTTAGCGTTCTTATTGCGCCTCATCAAAGGATAATTTTCATCTGCGATTATTTCGTTTTCGGACAAAAGAAGTTTTTGCGCGTTCTTGACGGCTTTGTCAAAAGGATATTGATTTATTTCATTTTGTCTGTCGACGCCCATCAAGAATTGATATTGAGTAAAAACGCCGTTGAGCATTAGTTGGGCGCTTTCAAAACTGTTTGTCATAGAAAAAACCTGATTTGGATTTATCGCTCTGTCCCCAAAACTCGCTCTGACTGACAAAAACAAAGCGCATCCAACGCATAAAAAAATTCCCAAACTTTTAAACAGACTGAGTTTGGGATTTGCAGAAATCAAAAACCTCTTATTTATAAACTTAAACTGCGCTCTAATCAAAAGTAAAACTCCCCCAAATAATACAAGCAAAATATGCCAATAATTTTCAAAGGCATATCTTATTATCAGCCCTTTTTCCATATAAGCCATAATGATTTCTTCGCTCATGTGCCGTCTGACTTGCGGAAAATAAAAAAAATCGCCGCATAAAAACAGTAAAATCACAAGAGTAGAAATCGTCATCAAAACTGTAAAAATTTTAATCAAAAGTTTTTGTTTGTCCGCAATAGGCAAAAACATAGCGGCTATAAAATATCCGACAAAAATACCTACGATATTTATATCAAAGCGGAGTCCAAATGCAAAAGCCTTTAATTTCTCCAAAAAAGAAAGCGAAGCAAAAGCATCGGGATAAACCAAGCAAAACAATAAACGAAAACAAGCAAAAACAATAAGCAAAAAACAAACATAAAACAATGAAATTCTAACTTTAAGTTTTATATCGTTTTCATATTGAGATAGAAAAATTCTTCCTAAAATATCTTTAAATAATTTCAACTTTTAACTCCTCGCATACTACAACGCTATCCAACTTCCGCCTTTATCGGGTCCCTTTCTTTTGATTACTTTGTTTTTTTTCATTTTATCTAAATAATATTTGACCAAATCAGACGATATATTTCCTAATTGTTTTGATATATCGGAGCGAGATATATTAGGATTGCTTTTTAATATTTCCAAAATAGAAAACTCTACCGAAAGTTTATTTTCTGGCAGATTTTTGACAGTTTTCTGGTAGTTTTCTGGTAGTTTTCTGGTAGTTTTATAGTAGTTTTCCGTCTGTTTTGTCGCATTCTTGACTTTATCATCAAACATAAAAGTGATTTTTGTCATATCAATTGTCGACTCAAACAAAACCTCTTTTTTTGTTTCCTTTTTCCAAGCAAGCATTTTATCAAAACCATAGCCTGCATTTTCGCAAAGTTTTGCGCAACGGAACAATTTAGCCAATACAGGATTTCTTGGGATAGACACATCTTCTTTTATCAGTTCAGAAAGCGGGCGCGGAAAAGCGCCGGGATTTTCAAATTCAATGCGATTGCTAAATACTCTAATGCGCGGTTTCATCGGACTAAAGTAATCGCAATGAATAAGCATATTTATTAAAGCCTCTCTTAAAGCGCTTATTTGTTTGTCGTCTTCATAACCGCCGCCCATTTCTCCTATATACAGCGGATTGTCGGCATAATTGCGCAATCTCTGAAAGAGAACAAAATAATATTCCCACAGGTTTTCTTGCTCTTGAATGCGGAAAGTATAACGAGGACTGGCATTTGTATATGATAATCCGGGAATTTCTAAATAATCTATTCTAAAATCAGGGAAATGCTCTTGTATAGCGTCATTATCGCCTAGAAAAAGCAGCCCGCCGTAAGTTAATTCCCCATTTTTAACAAGTTGCAATTTTTGATTAAATTCTGTATCTGGGAGTTTATTGTATTGTAAATCCGAAACCATTCTTTTTAAATAATCTCTAAAGTTTTGATATGAATTTTTATTAAATGATTTTATAGAAGTTCCTTTGACAGATTTATTTGACATAGTTCCAAAAGCCTGATTGCGATACAGAGTATTTATTTCATATTCAGAGGCTCTTTGGTCGCCGCTTGCAGTCCTAATAAAAGTATTTTGCAAATTATTGAAATATATCGGTTTATTTTCGCATACTGGGACAAAAAATCCAAGAATTGTCTTGCCGTCAATATCATATTTCATACATTCTGGATTGATAATAGCGTTAAACTTACTATGTGAACGCAAAGTTGTGACAAAATCGGACTCAATTTTTTCAGGCTCTTCAATTCCAATAATTTCAAAATTTTTATTTTTTTGAGCAATGCCGAAAATAAGCCAACCGCCTGCAGTATTAGCAAAAGCGCAGACCGTTTCCCATGCGCTTTTAGGGATTTCCCTGCGGGCTTCTTTAACTTCAAAATCGTCCCACTCTATATCTGTTAATCTTTTAAGCAATGTTTCTTTGTCCATATTTTCCTTTTGTATATCAGTTTTTATTGATATCTATTGTCAAAACCAAGCATATTTATAATTTTAATGAAACAGCGGCTCAATTTGCTCCGGCATCAATAAACATTTGTAAATCTTCAGTAATAGCAAGACCGCCCATAGTATGCAGCGCCTCATAATTATTTCTTATATAGTCAATGACATTATGTTTTTTAAACAATTCCATGACTTCTTTGCCGCTCATTTTTTTTGCGGCTTTATATTCTTCTATACAATAAACGACAAAATCCGTATGCGTTTTAAAAATTTCTTCATCCATTATGCTTCCTCTGGAAAAGTAATTTTGCCTGTTTCAAGTTCTTCGTTTAAAAGGTCGGACAGCGTCAATTGGCTTAAATGCCACATTTTTGTAGATTCCGTTTCAAGCGTTTTATATAAATGAGATGAATATAATAATTCAATAGCTTCATCATGACTAATGTTTCTGCTTTTAGATATTTCACCTATAACAAGCGGCACCAACATTTCAAGCACGCCTTTTAACTGCCATGGTTTATACTCGTTAAATTTTTTCATCTTTTACCTCTTCATACCCGACATAATGCAAAAAATAAATCGCTTTTTTAGTAATAAATGTCATTTGATTATATAGTTTTCGCCCCATTAATATCTTTATAGTTTGTTCTTTTGTATAAAATTTATTTTCATAGGCGATAAGCGTCTTATAGACAGTATCATTTGCAACTGCTCCATAAACAATATCATAGCGTTTGCCCTCATATTTACTTCGGCGGTTTGCGGTTATAAAATCCAACCATTTTCCATTAGGAGCGGCAAAATACAATATATCAAGTTTTTTCTTCATAAAATCATAATCAATTTCATATATACTGATAAAACGCTTTGATTTAACTTTGCTATCTTTACTTCTCCTTTCGCTTACTATTTGAGCAAATCTTTTTGCTTGAGTTTTATTAGTAGTAGTATAAAACCCATTGCCGAAATCCAATGCCCTATTTGACATTCTCAATTCAGGCTTTTCAACAATAATATCGCTTCCGTGAAAAATTTTCATTTTGTTCCCTTTTTCTCTATATCATTCTTTTCCCAACAGCCAATCTAAAACATTCATTTGTTTAATGCCGTCGTAATCGGCATTGTTATAATCGCGGGTAAGCAAGAATTTTGGATAAGAATCTCTAATACTTTTTAAGGGTTTGAGTTCTCGCGCTAAAATATTTTCGTCAAGAACAGACAGCGCTACTTGATAATATTCAATCTGATTTATTCTTTTTTAATCTATCAACTGCTCAATCTATTTTAATATAGTTCTCAAATACTCAATCGCTTTTTGCGCTGCAAATTCTGGTGCGATTGATTGTATGCACTTCTGATGAGCCTCGCCAAAAACGCAATGAAAAGTCCAATGATAATCCCAACAATATCTACACATAGACGATGCGATATTTATATTATTATCATACCCGATATAATCGCCGGGAGTAACGCCCCACAAAACCAATGCTTTTGTTCCCAAAGCCTTTGCAATATGAACGCATCCGCCGTCAATGTCAATATGTAATAAAGAATTCTTTATTATGGAGCAAAGTTCATTAAAAGAGGTCTTTTTCATTGTGTCTATAATATTATAGCCGCTTATACCCCCCCCCCCGATCCCTACTCTAACAATTTTTATATCTTTGTCCATATTGTTATTTAAAATTTCAATAAATCTAAGCCAATTATCATTAGACCAACACTTAGCATGAAACATAGTCCCTTTATCAGTCGCAGCCTGCTGAAATGTTATATATTTAGTTTCAGGTTTAATGCCGAATTTCTTTAATGACTTTGTCTTATAAGACATAAGCAATTTATCGTCATAAACATTGTCCACAGCCGCGCTGATTTTTAATTTATTGATGCAATTGATAGGGGTTAAAAATTTTGCAGTATATTCTTGTTTATTGGCAATTATTTTGTCCGTCAATTCTTTGCCGGCTTTTATAAAATCAATTTTTGCGCAATCCACATCTGAAAAACTATATATTAAATCATAGCAATTTCTTAAAATTTTAAAAGAATGTTCGTGAAAAAAATATCTTATATTCTTTATGCCTATAAAAATCGGTTTCAACTTACTTGTATGACCATAAATATCAACTATAACAGAAGGACTCATTTTTACCAATTCAACAAGAATACTTGTTTCCCTAATTAAATCCCCCATATCGCCGCGCGGTATAAAAGCAACATAGGCGCTATTTTGTCTTCTTGGCGAAAATAAAACGGCAATAATTTTAAAAAAATCTCTAATGATTTGTTTTGTCGTATGCTCTACTAATTTCCAATCAATAATTTGTCTCTTTGCGATTATATTGTCAATCGGCGCGGCGGCATTACGGCTATTGTTGCAATTTAATATGTTTTGGGCTTTTTTATGATTTTCAATTAAGATATTCTCATCAATATTTTCAGGACAAAAATAAAACGGCATTCGCATTCCTCTCAAGTATATAATATGTCTTTATAAACCATTTCAATAATATCGGCGTCAATCGCTTTGTCAAATCTCCTTGCAAATAAAGCGTCGGTTTCTTGAGCCGCTTTTTTTAACTTTTTAAAATCTTCTTTTCTCATCACTCTTGGACCCTCTGGTCCAGTTTTCCAATCAATATAGCGCAGAGTATCATTGACAAGTTTTAGACTTGGGGGCCCGCCCCCCCCC
>JAITTG010000015.1 GCA_031287095.1 Candidatus Parendomicrobium reticulitermitis | reverse complement strand
CGAATTTAATAAGTATATCGCCCCGCCATCACCGCTTATGTTTGACGCGCTGTCTCTCGCCCCATTGCTGCTTATGTCTATGCTCCTTGAGTCTAATACATATTGCGCGCCGTTGATATATAAAAATCCACCGCCTGCCCTCGATCTGTTCCATTTCGCTATTAAACTATTTAATCCGCTAAACCTTACTTCTGTGCCCGCCTCCGCCCAACTGATTACCCCATACCCAACAGTCGTTATGTTCGCTATGAATTGCGCGTTCGCATTTGTTCCAGTAAATTCTACTTTCTTGCCGCCAAGCGCATATAATACCGCACCAGACGACGCTGTGTTGCCTAAAAATTTCATGTCATTGCCCGAAAATGTTATGTTGCCCGTCCCGTTAAAATAAAACGCACCGCCGCGTCCATATCCACCGCCGCTTATTCCATTGCCAAAAGCCACATTGCTGCTCATCTCCAAGGTCTGCCCGCTAAATGTAAAACCTATGTTGTTTGGAATGTATAGAAAGCCGCCAGAGGCAGCGCGGTTGTATTTGCCTATCATATTTGTAAGATTTTTTATTTCCATTGAACCGCTTATTATCGCTATATTGCCTTCTGAATTTGCGGCAAGCGAAGCATTGCTCGTAAAGTATATACTGCCGCCATCAAATGTTACTTTACTATTTGCATTTCCACCTAAATATATTGACCCTCCTAGTCGCGCTGTGTTGCCTATAAATGTTGAATTTGAATTATTAAAACTGATTAGCGCAATGCCAGATTTTACAGCTATAATACCGCCATAATATAATACAGCAGTATTGCTTGTAGCCTCTATATTTGAATTGACAAAAGTGAGATTAACTGTGCCATTACCTTCCGCTGTGCCTTGAACTAAAGACATCCCTCCATAAGATTGCGCGGTATTTTTTGAAATTATAATTTGCGTTCTTTGCGAATTTGAAGCGTTGCCAAATGTCAGCGCCATACTTGCAGGATTATATAGCATCATCGCTCCACCGCCATAGGTGCCCCCGTCTGTGCCAATGTTATTTGATATATATATCCTCTTTGGATTTATATTAACGGTAGCATTACCTCTCAAATACATACCCGGACCTATTCCGCCTATATTGTTTATCATATACATATAGTCCACATCTTGCGTAACATCAAATATTGAATCTCGTATCAAAAAACTTGCGCCGTCTTGAGCCGAATAATTGTTCTCGAAAATCACTGTGCTTGTTCTTAATGTAAGACGGCTTGTAGTATGAGCGTGTATTCCGCCGCCGCCTGCCCCGCCAGAGCCGCCAATAGCGCTATTTTTTTCAAATTTTAAATATTGCCCTTGAAATGTAACATTCGAATTATTCATATTTATACCGCCGCCGCCCAATCTCTGACCGCCAGCACTAGCGCTATTTTCTAAAAAATAAGCCGTTGTAACATTAAAAAGCCCCTGCGAATTTTGAATAAATATAGCCCCGCCATTACTACCAGTTGCGCTATTTTTTAAAAATGTAACTGAAGTTCCAGATAATGTGAAATTTGTAACGCCTACTATAGAAATCGCGCCCCCGTTTGCAGCAGTAAGATTTTGAAAATAATCTCCTGTTGGGATATTAAAAGATGGCGAGCCTGAAGTCCAATTAATACGAGGCTGATTTGCAGCAAGCAACTGAACGCTTAAAAATACCAATGCAAACAATATCAAAAGCATTTTTGATTTAATTTTGTTGGAAAATGGACTATAAAACGACAGAGAGAAACGAGAAAAAAGAATAGAGGAAAGACGGCAAAGGTTATTAAAAACAAACGACAAAAATGAATGTAGCGACGCACTATACGCGCGTCTCAATCTGGAAAACAAAGACGAAAACGGCAAATCAAAAATCAACGACGCGCTTTGCGGGAAAAATGGATTCCCGACAGAGACATTCGGGAATGACGGAGTTGGGGAGACGGTCGAAAGTGATGGAATCGGAGTGTCTTTTACCAATGACACAGAAAGAAAACGACGAAGATTGCGGGTCAAGCCCGCAACGAGCCTAAAGGAAATCAACGCATTGTTACTCTGCGCAAAACCGCAGAACCTATACAATAAACTCTTTTTTATTGCTAATAACAAAGGCTTGAAAAACGGCATAAAATGGATTCTGCAACTTCGCGCAGAATAACAATGTCCGTCTATTTTTATGTGTTGGTTGTGTAAAAGGTCTATTTTGTGCGGATGGAGGCAACGACACGCTTCGCGATGAGGGTGGGTTTGAAACCCACGCCCTACGAAATTTTTGGGGTTTTGTTGTTGTATGGACAAATGATTATTCGCCCATACAAATTTTGAAATTATTTTGAGGATTTGCTTTATGGTTGGTTTTATAGGGGGCATTATATTATCCCCCTATTTGTTAGATTCCGCGGGGGGGGGGGGGGGGGGTATTAAAAGATTAACCGTTGATAATGAAAGATTATTAAAAATTAATCGCTGCCACAAGAGAAAGGCAGACACGCGGGTCTGCCCCGAAAGTTGTTTTGAGGATTTGCTTTTCCACTGGATAAACTCCTTATTATTGTTGATAACAAAATAATGGCGGCTGGGTTTGAAACATGCCCATACAAGTTTTGTTTTTTTATATTTTTGACGCGTTTTATCTAATAATCCAATTTTCTATAACAATGTTTTCAATTCGATTAAGATGTTTTTCATTTTCTTCTATCTGCCTTAATTTCGTCAAGCATATCTTTTGCGCTTTTATCGGACAACCAAGCCCCATAAAACTGATTTACCAATTTCTCGGTAGAAATTTTGGATTTTTTTTCTGACCTTGAAATATTGTAAGACAATCTTTGCGACAATTGCATTTGATATTCTAAAGTCAGACTGCTTAATAATCCAAGATAGTTATTTAACAAAACTGCGCTAACTTCATTTGATTTATTATCCGCTAAATTCATGAAAATGTCCTCCTGCGCAAATTTGTTTAATCGTTTTTGACTTTTAAAAGCGACAAATTATACATCGTAATAACATATTGATAAAACAACAAGTAAACGGCAACGGCTTCTCGCAAGTTGCAGTCACCGCGCGACAAATAAAGAGCACGCGTATAGCGGCGGGACGAGATGTGAGCGCCCTTTCCTTAAACAAAGGAAAGTACCGCGCAAAGAACGCAAAACGATAAAAACCCCGCAGCGTACGACTTTTATATTTTTTCATTCGTTCGTTTTTGTCATTCGCCGTTTATTCCTACTCTTTCCCGTTGAGGTTCATTGGCACGCTTTGCGATGTGGGCAGGTTGAAATCCCGCACCCTACAACTTTTATATTTTTTTCGTCCGTTTTTGTCATTCGCCGTTTATTCCTACTCTTTCCCGTTGAGATTCATTATTCGTCCAAAGGCAACGGCTCGCTTTGCGATGAGGGCAGGTTTGAAACCCGCCCCTAGGAGGATTTTGGGGGGTTTGTTTTTTTTCTTTTATATTTTTGATTTCATTTTTTGTATTGATTTTTTAATGCGTTTTTAATTCCATTTGTTTTTGTATCTTGGAATGGCGGGATTGTATCAAAATTATTTGGAAAAAACTAATCATCAATCTTCCTTCGCATTTAATCAATCAGCGCTGTATTAAACGGCAACGGGTTCTCGCAAGTTTCAGCCGCCGCGCAATGAATAAAGAGCGCGTGTCTGGCGGCAGGCGCGAGATGTGAGCGCCCTTTCCTTAAACAAAGGAAACTACCGCGCAAAGAACGCAAAACGGCAAAAACCCCGCAGCGTACAACTTTTATATTTTTTCATTCATTCGTTTTTGTTGTTCGTCGTTTATTCCTATCTTTTCCCGTTGAGTTTCATTGTTCGTCATAGAGGGCAGGTTGAAAACCCGCACCATACGACTTTTATATTTTTTTCGTTCGTTTTTGCTGTTCGCCGTTTATTTCTACTCTTTCCCATTGAGGGTCACCATTCGTCCAGAGGGCAGGTTGAAAACCCGCCCCTACAAGGTTTTTCTTTCGTGTATATTGCGGCTTGCCACACTTACAATGAATTAGTCAGCCTCTTTTTAAAAAGCCTCAGTCTATTTATAGACTGAGGCTTTTTGACTTGTGTTTATGCGGGGAAGAATAATTGAGCAGTCATGTCCAAATAATTCTCGCCCGTATAATCGGGATACGCTTTTTTAACCGATGATTTGAATTTATCTCGAGACGCTGATTTTGCAGCAATCTTTTTTAATTTCTTTAGATATGCGATTTTGGTTTCAATGTCGCGCCTGTCTTCCGCAATATAGTGCGAAGAGAGAATTAAATCATAGCCCTCTTTAACATAAGCGCTCAATTGAGCGATTATCTCATCCGCCGAAGCATTGCCCGCTACTATTGAGTGAACATCATGTCCCATCATGTGCAGATATACGGCGTTTATCTCAGGCAAAATAATGTCAAACCCTTCTCTTGTTTCTCTGATTATAACTTTAATACCGGCTACGCTAACAGTCTCGTTGTCTTTAACATAATTTGTTACGGTATTGGTCGTTGGGTCAATCAGATTTCCAAAAGAGTTCGCAAAATTTTTAATGAGTTCTTTTGCATATCCTTTGCTTGCGGCTTCATAGGCTGTTTTGGTTGAATATCTTTTTACATCAGATAAAAAACTCGCTCCTGCAGCCATGTGGTAAGAAAGGAATAAACCCTCCACGGAAACATTTAAAGATTTGACATATTCTTCCAATTCTTTGATGTTCTCGTAAAAAAGCGGGGCTTCAATTATAACCGCCTTTCCGTTTTTTTCAAGAACAAAAAGTTCGTCGCCTAACGGATTGTTTGTCTGATAGGCATGGAGTTTAATTTCTCCAAAATCATAAATTGTGACCGCGCCTTTTTTTAGCGTCAATACTTCAAAATTGTTCTTTTTCATAATTTCCTCCTAATTTAAAAATCATGAGATAATGACAAATCTATCCTGATTTTTTTTAGTTATTTTTTCATATTTTTCATTCCAACCTCCAATCGCTGAAATCGGCAAATATCCGCGCGTCCTTCAATAACCTTTTTGACATTATTCCTCCTTTTTTTGAGATTGTCATTGCGCAAAGCCCCAGAAATGACAGTCTTACTTCACACGCAATGATAAGCGGACATTCGGCTTTTATTATTATTTCCATTGTCATTTTCAACTTTTCTTTTACAACAAAAACTTAAATGACGGCATTTTATGGATTCTGCGGATTCGCTCACAACAACAAGATTACTTCATATACAATGACAAGCGGACATTTGACTTTTATTGTTTTTAAAATCCAAGCATTATGCGGATGCCGTAAATTAGAATTGAATCCACATATGAGCCGAGCATCGTTGAATCTTCTATGCCGCCGCCTTGCGGGTTTTGTATATATTGTATGGCGGGCGATAGACTGATTGCATCGCTTGCTTTGTAATTATAATAGAGTTCAAAGTGAGTTTCCGATTGATAATTTTTATCTTTATTGCCTCCAAATTTTTCATCGGCGGCTTTGCCCGCAAGGGATACTATGCCGAAGCCTATGCCTACGCTATCATCCGCTCTTTTCCATAATGAGCCTTCTAAAATAAAACCTAACCCAAAAGCATTTAGAGTATTTAATTGCGTTTGCGTAATCGGCGCTCCGTATCTGCCAAAAAGCAAAACTCCGTCAACTATTTTTTGATCTATGCTGAGCATAAAACCTGAGGCGGCGGCTTTTTTAGCGTCGTCGTCAATTAGCGTTTGTCCCGACTCATTGTTTTGCCAATAGCCTATTCTATAATTGCCTTCGTTTCCTTTTATGGGGAGTTTGAAAGTCAACTCTGCGGCGGCATAGTCCCAGCCGATATTGTCAATATCATTTGCTTGATATGATGCAAAAATGTCGATATATTCTGTGGGAGAAAATTGGACGGCTAAGCCGTAAAGGTCGCCGCCTACTCCTATAAAAATTGGGTCGGGATTAAAAAGATTTGTTTCAAAGAACTCGCCCGCCTCATTTGCCGACAAATAAGTATCCGTGCCGAATTTGCCGACAATTACAGAGATTTTATTATCAAGAAATGGTTGAGATATATTTAAGTCTGAAACATTAACGCCGTCGTCTGCCGACCAAAAGCCGCTGTTTAAACCGCTCCATGCGGATATTGGAACGCCGTTTGATTTCGCGCCCTCTTGAGTATTGCCATTGCCTTGAAGATTTAACAAGACCACGGCTCCGCTTTCAAACTCTTTTGTAAATGTAATATCAAAAAGAGCTCCGACCGCCGTCCTCTGCCCTCGGTTTTCATAGGCGTCATTTGCCTCATCATAAACAAGAGATGGATTGCCGCTTTGAAAACGGATATTTACCTTTGGTTCAATTTTTAAATCCTTTAAAAGCGATTCAGCCGCCCAAACGGGAACTGCCAATACCAATACCGCCGATAATACCGCTAACTTCTTCATGCTCATACCGCCTCCTTTTTATTTTATTTGTTTTCTTTATCGCATAACTTGCAAGCGGACATTTTCTTTTTATCATCTGATCCGCCGCAACAAGAGCATTTACCTTTTTTGAAATGCCTTATTGCTAAAATTATTGCGCCTAACGCTATTATTGCGATTATTATATTTTGAATCATTTTATACCCCCAATTTTAAAAATGTTCCTACTTGAAAAATTAAAAATGCGGCAAGCCATGCGAACGCCGTATTGCCCATAAACATTAGAACAAGCCATTTGACTTTTGAGCCTGTCTCTTTAAAAAATACCGCCAGCGCCGCTATACATGGCGGATAAATCATACAGAAAATTAAAAATGCCAATGCTTTAAGGGGAGACCAGCCTGAGTCTGCGGCTATTTTTTCTCTTAACGGCGCTGTGGATTCATCATTTTCCGTATCAACCTCGCCCAAAGAATATATTGTGCCGAGCGTGCTTACAACAACTTCTTTTGCGGCAAGACCTGCGATTAAGGCTATTGAACGATTGCCGTCCATACCTATGGGTTTTACTATCGGAGCAAGGACTTGTCCAAGTCTGCCCAGAACGCTGTTTTCCATTTGCACTACGGCGTTCTCTTCTTCTGACAAATCTGGATTTATAGGCGTTTGCGGATATTTAAAGCCCGCCCAAATAATTATTGTAAGCAAAACTATTATTGTCCCAGCTTTCTTTATATATATCCAGCCTCTTTCCCACATTTTTAGCAAAAGCCCTTTTAGCGTCGGTATATGATAAGGCGGCAATTCCATAACGAAATGAGCCGGCTCGCCTTTTAAAACTGTTTTGCTTAAAAATTTTGCGGCGCTTAAAGCGATGATTATGCTTAAAACATACATCAAAAACATCACAGCCGTTCTTTGATTTTGAGCAAAAAATGCGCCGATAAATAAAGCAAAAATCGGAAGTTTTGCTCCGCATATCATAAAGGGAGCGACAAACATTGTGATGAGTCTGTCCCTTTTAGAATCAAGCGTTCTCGTCGCCATAATGCCCGGCACGGCGCAGCCGTTTGTAGAAATCATCATAGGCAAAAATGATTTTCCGTGAAGACCGAATCTGCTCATTATCTTGTCCATAACAAAAGCGGCTCTTGCCATATAACCCGAATCTTCAAAAAAAGCGATAGCAAAAAACATAAATAGAACAAGAGGAAAGAAACTCAAAACCCCGCCGACTCCGCCTATTATACCGTCGACAAGAAGGGATTGAATCGGACTCTCAGGCAGAACGGAACTTGCAAAATCTCCAAACCAAGCGAAAAAAGTTTCAAATAATTTTACCACCGGCGTCGAAAGCGTAAAAGTAAATGAAAAAATCAACAGCATCACGGCGGCAAAAATCGGTATGCCTAAAGCTCTGCTCAAAGCAAATTTGTCTATAAGAGGCGTCCAATCTTTCTTTTTATTTTTCAATTCTTTTATGACGCTTTTTGCCACAGCGTTTGTAAAACCGTATCTATATTCCGCTATTTTACTTTCAGGAGTTTCATTAAAATGCTCTTGAATATGAGCGCGGCTTTTCTCAGCCTGTTTTAAAATTTTGTCGGCATTTTCAGATTTCTCAATATTTTTTGCCGCAAGCGCGTCATTGTCCAACAATTTTACGGCAAGCCAACTTTTAGGCAGATTTGACAAGGCGCTTTCTTTTTCTATCAGGCTTTCAAGAATGACGATTTCATTTTTTATATCGTCGCCGTAATCCACAGATGCGGGCTTGTGGTCAATGACGCCTTTTTCGCTTTTATGCCTCTCGTAATCTTCTATAATGCGGTTAAGTAAATTGTCTATGCCTTTTGCCTTATTTCCGACAACGCTTATAACGGAAACGCCGAGCATTCTTTCAATCTCGTCAATATCAATTTTTTGTCCTTTGCTTTCTAAAATATCAACCATATTAAGCGCAATAAGAACAGGCGCGTCAATCTCTCTGATTTGCGTAAAAAGATAGAGATTTCTTTCAAGGTTTGAAGCGTCGACAACATGAACTACAATATCAGGCTTGTCTTTGATAATAAAATCTCTTGCGACGACTTCATCGTCTGAATAAGCCGAGAGGCTGTAAGTTCCGGGCAAATCAACTATGGTTATGTCATAGTCTTTATGGATTTTTTTGCCGCTCTTTTTTTCTACTGTGACGCCGGGATAATTTCCGACATGCTGATTTGAACCCGTCAAAGCGTTAAAAATAGTGCTTTTACCGCAATTTGGATTTCCCGCTAATGCTACTGTGATTTTTTTCATTGTTTTTTCCTTTTGTTCCCGAATGCCGAAACTCTTTCGCCATTCCCAAAAGTTTCTATCAGGAATTTATTGATTCATTAGTCATTCCCGAAGGTTTACATCGGGAATCCATTGACTCGTTCGTCATTCCCGAAGGTTTCTATCGGGAATCCATTTTTATTAAAAATTTCTATCCCTATTCATTTTTCAATTTGCTTTCCCTACAAAGACTATAGGCAATGACGCGATGAGCGCCCCTACTATATAATTGCAGTTACTAAAATATCATTTGCTATTTTAGAATTTAGAGCTAATTTTGAGCCTTTGATTTCTATAAATACCGCGCCGCTTGAATCCGGGTTTTCTATCACTTTGATTTTGGTTTGGGGAATAAAACCCATTTCCATAAGTCTATGTTCCATTTCATGATCGCATAAAGTTGTGATAAACTCATATTCGCCTCTTTGCGCCACGCTTAAACTTATAAGCGGTTTGTCGGGATTATAATGTTTATGTATATGCGGATGATGATGATGCGCGTCTTTTCCAAAATGACGGCGCAATTTATACTCTACTCCAAGTTTCTTTCTGATTTTTTTCATAAAGAATTTATGAAACATTATTGAACCTCCATCTCAATACAATCTGCTTCATTTTTTCTGATAGTCAAACTGTAGTTTTTAACCGCAATCTCTATGGGGTCGCCCAAAGGAGCGAGTTTTTTAACAACAAGAACAGTTCCCGCCACACAACCCATATCCAAAAGCCTCTTTTTGAGTAAGCCCGCTTGCGAGGAAATATTTTTGACTTTTCCAGTATCCCCAATTTTTAATTCGCTGAGTTTTTTAATTTGCGACATAAAACCTCCTGTTTTGTAGTTCATTATAACTATGTTAGTTTAAACTAACTATTGAATGCAAAAAAATTTAGACCTTATTCAGATATTCTTTTAATCTATCCGTATCTTCTTTTTGAGTTAAAAAATGTTTCTTCAATAATATATACAGTCTTTCTAATTTATGTATTGTTTCAGAACTGATGGAATGCTCAATAGAGCAAGCCTCTTTGACAGCGGTTTGAGGTTCTACAAAAAGCATATCATTGAGAAACATATATAATATATCGTGTTTTTTTTGCACTTTTTGGGCTATTTCTTCGCCTTGGTCTGTCAAATCAACATAGCCATAACGCTCATGAATGGCAAGACCGTCTTCTGCGAGTTGATTGATAGCGGTATTAGCGCTGGAACTTTTCACATTGAGAGTTCTTGCTATATCTCCGACTCTCGCATATTTCTTTTCCCTTTTAAGAGCAGAAATTGCTTCAAGATAATCTTCCAAAGCTGGACTTAAATTTTGTCCAAAAATATGTTTATTAACCACCTTTGCCTCCATTTAGTTTGTATATACTAAAAAAGTTAGTTTTATATAACATTTTGTTTTTTGATTGTCAAGCAATAAGCGCGCAACAACAACGGCTTCTTGCAAATTACGCAAAGAGAGATGGTATTTCTTAAACAATTACAAAATGAAAAAGCCGCCGTTCATAAAAGCATGAACGGCGGTTTTTTACCTTGTCTTTGCCTTATAATTATTGTTGTTTTTTATTTTTTATTTGACAGCGTTTTTACCGCTTCGCGGGCTATCATCAATTCCTCATTTGTCGGAATTACCATTATTTTCACTTTTGAATTCGCAGATGAGATAAATCTCTCATCGCCTGAGCGTTGATTTTGGGCTAAATCTATCTCTATGCCTAATGCTTCTAACCCTTTACAAATTTCTTCCCTGACAGGAGCGGAATTTTCGCCTATGCCGGCTGTAAAAATTAATGCGTCTATGCCGTTTAATGCGGCAAAGTATGCGCCTATATATTTTTTGACGCTATAACAAAGCATTTTAAAAGCAAGTTCAGACTTTTTATCGCCTTTGCTCTTTGCTTCAATTATCCCGCGCATATCTGAAGAATCCGCTATGCCCAATAAGCCGCTTTTTTTATTTAACATATCGCTTAATGCGTTGGGTTCTTTTAACTCTGGATATATACCCATCAAAAATGGGATTATAGCAGGGTCAAAATCTCCGCTTCTTGATCCCATCACTATTCCCGGCAAAGGCGTAAAACCAAGCGAGGTGTCTATCACTTTTCCATTTTTAACCGCCGTAAGACTGCTGCCATTGCCGAGGTGGGCGGTGATGATTTTTATTTCTTTTGCGGATTTCTTCAACATTTCCGCCGCTCTTTGAGATACATATTTGTGAGAAGTGCCGTGAAATCCATATCTTCTTATATGATGTTTTTCATAATATTGATAAGGTAAGGCATACATATAAGCATAATCCGGCATGGTTTGATGAAATGCTGTGTCAAAAACAAAAACCGAGGGAACGCCGGGCAGCATTTTTTCCGCCGCTAAAACGCCTTCGTAATTACTGGGATTGTGCAACGGGGCTATATCAAAACATTTTCTCAAACCTTCTTTAGAATTTTCGTCCGATATAACAGGTTCTGAAAAAACATTACCGCCATGAACTATTCTATGCCCTATTACTGCGATTTCTTTTACATCGGAAATACTGCCCGTTTTTTTGTCTAACAAATCATTGATGATAAGTTCAAGAGCCTGAGTGTGATTTTTGATTTCAAGAGCGTCTTTTATCTTTGGAGTTTTATCAGTCTGTCTTGAATAAAAACCTTCTTTTAACCCGATACACTCAATAAGACCCCAAGCGATTTTCTTTTCCCCTTCCATATCAAACAAAGCGTATTTTACCGACGATGACCCGCAATTAACAACTAAACTTTTCATTTTTTATCTCCTTTTTTCCCCGCATAGCCTTGCAGGCAATACGGGGTTATTAACGACATTAAACCCTTTCAGGGTTTGGTTGTAGCGATTGACTTTAGCGCCCATTTTTTATTTAGACATCTATGCTTTCAAGCCATAGATTTATTTTTTGAGCAAAATCAGACGCTTTAACATTCTTAATAGCAATCCCATCTATAACAGAGGCATTTTTGATAGTCTTTTTAAAATCATCAAAAAACTTACCTGCGCCGCCGCCATAGGTAGCGAAAGAAATCGTTTTTTTGCCTTTAAAATCATTAGAACTTAAGAAAGAGGCAAGAATATCGGGTATAGTCCAAGCATAAACGGGCGCGCCGATAAAAATTGAGTCATAAGCAGAAATGTCAGGCAGAGGGTCCAAATCTATTTTTGCTTTGACATTAAAAAATTTCTTTTTGCCCGCATTGATATAAAGGCTAAGCAAAGAAGGCTTTTTTAAATGCTTAATCTCAAACAAATCGCCGTCGACAATCTCTTTTATCTTTTCAGCCATTATGGCTGTGTTCCCGCTAAAAGAGTAATACGCAATTAAACTTTTTTTAAATTTATTATTCATTTATTCCTCCTTATTTATAATCAAATCTAAGAAACTTCCAGATTTAATACTTGTTGGCTTTTCAAATCGTCTTGCATAATTTTGAAATTATCAATTCTTGTTTTTATCAATTTACAATAATCAATGTTTAATTCAAACCCTATATAGTCTCTATCATTTTTAATGCAAGAAAGCGCCGTTGTGCCGCTACCCATAAAAGGGTCTAAAACAAATCCTTTTTTTGGAGAACTCGCTAAAATCATTCTATCTATTATTTCTAAAGGCTTTTGCGTTGGATGTTCCTGCCTCTCGGGGTCTTGTTTGTGAAGTCTTGATACAGACCATAAATCCTTTGGGTTATAACCAACTTCCAACCATTTTTTGCCCACAAAAATTGAACGAGTCCGCGCTTTTTTAGTCTCCTCATCATAGGGAATACGAATTGAATCCAAATCAAAATAGTAGTTTTTAGATTTCACAAAAAAGCCAATTGTGTCGTGAACAGAAGAAAAAGACCTTGTGCTGCCGCCCATACTAGGAACCCTTCTATCCCAAATAATCTCATTTATCATTTTCATTTTAGTTTTAATATGCGAAAAAATTTCAGGACTATAACGCCAAGTGAGAAAAATATATAAACTCCCCGTATCTTTTAGTTTGGGCAACACTGAGTCAATCCATTGATATGACCATTTAAGATATTTATTAGGCTCCATTTTATCGGAATCATTGCCATAATCCTTGCCGAGACAATAAGGCGGGTCGGCAATAATTAAATCCAAACTATTGTCCGATATTTTATCTATACCAGATAAAACATCCTCGTTAAAAATATGATTTATAAATTCCATTACAACCTCACAATTGAATGCTATTTGAATTTTTCTTTAATATCTCCAAAAACTCCTTTCTCGTTCTATATTCGGGTTTATGATTGTAAAACGCTTGGATTTTATCATTCCTCGGATTTACATAAATCGGCAAAAATTGCGCTGAAAAAACAGAAAGGTATTCTCTGTCAAAAACAATTTTAATACCTTCAAAATATATTCCAAAACAAGCGTAAATAACATTGTAATCTGGATTGCAACTATATTGCATATATAATTTTTCTACGGCGGCAATATCATTTTTATTTTCTTTTCCATCCAAATTATGAATTTTGACATTTATATAATAATTTTTATTTCCAATTTTAACCGCACAGTCATGCAGACAAGTATCGGGCATATCAAAATCAACTTCATCTAAACCTAATTTGTCTTTATTAAATTTTGTTTGTTGAGTAATTACCTGTTCTACAAGCCAACTGACAGACCTTGTATGAGACTTTAACCCATATGGGAGAACTTTCTTGTCCGTGACATCGAAAGAAGGCAAAATTTTCAACAAATTTTGATAAATAGATTTAACAGAGTAAATATCTTTTTTCAATTGTTTCATTATTTCAACTTTTCTATTATTGCCTGTCCCATTTCTCTTGTGCCGCTGTAGCCGCCTAAGTCATAGGTGACTTTTTTGTGAGTCGAAATTACTGAGGATATGGCTCTTTCTAGTCTGAAAGAGGCGCCGCTCTCGCCGAGATAGTCAAGCATTAGTTTTGCCGATAATAACATCGCGCATGGATTTACTTTGTTTTGTCCTTTGTATTTTGGCGACGAGCCATGGGCAGGCTCAAAAAGAGCAATGCCGTCTCCTATATTCGCGCCGGGCGCCATGCCCAACCCTCCTACAAGACCCGCGCACAAATCCGATAATATGTCGCCGTATAAATTGGGCAGAACTATGATGTCATAAAATTCCGGTTTTGCGACGAGCTGCATACACATATTGTCTATCAGTCTTTCATTGTATTCGATTTTACTTTCATATTCTTTTGCGACTTTTCTTGCCGTCTCATAAAAAAGACCGTCAGTATATTTCATTATATTGGCTTTGCATACCGCAGTAACTTTTTGTCTATTGTGTTTGACGGCATAATCAAAAGCGTATCGGACAATTCTTTCGCTGGCAAAAGCGGAAATAGGTTTTATTGATATTGCCGAATGTTTGCGAATTTTGTTTTTAGAAAGCGCGATGATTTGTTGCGCTTCATCGCTGTCTTGAGGATATTCCACGCCTGCGTATAAATCTTCCGTATTTTCTCTAACGACTACCAAATCTATATGGTCAAATTTAGATTTTACTCCTTGATAAGTTTTGCAAGGTCTCACGCAAGCAAATAAATCCAACTCTTTTCTTATAGCCACATTGACTGAACGAAAGCCAGTCCCTATCGGCGTAGTGACAGGTCCCTTTAAAGCGACTTTATTTCTTTTGATAGATTCTAAAACATTGGGCGGCAAAGGAGTTCCTTCTTTTTCCATAATATCAATGCCGGCATAGACGATATCCCAATCAATTTTCACACCCGCCGCTTCCAAAACATTAACCACTGTTTCCGTTATTTCTGGTCCTGTTCCATCGCCCGGGATTAAAGTTACTTTATGCGCCATTTTGTTCTCCTTTCAAGAAAATAATTGCATCGGCATTGCCGACACAATTATATATAAACTATTTGTATTTGAAGTAAGCGGATTTTATCAGTTTTATGAATTATTTCAAAATAAAAGAAGCAATCTTTCGGCAGACTTGTGCTTTTTTAGATTTACCATAAGAAATCGCTGAGTAACTAAAATTCTTTGCCGCCGCCTATGGACTTGACTCGCAATGTGAACCTGCAATGATAACTTACTACGGCAACAACTTAATTGGACATCTTGCATAACTGATATTATAGTATAGATATTGTTATGCGCTATGTGCGAAAGCGGACTTGTCATTGTAAGCATAATACTCAAAAAGTATTGCTAATTTGCGAAACAAGGTATGTCGTCAGCCTGCCTACTTGAAAAGATGGCAAAAACATCCTGTTCGCCACTGCCGAAAGTTACTATCTGGAATCCAAGTTAAAAAACAACAGCAACGGCTTTCTCGCAAATTTCGCAAGTTTCAGAAACGCAAGTAACGCAAAACGACAAGACTAACACTATTGCTATTGCCGTTGCCTTTGCCGCTTTGCGTTACTTACGCGGTCGTTGCCGTTAAATTTTCTTTGCATAACTTGCGAGAAGTCTTTGTTATTGCCGTATTTTCTCTTTCCTCTCTTTTCTTTTCTCTCTGTTATTAAATTTGACTTTGATAGGGGTTTTTTATACTATTGCGCTCGTTAAATCCGCAAAAAACAATAAAAAATGAATAGGAGGCGCATCATGACAGTAAAAGTAGGCATTAACGGGTTTGGACGCATAGGTAGATTGGTATTTAGAGCGACTCAGGGCAGGAGCGATATTCAAGTTGTCGCTATCAATGATTTGATAAGCGTTGAGTATATGGCTTATATGCTCAAATACGATTCGGTTCACGGCGCTTTTACAGGGACTGTTGAAGTAAAAGATGGAAATTTAGTGGTAAATGGCAATACCATCAGAGTAACAGCGGAAAAAAATCCCGCAGATTTAAAGTGGGGCGCGGTAGGCGCAGAATATGTTGTTGAATCAACAGGCTTATTCTTAACAAAAGAAAAAGCCCAAGGTCATATTGACGCGGGCGCGAAATTTGTCGTCATGTCAGCTCCTTCAAAAGACGATACCCCTATGTTTGTCAGCGGAGTAAATTTTGACACTTACAAAAAAGGAACTCAATTTGTGTCAAATGCTTCTTGCACAACAAATTGTTTGGCTCCTGTAGCAAAAATTCTCAATGATAAATTCGGCATAACGGACGGATTGATGACAACAATCCACGCCACTACAGCCACTCAAAAAACAGTTGACGGTCCTTCAGCAAAAGATTGGAGAGGCGGCAGAGCGGCAAGCGGCAATATTATCCCTTCGTCAACAGGCGCGGCAAAGGCTGTGGGCAAAGTTATACCTTCTTTAAATGGAAAACTGACTGGTATGTCTTTTAGAGTGCCTACTCTTGATGTTTCTGTTGTGGATTTAACCGTCAATTTGGCAAAACCTACTAAATACGAAGATATTAAGGCGGCTATGAAAGCGGCTTCTGAAAAAGAACTCAAAGGCATTTTGGGATATACAGAAGATGAGGTCGTATCTTCAGATTTTACAGGAGACCCCCGCACTTCTATTTTTGACGCGAAAGCGGGAATCGCTTTGACAGATACTTTTGTTAAAGTTGTGTCTTGGTATGATAATGAATGGGGTTATTCCAATAAGGTCAATGACCTTATCGTTTATATGAAAAAAGTTAATGGGTAAGGATGTATCCAGAAATGGGTTTTTCTAAAAAACCTATTCGCTATCGCGATTTTCTTTGCCGCCGCCTGCAGGCTTGTCACGCAGACGACAAATCGCAAACCCGCAGCGGCGGCAACGCAGCAAATGAATACTTTTAGATAAGCCCGAAGGAGAAATATGAAAAAAACTGTTAAAGACATTGATGTTAAAGATAAAAAAGTTTTAGTGAGAGCGGACTATAATGTTCCTCTTGACGCGGACGGCAATATCACAAATGACAAAAGAATTACTGCAACTATCCCCACTTTGGAATATCTGCTAGAACAAAATGCGGCTATAATTCTTATGGCTCACCTTGGCAGACCAAAAGGCAAAGTTGTCCCATCAATGAGTTTAAAAGCAGTTCCACAAAGGCTTAGCGAACTTCTTGATAAGCCGGTTCAATTTGCAGAAAGCGATTGCATAGGCGCCAAAGCCAAAAAAGCGGCGGCAGATTTAAAGGGCGGCGAAATTCTTTTGCTTGAAAATTTAAGATTTCATCCTGAAGAAGAAGGCAAAAATGCAAACGGAGAAAAAGATAAAGCGGCTATGGACGCTTTTGCTAAAGAACTTGCGTCTATGGGCGATGTTTTTGTTCAAGACGCTTTCGGCACAGTCCACAGAGCGCATGCCTCAACCGCAGGAATAGTCAAATATGTCAAAGATGCGGCGGCGGGATTTTTGGTTGAAAAAGAATTGAAATTTTTGGGCGAGGCTCTTGATAAGCCCGTCAAACCCTTCGTTGCAATACTTGGAGGCGCAAAAGTATCAGACAAAATAAATGTTATAGAAAATTTGCTTACAAAAGTGGACGCAATAATAATCGGCGGCGCTATGGCATACACTTTCTTAAAATCTCAAGAAGTACCGATAGGGACATCTCTTGTAGAAGACGATAAACTTGATTTGGCTGATGAGATTTTAAAGAAAGCCAAAGAAAGAAAAGTGGATTTTTTACTTCCAATAGATCATATTGCTGTTGATAAAGTCGATTTTGCAAATAAACAAATTCCGCAAGGAGCGATTGTTCAAACAACTATTGACGATGTAATCCCAGAAGGTTTTATGGGCGTTGATGTGGGACCAAAATCCATAGAAAAGTTCGCGGAAGTTTTAAAAAACGCTAAAACGATAGTATGGAATGGACCGCTTGGGATATTTGAAATAGACCAATTCTCAAAAGGCACAATAGAAATAGCAAAAATAATAGCCGAATCCACAGAAAACGGCGCAATCTCCGTAGTGGGCGGCGGCGACTCAGTGTCAGCCGTAAAAAAAGCGGGAGTTGATAAAGAAATCAGCCACATTTCCACAGGCGGCGGCGCTTCTTTGGAATTCTTGGAAGGTAAAGAACTGCCCGGAATAGCGGCATTGCCGAACAAAAAGTAAGACGACAAATATCAAAAAAATCCCCTTGCGGTTTATTGCCGCAAGGGGATTTTTTATGCATTTTATTGTTCATTTAATTTAAAATCTTATTAGAAAAAATCAAATCTTTTTGTGAAACTTAAAGTCAGTCTTCCTGTGTTATTGACATTGCTCGGATTCAATTCATTTTCGGAATAATTATCGACATCTACTATGCCGTAATTGTATATAAAGCATAAAATCAAAGCCCAAGTATCCGCATTATAGCCCAAAGCAAATTTGGGGATAAAATTCCAAAATAAAGAACTTTTCGTAGTATTGTCAAAAGGAAAACTAATTCCCATTGACATACTTCCTGTAAAATAGAAATTTTTTAAAAATACCGCTGTATAAGCATATCCAATTGTAGGTCCTATCAACCAATTATGTCCGTCTTCGCTTGCCCATCCATAATCATAAATATCCTCAGGAAAATTTAAGTTGAAACCATTATAATAGATACTCGCGCCAAGCAGAAATGAACCTGCGGACTTCTTTTGCAGTTTTGTTTGCTTAAAAGCCGCTTCAAGAGACAAATTAGGGTTGAAAACATATTGAACAGAAAGCCCGCCTCTTGTCAGTTCAACGCCTTTCCATCTTTGCATAAAATTCTCCATACCATAAGCCTTACTATGCCCTCGATAGTATTGATAAAAAGCGTCTATAATCCACTGTTTTTGGAAGAAATAAAATTGGAAGTCATAACTTTTTGCCTCAATACCTTTGCTTCGTTTAGTAATATCAAAGGCGTAAGAAAAAGAAATGCTTTTATAACCAGCTCCGATTCCTATTTTATCATTAGCATTGCTTTTTGATTCCATAGTCTTTGGCGCAAAACCATCAAAGTCAATCGAAACAACAGTCATAAAATCTCTTTCGGCAAAGATATTTATCATCGCATTTTGAGGAAAGTCTTCCACATACAAACTATTATCAGCCTTTGCGCAAACAAAAAGAGCGGAGCAAAAAATGACCGCCGGCATTGATAAAAATATAATTGTAAATTTTTTCATTTTTCTTATCCTTTGCGGGCTTGACCCGCAATCTCCATTTTTTTCTCAAAAACGCTTCGCGGGGAGATTGCGGGTTAAGCAGATTAAAGACATTTGATAAATTAATCACTGTTTACTTAAATTTAGTTTTTTGAGATTCTCTTGTTTCTCAAATTACAATACTATAATAATCTGATATTTTGTCAATATTTGATTTGATGTATTTATCAAAATTAGCATTATTCATTCCTTTAGATTTTTCATACATAGCAATATGAACAGCGTCAAGTTGATTTTCAAAATTATTTTCTATTTTGTATTGCCTCTATTGGCATATGAATAACCGTAATAGGATAGTAACAAAAAGGGGTTGAAAAGACAACAAAAATTGACTTTGATAGGGTGTAAAAGTATAATTCCGCCGT
Organism: Candidatus Parendomicrobium reticulitermitis; assembly: GCA_031287095.1. Lineage (GTDB taxonomy): Bacteria > Elusimicrobiota > Endomicrobiia > Endomicrobiales > Endomicrobiaceae > Parendomicrobium > Parendomicrobium reticulitermitis. Next base: position 12,970 of record JAITTG010000015.1, on the reverse strand, counting down.
TCTAAGACAAAAACACAGTAAACACAAGGGCGTGTTGATAAGTTTTACCCCTTGTGTTTTTTTATGTGTAGGAAAATAGAATGAAGGCAAAGATTGCGGGTTAATCCTGTAATGATAACAAAAATAATTGGAGGTTGTATGGAATGGTTTGATGTGTTTAGCAGAGGATTTATTAGTTTTAGCGGGTGGCTTAATTCTTTATTGTGGGGTCCTTGGCTTTTGGTTTTATTATTTGGAACGCATTTGTATATGACTTATAAAACCGGTTTTATTCAAAGAAAAATATTTTTAGGCATTAAAATGTCGCTTGAAAAAGACGATAAAAGTAAAGGCGATGTGTCGCATTTCGGCGCTTTGACCACCGCTCTTGCGGCTACTATCGGAACGGGAAATATAGTAGGCGTGGGGACAGCAATCGCTTTGGGCGGACCGGGAGCAGTGCTTTGGATGTGGCTTACGGGCGTTTTCGGCATAGCGACAAAATATGCCGAATCTTTAATAGCCGTAAAATATAGAGTGCGCACAGCGGACGGACAAATGCTCGGCGGCGCAATGTATGCTCTTGAAAGACTTTCTATAAATATCGGCGTGGCTGATAAAAGCAATACTTTGGGAGATGAGCCCGTAGAGCGCAAAATGTCTTTAAAATGGCTGGGAGTTTTATTTGCGATTTTTGCCGCTATTTGCGCTTTCGGCATAGGAAGCGGAGTTCAAGCGAATGCAGTCGCGGCTAATTTACAATCTACTATACATCTTGATTTATGGATTTCCGGCTTTGTTATAGCAATTCTTGTCGGTCTTGTTATTTTGGGCGGCATACAAATTATTTCTAAAGTGTGCATAGGTTTTATTCCCGCTATGGCTATACTTTATTGTTTGGGCTGCGGTATAATTCTCATAATGAATTTTGATTATATTTTCCCCGCTGTATCTTTGATAGTCTCGTCAGCATTTAGTCCGAGAGCGGCAGGCGGCGGTTTTATAGCGGCTACTTTTATGGCGGCGGCGAGATTTGGTATTGCAAGAGGCTTGTTTTCTAATGAGTCCGGTATGGGTTCAGCCCCAATAGTTGCGGCGGCGGCAAAAACAAGAAATCCTTTTAGGCAGGCTTTAGTATCAAGCACAGGAACTTTTTGGGATACGGTAATTATTTGCGCCATCACAGGAGTGACTTTAGTTTCTACGATAGTAGGAAATCCTACTCTTATACCGGACCCGTCAAAAATCAACGGAGGATTGCTTACAAATTTAGCTTTTGGGCAGATACCGATTTTTGGAAATATCGTTTTAACTTTCGGGCTTGTGACTTTTGCTTTCTCAACAATTTTAGGCTGGTCATATTACGGCGAGAGATGCGCTGAATATTTGCTCGGCGCAAAAGTGAGAATTCCATACAGAATACTTTTTGTGATAGTAACCTTTATAGGAGCGACAATTCCCCTTGGTCTTGTTTGGGAAATAGCCGACTCCCTAAACGCTCTTATGGCTATTCCAAATATAATAGCCGTCTTACTTTTGAGCAATCTAATAGCCAAAGAAACAAAATACTATTTAACAGGCGATAATATGGACAAATTTGACGATACGCCTATCCCGCTGTATGGCGAAGAGATACGCTGATTGCGCAAAAAAAAATTATCATGATAGAAGAGTTAGAAATAGCGGAAAATAAATTGGATGCGCGCTAAACATCTCGCATAACTGACATATAAATAAGAGTGTCGGCATTGTTACTTGAGTCTAACAAGCAATCATTGCGCATCCTGCGGCAATGCGTAGGATAGAATCTATTTGTCATGACAAATTATTATTTGACCGCCGTTTGCTGTTTTGTTGTTTATATTTCGTAGGGGCGGGCGAGTTTGAAACCCGCCCGTACAAAAACCATATATATAAACCCTACAAAAAAACCAATCCATACAAAACATGTCATTTCAATTTTTACATTTGTCTTTTGTCTTTTGTCATTTATCACTTACTATTTCTTATTTGGCTTTGCATTTCGTAAGGATGCGGCGGACGGGTTTGGGTTTTTTATGCTTTTTGATTCCAACAAATTTTTGTTTTTTGCATTTCCTTTTAGTGAGACGCGTATATAGCGCGCCTCTATTGTCTTATTGTTGCAATATATTTTTGATTCTTGCTTTTTGGTTTGTTTGATATGGTTAAAGATAATTTTCTTGTCTTTATTAACGGAGCTAAAACATCTTTTAAAAAATAAACTTTATATTTTATATTGACGAATTTTTGTATTTCTTCTCTAGTCCTTGGCGTTTTACAAAAATATAATATCTGATTTTCTCTATCCTCATCAGTAGCGGTCAATTCAACATCAGTAGCGGTATCAGTAGCAGTCATATCTTCATCTGACCTCAGACATAAGATATTCTTTGTGTATTAAGAGATTGGCAATAAGTTCTCTAAAAATTGTATCCCTTAAACTTATACGCATAGTTCTTGCTACATAAAATGGATCGGGCAAATGCTTTTGAACAAAGCCCATAGCCAAATCAAAGGCGTCAATCAAATTTGTCCTTATATCTAATCTATCGTCGTATCTTTGCGCATCATAAACACGCTTAAGCATATCTATTCTATACGCTGGAACTGTCGCCGCGATTGTTTCATCTTTGCCAAACAAAAGAACAGCCGCCAAAGTAAAACCTTCATCGCCGCTTGATGAATTTCTCTGATATAATTCCGAAAATTTTAAAAGCTCCCTGTCTGACATTTTCTCCCATTGATGACCTCGTTTCTGTATTGAAGCCCGCTTTCTTGCCATATCAATCAAATCAGTCCGTAAATCTTCCATCCTCAAAGCAGAAAAGACGGTATTTTCCGTATATATTGGAGATTTTCCAAATACAAAGCCGCCATCTCATGCTGATTGTCTGTGATGTCAAAATCTGCGCTATTATTCCTTATAAAGATTTGCCCTGCGCATTTATGAACTGCCGAACTTTCTGGGACAAAAATATGTAAGAGGATTTTATCGTCTATATACTCATCAGATATACTAAGGCTCATAGGCGGCGAGATTTTATTTGGATTGTTGACGCTATTGATAAAATCCATCTTTAGCGTTTCCAATTTTTCTTGTTTGACGCCCAGAATTTCTTTATTATCGCTCACGCCCAAAAGTATATCTCCGCCTTTGGTATTTAGAAAAGAGCAAACAGTTTCATAAACTGAATCCGAGATGCAGTCTTTACATTCTTTAAATTCAATATTGCCGCTCTCTCCGCCAGAAATTAATTTTAAGATTTTTTCATTCATGATTTATAACCTACTGCTTATCTTTTTTCCGTTCCAATGTTACTAAAACAATTTCACAAGTGTTTAAAAAGCGCATCGGAGGTCCCCACCAGCGGGTTCCAGATGTTAAATACATTATTGATTGCCCAAGTTTGTATATACCGTAATTGTATTGCATAAAGAAATTTCGAGCTATCCAAATTGGCGGGATTTGTCCTGCGTGGGTGTGTCCTGAAATTTGAAAAATGTTTTTGCTTTGGGCTATATTAAAAGTTTCAGGTCTGTGGCTTAAAAAAATTGTTGGATATTTGGGATTTGCAGAGTCTAATGTTTTTAAAATCGTCTCTTTATCTTTCCATCTTATATCTTCTATACCCGCAACATTTATTGTCCCGCCTGTTAAAACGGTTTCATTGTTTAAAACTTTGACGCCCAACTTTTGAAACATTTCATTAAAGGCATCTACTCCCGTATAGTATTCGTGATTTCCCGTCACGGCAAAAACGCCGAGCGGGGCTTTGAGTTTAGCAAAGCCATATTCTAAAAATCTATTGTTTCTATTTATGTCTGTGTCTATCACATCGCCGACTATCACAATAATATCCGCATTTAAAGCCGCGACTTTATCAAAAATTTTATTTATAACTTTTGGAGAAGTCCAAAGATTTATATGCAGGTCGGAAATTGCGGCGACTTTTATAGAATCCACAGGGAGATTTTCAACTTGGATAGTGATTCTTTTAATTTTTTGCACAATAGCGACATTCAAAAGAGCATAAGCGCAAAATAGGACGCTGATAACTGACGCCGTTAGAGTCGCGTAATACCTGAAATTTTTAAATTTTAAAAATATATTGGATAGACTGACGATATCTGTGATGATAAAAACTGTGATTGTAATAGCAAAACAGCCCATCAAGATAAAACCGAGAGGTCCCAAAACTTGCATAAAAGAATATTCGCCGCGCCTAAACAGCATAGTTGAACCGCCTATCAAAGCGGCAAGCAAACCTAAAATCACTACTAAATGGTTATAAGGCGGCTGTATATTAAAACCTCCGTTTAGCCGTAGAGAGATGTAAATAAAACCTCCAAAATATAAGACTATTGTCAAAATCATAAACATTGCTATTATCCTCCTATTAATTTTCATTTTTATACCGCTTGCGCGACGACAATTTTAATTGTCCCAATAAATTTTTACGGACTTTTAATAAAAAATCTTTGGCTGGAGCAGACATATAATCCGGATATGACCAAGGAAGTTTTATAAAGCCGTCTTTTTTATTGTAGATTGTCGTCACTTCGGCATATATGCCTTTTTGCAAATATATTCTGTGGCTGAAATTTTTTGTCGTGGCAAGAATGACATTTGCCTGCGTTAGATAGCCAGGGTCTATATTTATTAGTCTTTTGCCGTCTTTTGCAAAACTATCCTCTATATCATTTGTAAAAATTTTTATATCGGCAATTTCATCGGCAAAAATCAAATTCTTAAAAGAAATCCAATATCGTTTTATATTACTGCCCATTTCTAGATTGTAATAATCGCTAAATTTAAAATTCATTACTTCGCTTTTAGCATCAATCCCGCCGAGTTTTTTTTCAAGTTCTGACAGCGCTTTTTTATCTATATTTTCATCGGTTGATAATATACCGCAAAACAATTTAACTTTCTCCGCCGAACCAATTTTACCCATCTTACCCCCTATATTTGCAATAATCGCGTTATCATTTTGAACCGACAAACTGCCATTCTATGCAAAGTCGTCGCCTGTCATTGTCTTAATTATCAAATTTGCCGCGGTTAATAAATTGCGGCAAATTGCAAAAGGTTTTGTTTTTTCTTTTTTTAGAAGTTTGACTTGCTTTTTTCCATGTCCGCTTAAAAGCAAAATGCCTTTGCCGCCCATATTTACGCCTGTCATATAATCTCTTAATATGTCGCCTACAACAAAAGAATTTTTTAAATCTATATTATGCTCGCGCGCCGCTTGCAAAACCATACCTATTTTGGGTTTGCGGCAATTGCATTTGTCTTCGTCTATATGAGGGCAGAAATACAAACCGTCAATTTTTGAGCCTTGCTCTTTTAATAATGAGAAAAACCTTTTATGTATCAAAGAGAGAGTTTTTAGAGCGAACTTTCCCCTCGCAATGCCCGATTGATTTGTGGTGACAATAACTTTAAATCCCGCTTTATGTAATTTATTTATAGCCGCCGCGCTGTAAGAATAGAGTTTCACCTGCTCGGGCGAACTTAAATAATTGTTATCGTGTATTAAAGTCCCATCCCTATCTAAGAAGACGCAAGGACTTTTAAAATTTTTTCTTGCCATAATTTGTTTCCTGCTTTATAAATATCTTCGCCGCGAAATATTGGTCTTACTGTTAACACGGCGATTCTTTCATTTAATTCTTCATCTGCTATTTGCTCTATTTTTACAGCGTCTTTTGCCGTGATAATAAGGCAGTTTTCTTTTGAGAGGCTTGAAAGTATTTTTTTTAATCCTTTTAGAGTATAAAATTTATGGTCTGGAAACTCTATCGCTCCGCTTATTTGCAAACCTGATTTTTCAACTGAATTTTTAAAACCTTTTGCAAAACCTATGGCGCTAAGCAATACAATTTTTTGTTTTCTTAAATCATCTAAATCTATAACGGTTTTTAAATTCAATTTCTTATATTGGAACCCGCCGTAATATGTCATTGCGGGATATTGCGCAGTCCAATCCCAAATCAAAGTTTCAAGTAACGCTACATCTCCGTTGAGGGCAAAATCTGAATTTGTGACGATTACAAGCCCCGCTCTCTTTAAAGATTCTTTTGGTTTCTCTCTCAAAATTCCAGCGGGAATCAACATATCATTGCCGAAAGGATTTGCCGCATTTATACAAACTATGTCTAAATCTCTATGGATTTTCCAATGCTGAAATCCATCGTCTAAAATATAGACATCTGGCGCTATTTCGCTTTCAAATTTCAATGCGTTTTCATATCTGTTTGCGCCAATTATTATAGATGCTTCTGGGACGCTTTTTGCAATCAGTAAAGGCTCGTCTCCACTTTTTGCAATATCTATATTTCCGCCGCCGTCTTGTAAAAGTATAGGCTCTTTACTTTTGCGTCCATATCCACGCGTTAAAATTGCCGGCTTTTTACCATTATCTGTTATAAATTTAGCAAGTTCTATCACGATAGGCGTTTTACCTGAACCGCCCCAAGTTATATTGCCTACGCTTATTACAGGTTTTGAAAGTTTTCGCGGCTTTTTTAACGCTCTATCTGCTTTTGACAAAACTCCATAGAGACAAGAAAGCGGATATAAAAGTTTATTCATCCTTTTTTACCTGCAATTCCCAAAGTTTTATATATTTCATAAGAGTATAAAAAGCCGAATATAAAAGAGCAAGAATTAAGCCCGCCAACCCGTCCAAAAAGCCGCGCTTAAAAACAAACATCTTTAAAAACATATTTATAGGATTGATTATGAGATTATAAAGTTTAAATTTCTTGCCTCGTTCAAACATCTGACGAGCGCTTAAAGAACTATATTGGTCTGACTTTTTTATAAATTGCCCGATACTATTATAAGAATAATGGAGAATATCTCCTTTAAAAAACGCTTTTTTATCTCCATTATAATCTATATCTTCGTGAACCAATTGATTTTTATATTGCGCTTTTGTCTTGTCAAAAAGGATTGGATGCCTATAGTCTGGATACCAGCCTGAATGTTTAATCCACTTATTTATAAATTTTGTTTTTCGCGGGGCGAGAAAAACATCTGCTTTTGGAATGCCGTTTATCTGCTCTAAAATTTCTTGTTTTAATTCGTCTGATATTCTCTCATCGCTGTCAAGACATATAATCCAATTGTATGAAGTTTGAGTTAAAGCAAAATTCCTTTGAGCGCCGAAATTCTCAAATTTATGACTGATAACTTTTGCGCCCAAACTTTGCGCTATTTGAGCGGTTTTATCAGAACTAAAATCGTCAATGATTAAAATCTCATCGGCAAAACTTAAACTCTCAATGCAAGATTTGATATGCTCTTCTACATTTTTTGCGATTATATAGGCTGTTGTTTTCATTTTTTCCCGCTTATCGCATTCCTTATCGGAAAGCGTCGTTTCTGAATGTCTCTATCAGGACTCCATTTTTACAATAATCGCCTCGGTTTCCCAACTATAGCGCTCGGAAATGACGCGCAGAACGCGTCTGCCCAAAAAACACCCCGTTTTTCAAATGATTAGAAAAACGGGGTTTAATTTATTTGTTGATTATTTTGATATCCATTTAAAAAATCTTTCTACCAAGCGCGAAATACTTTTTCGCCGTAGCCATAAAGAAAGGCTCTGCGTATTGCATGCCTGAAGTTTTAACTTCCCCCCAATACTGATTTAAGCCTTGGGCGACTCTCACAATGTTTTTTGTTTTTATTTGAGATCTATAACACTCCAATATTTTCTGTTTATCTTTCCACTCCGAACTTATATCAAAGAGGCAATTAGGAATAAGCGGAGACCACACGCCGTAAGCATAGACGACAAAATCCAAATCTATTTTTTTTCTTATTTTTATAAGCGCTTTTGACAATGCCACATGGTCTTGATGATTGTCAAACCAAAAAGGCAAGAAAACTACTTCAGGTTGAACTCTGCTAAACAGTTTTATAAGACTTTCGCAAAACTCTTTATTTTCTTTAAGCCCTTTTATAGAAAATTGCAAGAAATGATTTTTCTTAGCGCCAAGTAAGGACGCGGCTTTTTCAGCCTCTTTCATTCTCTCCGGGGTATCGTTTGTGCAATATGCGATTTCTACAATTCCGCCTTTTTTATAATGTTGCAAAATCGTTCCAGCGCAGCCAATAGCCTCATCGCATTGATGAGGCGCTAAAACTAATACTTTTTTTTCTGGAAGTTCCGTTTCTAAAGGGATGCTATAAGTCAAAAAAGGTTGGATAAACTCATACAATCTATACGAATTGCTATTGCTTAATTTGCTCATTAAAAATACTCCTTTTTTCATATTTCTCCTCTCTTATGAGAGAGAACGCTACAAAGCGACAAGCGAGTGGCGCAAAACCGCTCCTTTTTGATGATTTTCTATCAATTGACGGCGAATTTTACATTATTTGTTAGTATAAAACAAATATATATACGCACATAAATCTATTTAAGACAGATCACAGCCTGCGAAATTATATCTTGCGCTTTAAAATCGTAAATATAATCTTTTTGAACTATTATATGGTGAGCCAAAGGCATAGGTCCTATTTGCAAAGGGTCGGTTTTGGCAAAAATCCCCAAACATTTTGTCCCAACAGCCGCAGCAAGATGCATAGCGCCGGAATCTATACCTATAAATAAGCGGCTAATTTTTAAAAGAGCCGCGCTGTCTAAAATTCCTTTTGGAGCGTCAAAAATTTTTGGTTTTTGGACGCACAAATCAGCCAAATCTTGCATATCGTCCTTTTCATAAGGCGCGCCTGATAATATGCAAGAAAAACCCCGTCCGCTCATTTCATCGATAATTTCAGCCCAAATTTTCTTGGGTAGGCATTTATCTTTTCTTCTCTTGCTTGCCCCTATGGAAAAAACAATAGTATTTTGAGAATTGACGCCTTGTTGAGACAGCCAATTTTGGACGCTTTCTATATTAAATTTCGGGATTTTAACAATATCTGTATATCCGCTTTTTATATTTGCAAACCCAGCCGCTATACCCAATCTATTATTGTTGAAAAGGGATGGAACTCCGCTTTTTTGAGCAGTTTTCGTAAGCAAAAAACTTAAAAGCGCGCTATCAAACCCAATCCTTTCCTTGATTTGCGATATATAAGCCGCCAAAAGAGACGAGGGAGATTCGGAAAAAAGAATAGCTCTGTCAAATTTATAAGATTTAATTGCTTTGACAAGTTGGACAAAAGGCAAACTTTTATCAATAAAACCGTCTATCAATTCCGCCTTTTGTAAAATAGGCGCAAAAGATGATTTAACAATACAATATACTTGCTCCCCGCAAGCCTTAGCCGCTAAAATGACAGGCAAAGCAAAAATCAAATCCCCAAGTTGGTTCATATTAAAAAATACTGTTTTTTTCATAAACTCTCTTTTCTTACCTCTTCCTCTCCCTCTCCCGCTTTTGCTGTTGTTGTCATTGCGCGTCCTGCGGCGGAGTTGAGATTGCACATAGCCGCAATTTTATCACAGAATCCATTTTCTCAAATTTGCTTTTACAACTGACAATAAAGGCTTGAAGAACTACATAAGATGAGTTGGTTTTGCGACTTATGCCCAGAATGACAAATATTTCTTGCCAACATTGAAAGACGCCATATAGCGCGTCTCTATAAAAGATTTATTGAACTTGCGTGAAGTATTTTGAATGGATTTTGGCGGGATTTGTCTATATGGCGTAGGAGCAAGTTTGAAACCCGCTCCTACAATATTAAAAGATGCCAAAAGGCAAAGCATCCATCCCAACGCGCCCTATTACTTATTTTACCAAGTATCCGCCGTCAACGGGGAGAATTACTCCGCCAAGGTAGTCGCTGGCAGGTGAGGATAAGAATAGCGTTGCGCCTTTCATATCATTGCCATTGCCCCATCTTCCTGCGGGGATGCGGACTGATATTTGGGCTAATCTTTCTTTGTTTGCTAAAAGCGCGCTGTTCATTTCTGTCGCCATATAGCCCGGGGCTATAGCATTTACATTTATGCCTTTGGCAAATAAATCATTGGACATCGCTTTTGTCATTTGGGCTATGGCGCCTTTTGCCGCCGCATAAGCCGCTACAGTCTGTCCTCCGAAAAAGGATAACATAGACGCTACATTGATGATTTTGCCATATCCCTTCTTGAGCATAATACAGCTTGCCAATTGAGTTTGAATGAAAACGGCATTCAAATGAACTGCCAAAACCTCGTCAAATTCAGAAATAGGAAATTCCTCAAAAGGATGTCTGCGCTGAATGCCTGCCGCGCTTACTAAAATATCAATGTCATTGCCTAAAAATTTCACAGCCTCTTCAAAAGACGAAACCGCATCTTTGCGATTTCCTAAATCGCCTTTAATACCGCCGCATTTAAAGCCTTTATCTTTAAAACCTTTGACAACATCTACAACTTTATCCGAAGAGCCGATAATAACAACTTCGCATCCCGCCTCCATAAGCCCTTCTGCCATACTAAAACCTAAACCGCGAGTTCCGCCTGTAACAACCGCCTTTTTGCCTGTGATGTCAAATAATTTGTGAATCATTTTGTTCCTCCTGTTTAGTTTTAACTGAAAAATGAACGAAAAATGCCGCTCTGTATTGCTATCATCCACTTGATAATGTAGATGTGAACTACAACTATCATAAAAGTCCCTTTTTGTCAATTTTAACAGACAGAGAAAAAAGATGAAAGAGAAAAGACGGCAAAGAGAATTAAAAATAAGCGATAAAAACAAATGTAGATTGATTTTTATATCAAATCATTTAAAAAATGATGCCGAAAACAAAACAACGGCAACAGCAACGACTAACGGCTTCTCGCAAGTTGCGCAAAAAGATAAAATGGCAACAACAATGCAAGGGACGCAAAACGACAAGACTAACGCTATTGCTATTGCCGTTGTATTTGTTTAAGGAGAGTGCATTCACCATCTCACGCCCGCCGCCAGACTTGCGCTCTTTATTCATCGCGCGGCGACTGTCGCTTGCTAGAATCTGTTCGCCGTTGCCGTTACCGCCGCCTTTCTTGCCTCACTTGCGTTACCGTGATAGTTATTTTTCCTTTGCGCAACTTGTGAGAAACCGTTGCTGTTACCACTGCTTGAAACAAAAATGCTTGTATGATAAAATCAGCATCTCAAAAATACATCAAAAAGGGGAAAATTCACAATGAAAAAAGTATTTTTATCTATTATAGTTCTGATTTTGAGTTTTAGCGTTGTCTCTTTTGGCGATTATGTTAGCGGAACAGACTATGTTATTGATTATAAAAGGAAAAGCGAAGGTATGGCAGACACCTTACATATAAATTTCATCACCACGCGTCCGCCTGCGGCTACGGCTGAAAGGCTCGTTATGAATCATTTAGCTGAATATGGAAAAAGAGTAAGAGGAAAAAATATCATCGGGTCAGCTTGGTTTAGCGCCAACGGCGCAGACGGACCTTTTTCAAAAATTAAATTTAACGATACTATGGCTTCTTATGCGTGGATAAGCGCAACGGGAAGAGTGGTAACTTTTAGCGCTTATATAGCTCATCTTAAAAAAGTAAAAGACAATAAAAGAATAGCCGCAAGAGCAAAATCACAAAAATAAATCCAAAATCGGTTTTTTCCCATTTCCTATCACTTTAATCAATCTAATGTCTGCGGTTTCGTATTTCTTTAAGAAATTTGAAGCCTCTTGCCGCAAAGAGAGTTTTAAAACTTCTCTCGCTTCGCTTATTATATCGGTATTTGCCGATAAATATAATGTTTTATTCTCAACTTGTAAAAATCTCAAGTTGATATTGGACACAGCCGCCGCAAAGAGAGGGTTTGAACGAATATCAGACATAATATAAGATGCTATAAGCCTTCCTGCAAACTCGTCTATACTTATATCATGCCTATCTTCTATTGAGAATTTGGCATTTTGAGGACCGTCTATTTCAATAATGCTTCTATTAGTAAAATCGTTTTTTGAAATGCGCAGATAATAATAATTTTTAACATCGTCAATGTTTTCTATTATTCTAAAAACTATGCTTTTGTCTTTTGGATAAGCGTTTACCACTGCAAATTTAACATCAGAATCACTGCTTAAAACAACCCTTGTCATAATGCTAAAAGCCTCATTTATTAACTCAAAAGAATACTTCATTTCATCTTGCTTTTTGGCAATACCGCTTAATTCAATATCAAGATAAATAGTATTTCCAACAATAAAGGCTTGAGAATTCATTTTCAATTCTTTTTTAACAAGACTTTGCAATTCTTCAGTAAGTTTTTCCTTATGATAAGAAGTCCCCCCGCAAGAATTAAAAATAATTCCAAAAACAATAATAAAACAGACAATTTTTAGCGATTTCATAAGCGATATATAACATTTTTAGGCGAACTTTTTCAAATTTTTGCAACAGTAACGGCAACGGTCTCTCATAAGGAACGCTAATGGAGATAAAAACAACTGCCGCAACAATGACCACGCAAGGGATGCAAAAAAGACAACAACTATAACTATGTTTTTTGATACAAAATCTCTTGTTGTTTTGCACTCCTTTTATAGTCATTGTCTTTGTTTAAGGAAAGAGAGCACGCCATCTCGCTCCCGCCGCCATATATGCGCTCTTTATTTATCGCGCAGCGGCTATTCTTTCGAGAAGATGTTGCCGTTGTTTTGTCTTCGCTGTCATTTTTTAAATGATTTGGCAAGTTTTAGGCATTATACCTCTTGCGCAACCGACACATAAAAATAGATAAGCATTGTTATTATGCGCCGCAAAATCCATTTAAAAATTCGTCATTTCTGAAAAAAGCGTTATTCCCGAGTGTTTCTGTCGGGAACAAGAATCCACTTTCTGTTTGGGTTTGCATTTCGTTGGGAAAAATTATTATTTATATGCTGTTTGTGTTTGTGTTTGTGTTTGTGTTTGTGTTTGTGTTTGTGTTTGTGTTTGTGTTTGTGTTTGTGTTTGTGTTTGTGTTTGTGTTTGTGTTTGTGTTTGTGTTTGTG
>JAITTG010000029.1 GCA_031287095.1 Candidatus Parendomicrobium reticulitermitis | reverse complement strand
TTAAAGACACAACAACGACAACAACGACGACGACAACGACGACAACAACAACAACAACGACAACGACAACGACAACAACAACAACGACAACAACAACGACGACGACGACAACAACAACGACAACGACAACAGCAACAACAATTTGCTCTAAGAATTTGAAACTATATTCATCCTTTTCGGTGTCATTTCTTATGATATTTTACACATATTTATATCATCACTTTCGGTGTCATTTTTAAATGATTTGACACGCCACGAAAACGAACAAACGGCTAACGGCTTCTCGCAAGTTGCGCAAAAGGGGATAACGACAACGGCAACGACCGCGCAAGGAGCGCAAAACGACAATACAGCGCAACATTGTTAGGGAATGGAAAAAGCAGAGAGAGAATAGAGAAAAGATGGCAAAGGAAATTAAAAACAAATGACAAAAACGAATCGAAAAAAATGAATATAGAGACGCGCTATACGCGCGTCTCCCATCGTCAACCCGAACCTTGTAGGAGGAGTTCAAACCCGTCCGTCTTTACTTTGTTGTCGACAATAATAAGAAATTTATCCGACGGAAAAACAAACAAAACAATTTCAAAATTCATAGGGCAGACCCGCATGTCTGACCTCTCCAAATAAATTTGACTTTAAACCATAAATCCGTCTTGCGGTTTGGATTTGCGGTCAAGACCCGCAATCTTCACTGTTATCCCAGCCGCATGAAAGGAGATGGTTAGGGAGGGGGGCAACGCGGAACGCATCGTTGTTTTCTGGGTTATCGTTTTTATTTTTGGCTTCTGGATTAAGACGCGCGTATAGCGCGTCTCTACATTTGGGGTTGTCATTTTTGTTGTTTATTTTTAATCGTCTTTACCGTTTTTCCTATCTGTCTTTCGTGATAAAATCAAATTAAAACTGTTTAGCGGTATTATTATTGCCCGTCACCGCGCGCGAAACCGCAGAATCCATTTTATGCCGTTTTTCAAGCCTTTGTTGTTAGCGGTAAAAAGGAGTTTATTACATAGAGATTCTGCGATTTTGCGCGCAATGACAACAAAAGACAAAAAGCAGAATGGCGGCAAGAGGCAAAAATAAGTTTTTAGCGATGTTATTATGTATTACAATAAAGAAAAGTATTTTTTTGCTATTTGAATGTCTTTTTGAATTTGCGCTTGCAGCGTTCTTATACTTGAGAATTTTTTCTCAGGTCTTATTTTTTTTAAAAGCGCCGCTTTAACTTTTTTGATTTTCCATACGCCTTTAAAATCTAATAGATGAACTTCTGTGGAGAGCGTTTTTGTTTTATATAGAGTTGGTCTATAACCTATATTGGCAATTGAGGGAAAAAGTTGATTTTTGTAGACAATTAAACTTGCAAATACGCCGCATGGAATCAGTTTTGAAGGGTCTGTTTTTAGATTGATGGTAGGAAATCCCATCTTTGCAGCAATGCCTTTTTCTCTAAAATGTATTCCATCTATGGTATAAGGTCTGCCCAAAAGACGAGTTGCTTTTTCTACTTGGCTTGATTTTAACAATCGACGGATTTGCGATGACGAGATTTTTCTGCCTGATATTTTGAGAGGGGGGATAATTTTTAAGTCTATTGAGCGCTCTTTTGTTCTCTTTTTTAGCCAATTGATATTGCCTTCTCTATTTTTTCCGAAAGTAAAATCTTGTCCGCATACAAGAGTTTGCATCTTACAATCGCTTATTAGAAATTTATCAAAAAATTCTTGCGCGCTTGTGGACAAAAATCCGGGAGATATGGGAAAAATTATAAATTTATCAGGCGATAAAGTTTTTAGAATTTCTTTTTTTTCTTCAATGGTCGTTAAAAGTTCTCTTGAATTTTTGGCGGGCTTTTCTAATGCGATGATAATGCTTTTTAAATGCTTTTTGGCGGCTATATCTATGGTTTTTTTTATAAGAAGCAAATGTCCTTTGTGTATGCCGTCGAAGGTTCCTATGGTGATTACAGATTTTTTATTTTTCATATATACCTTGCTGTTATTATAGTTTCTGGCATTGTAATTGCGGGTTTAATCTGTGACTATGTCATTGCCTGCGAATTTGACTTGTGTCTGCGTCGTCATTGCGGGTCAAGCCCGCAATTGACGACTAATGGCTACAACAATGACGACATGGGTATTGTTTTGTTTTTTATTTTGTCTATATTTCTAAAATCATCTTGATTTATCGCGTCTTTGATGTCAAAATTTCCGATTTTTTCTCTTCTTAAACCTTGGACAACCGCTCCGCAGCCTAATACTTTTCCTAAATCGTCGGATAAAGTTCTTATATAAGTTCCGCTTGAACATTCTATGCGCAAATTTAAAATCGGCGGCGCAAAAGAAAGAATTTCTATATTGTGAACTTTAACTTTTCTTGGCTTTCTTTCAATGCTTATGCCTTGTCTTGCGAGTTTATATAAGCGCTTGCCGCCTATTTTAATAGCGGAAAACATTGGGGGAATTTGTTCTATTTCGCCGATAAAAGTTTTTATGGCTTTCTTAATATCGTCTAATTTTATTTTACTGAAATCTTTTTGCTCTATAATTTTGCCGCTTAAATCTAATGAGTCCGTCGTAGTTCCAAGTAAAAATGAAGAGGAATATACTTTGTCTTGTTTCATAAATTTATCTTGCAATTTTGCCGCTTTATTGATTAAAACTAATAGCAACCCGCTTGCTATTGGATCTAAAGTTCCGCAATGTCCGCATTTTTTGGCGTTGAGAGTTTTTCTAATGATATAAACGGCTTTAAAAGAAGCAATGCCTATCGGTTTATCTAATAATAACATACCTGAAAAATCATTATCTTGCATTAAAAGCGCCTTTGATTATTTTAATTACGGAGTTTAAATCTTTTTTGATTACGCAGCCTGCGGCATTTTTGTGTCCGCCGCCTCCGAATTTTTTCGCTATGCTTAAAACGTCAAATTCTTTATGAGAGCGAAATCCTACTTTTATGCTGTTTTTTTCTTCTTCAACAAATAAAACGCCCGCTTTAATCCCTTTGAGTTTTAAAGAATAAGATATTATGCCTTCTATATCGGATTGAGACGATTTTGTTTTTTTAAACATTTTTTGGTCTATAATCATATAAGCGGTTTTTAACTCTTGCCAAATTTTGATATTTGCTAAAGCCGCGCCGAGCAGATTTAAAGATGATAAAGTTTTTTGTGAAAAAATGTTCCGCTCTACAAAATCAGGGGAAACTCCCAAAGAAAGCAGTTTTTGAGCGGCTATATGAGAATTTGCATTGGTATTTGCCTGTTTAAAATAACCCGTATCCGTCACAAGACCTATATATAGATTTTGAGTCTCTTCTTTATTGGGTTTGATTTTCATAAATTCAAAAAGATTTAAAACTAGTTCAGACACCGAAGAACTATCGGCGACGACATAATTTACATCGGCAAAATTGCCGTATAAAAGATGATGGTCTATATTTATTATTTTTTTCGCTTGCTGCGCAGAGATGATGTTTCCCATTCTTTCAAAATTTAAAGATTCAAGGATTATTGCGCAATCGAAAAGATCTGATTTTTTTACAGAGGTTTTTACTTGCGAAAAAGGTTTGATTAAAGAAAGGCTGGGCGGAATTTTATCTAAACAATAAACTTCCGCCTTTTTGCCCAATTTATGCAACATTGAACGCAATGCGAAAGCGGCGCCTAAACTGTCTCCGTCGGGTTTGCTATGTCCCGCTATAAAGAATGTTTTTGATTGTTTTATGATTTGCGAAATTTTGGCGAGTTTTTTGAGGTCTGATTTATTTATTTGTTTTTTCATCTTCTATTTTCTTCAAAATATCAAATACTTTTGAGGCTTTTTCATTTGTATCGTCATAATAAAAAGATATTGTGGGAGTGCGCCTCAAATTAAGCCTTATTGCGAGTTGATGCCTGATTTCCTTTAAATTAGCGTTTAAAATTTTAGCGGCTTTTTCTTTTTCTTCATGTCCGCCAAAAACTGAATAATCTATTGCGCAAGTCAATAAATCGTCTGTCAAACGGACTCCCATAATAGTGACAATCGCGGCGTTTAAATCTTTTAAGTCTCTAATAATATCCGCGCATTCATGCTGTATAAGAACCGCCACTCTTTGAGAGCGTTTATAATCTTTCATAAGATTATCCTAATTTTCTTGCAATTTTTTCAGTGATGAAAGTTTCTATTATATCCCCAACTTTCACATCGTTAAAATTTTCGAGACCTATGCCGCATTCATAACCTTTCTCAACTTCTTTTACATCTTCTTTAAATCTCTTTAACGACGATATATTGCCTTCAAAAATGATTACATTATCTCTTAAAAGCCTTGCTCTGCCGCGTCTTTGAACAGTCCCTTCTATAACCAAACATCCTAAAATTGAGCCTGCGCTTGACAATTTAAACACTTGTTTTACAGAGGCTTTGCCCACAACTTTTTCTTTCATATCGGGGTCAAGCAATCCTTCCATAGCGGCTCTGACATCCGCTATCAAATCATAAATAATTCTATATACATGAATGCTTACGCCTTCCGAATCAGCCATTTTTTCTACTGAAGCGTCTGGTCTTAAATTAAAACCTATTATGAGCGCGTCGGACGCTACCGCTAATGACACATCGGACTCAGTGATAGATCCCGCTCCTCTATGTATGATTTTCAAATCTATTTCAGAAGTTGATAGTCTCTCCAAAGCATCGCATAATGCGCCAAGCGAACCTTGAACATCGGCTTTTAAAATGATTTTTAGATTTTTTGTTTTGCCCGCGCTTATATCTTCAAGAGATAGTTTGTGTTTTGGTCTTTGAGAAGAGGCTTTGTCTTTTTCTTTTCTTGATTGAGCAATTTCTCTTGCTTGATGTTCGTCTTTGATTACAACAAATTTATCGCCCGATTGAGGCGGCTCATTTATTCCCAAAACCTCCACGGGAGAACTTGGAGGAGCGGCTTGCAATCTTTTACCGTATTCGTCAGACATTGCTTTGATTTTCCCGTAAGTCGTGCCTACTACTATCGTATCTCCGATTTTAAGCGTGCCTCTTTTAACAAGCAAAGTGACTGTGGTTCCTTTTCTTGAATCCAATTTTGCTTCTATCACTATGCCGTCGGCAGGTCTATCTGGATTGGCTTTTAAAGACATCATCTCCGCTTGGAGCAAAACATTTTCTAAAAGCAATTCTATATTGATTTGCTTTTTTGCCGATATCTCAACCATTATTGTTTTTCCGCCCCAATCTTCGGCAAGAAGTCCATAGGAACTTAATTCCTGTTTGATTTTTTGCGGGTCGGCTGCGGGCAAATCTATTTTATTTATAGCGACTATTATAGGAACATCCGCGTCTTTAGCATGATTTATAGCTTCAATTGTTTGAGGCATTACTCCGTCTGCCGCCGATACAACCAAAATTACAATATCGGTAGCCTGCGCCCCTCTTGAACGCATAGCGGTGAAAGCCTCATGTCCGGGAGTGTCAAGAAAAGTTATATATCCGCCGGTATTTGTTTTAACTTTATATGCGCCTATGTGTTGAGTTATACCGCCGAACTCTTTCTCGGCTATATGGCTTTTTCTCAAAGTGTCAAGAAGAGAAGTTTTGCCGTGGTCAACATGACCCATAATAGTGACGATTGGAAAACGAGGTTTCAATTTTGACGGGTCTTCCGCCGCTTCAACTTCTTTTTCTTCTTCAGAATAAAGCGATGATAAAACCGCTTCAAAACCAAATTCATTAGATAAAAGAATAGCGACATCTATGTCTAATCTTTGATTGATTGTAGCCATGCTGCCCATAGCGAGAAGTTTCATCAACACTTCGCCTGCTTTTTTATTCATTTTTTCAGCTAAAGTTCTGACATTTATCAATTCGTTTATTTCTATTTTTTCTTTTACTATGGGTTCTTCAGAGGCAAGCAGGGTAGATTTTGGAGCGCTTTTTTCTTCTTTAACTGGAATAGGAACAGATTGTTGTTGGATAAACGATTCTTGTTTGATTTCTATTTCTATTTCTTTTGGAGTTTCTATTATCGGTTTTGGAGTTTGAGTTTGTATAGATTTTTGTTCTGGTTTTTCAACGGGCGTTTCGATTTCTTTACGCTTATCCGTTGTTTTTTTTGCAGTTGTTTTTTTATGGGTTTTGGGCTTTTCCACATCTGTAACAGCGGAAGCCTTTGTAATTTTTACAGTCTTTGGCGCTTTCTTAACGGCAGAAGATTTTTTAGGCGCAGAGGAACTCGCCTTATCGCTTTTTTTACCATAAGATGAGACGCTGCTTTTCTTAGATTTTATTTCTTCTTTGTCTTTTTTTGCTTTTGCAGCCATAAAATCCTCTTTTTATAAACCGCTGTTTTGAGCAGCTTTGATAATTTTTTCAGCCGTCTTCTCGCCAATTCCAGGCAAAGTCATCAAATCTTCAATACTTAAAGTTTTTAATTTTTCAATATCTGTAAAACCGGCTTTAGCAAGCGTGTCTATAGATTTTGCCGTAATTCCTTCAAGTTTTTCTAAGTCCGCAACCGCTTCTTGTTGTTGAGTATCGGCTTTTTCTTTGTTTTCTTCTTGTATTTGTTTTTCAGAGCGGACATCTATATGCCAGCCTGTAAGTTTTGCCGCAAGCCTGACATTATGTCCGCCTTTGCCTATAGCGAGAGAAAGCATATCGTCAGGCACTATAACCTCAGCCTGCTTTTTTTCTTGAGAAAGAATATTTACTTGCGATACTTTAGCGAGAGAAAATGCTGAAGTTATATATTTGTCTATATCTGTAGAATAGGGGATTAAATCTATTCTTTCTCCGCGAATTTCGTCTATTATAGGTTTAACTCTCGCGCCCTTGATGCCGACGCACGCGCCAACGGGGTCAACTTTCGGATTATGAGATATTACGGCTATTTTGGTGCGCATTCCAGGCTCTCTGACTATGTTTACTATTTCCACAACTTTTTCATATATTTCTGGAACTTCAAGTTCAAAAAGTTTTTTTACAAGTTCAGGAGTAGTCCTTGATAGAATAGTCAGAGGTCCTTTGATGCCTTTATCAACTCCAGTTATCACCGTTCTTATATGCTGTCCTATTGTAAACTTCTCTTTAAAGACTTGCTCGCTTATTGGAAGTATCGCCTCTGTTTTTCCTAAATCAACAATAATATTTCTGTTTGCGATGCGAAATATCACGCCGTTGACGATTTGTCCTACTTTTCCTTTCATCTCTTCATATAGCGCGTCTTTTTCAGATTTTCTAATTTTTTGAACTATCACTTGCTTTGCAGTCTGCGCGGCAATACGGGAGAAATCTTGAGTTTCAAGAGGAATTCTAATCTCTCCGCCGACTTCTATATCTTCATTGATTTTTTTTGCTTCGCTCAAATCTATTTCCATAAGCGGATTTTCAATTTTTTCTACAACCGCTTTGACGACATTTGCCGACATTTCGCCCGTTTCAAGATTTACTTTTGCCTCTACATTTACATTTTTCCCGACATGTTTTTTATATGCCGACACAAGAGCATTCTCTATCACATTTAAAATTTCTGATTTCGGGATATTCTTATCTTTCTCTATTTGGTCAAGCGCATGTAAAAGTTCGCTGTTTTCTGACATTTAAAAATCCTCCGTTTATATGTTTGGTTCTATATTTGCTTTTCTTATACCCGAAAAGTTCATTTCTTTAATTCCGTTTGTAACATCGTTGATTTTAATTATATTGTTTTCAAAAGAAAGTAAAACACCGAGAAAATTTCTTTGATTGTCTATCGGAGTAATCGTTTGCAAACGGACTTGAGAACCGACAAATCTTTTAAAATCTTTCTCTTTCTTTAGCGCTCTATCTATACCCGGAGACGACACTTCTAAAATATAAGGCTCGTTCAAAATACCGCTTTCATCAAGTTCTGCGCTAAATTTTAGGCTTGCTTTTTCACAATCGTTCATATTCACGCCGCCGTTTTTGTCTATAAAAATCCTTAAAACCCAATTGCCGTTTTCTTTAACATACTCAATATCAGTTATTTCAATTTCTTCATTTTTCAAATTTTTTGATAAATACTCTTCAATTTCCAGCGCTTTTTGCATCTGATACCCTCTCAAAAATAAAAGACGGCTCAAAGCCGTCTTCATCAACTGCGGGCGCATTATACATAAATTGAAAAAAAATACAAATTTTTACGAGAAATGACAGATAATTCACAAGTATTATAATAATGAAAAATTATTCTTGTCATTTTTTCGAGTTCATTTTTATGGCAAACTGCCGTCAAGCGCTAATTTTCGGATAAAGATTAGCGACAATGTCAAAAACACGGCAAAAATTTTGATACGCAATAGTGATTTTCAAAAATTCTTTAAAAAGTTATTTCACTATCGCAATATATGCGTGTAACTAAAATTTAATCATAGTTCGCGTTATAGGACATATATTCATATCCCGATAGAGATCTGAACCATTGCCCCGTCTGTTTCGTTTTTCCAGAATGCAGCATATACATATAGATCCGTTGCGATGGGGTTTTGCGACTCAGATGGCGGAATTTTATAGATTATACATATATCCTTCTTCGGATTCTATTGTTTCTAATTCTGTCAATAAATCCGCGAGGGTTATTTTGGATAGCGTGTTTTCTACGGCGTCGTCTAATTTGCAATAGACTGTTTTTCGCAAAGTTTGCTCTATTGTGGAGTCATCTTGTGATTTGCTTTTTGGAGTTTTTTCAAACATTGATATTTCTGTGGCGTATAGAATTTCATACACAGTCATATTTTTAGGTTGTTTAGACAGGCTATATCCGCCTTGCGCGCCTTTTGTAGAAGTTACAAGTTTTGCCCTTTTTAATAGAGCGAAAACCTGCTCTAAATAAATTTTCGATATTTCTAATCTATCGGAAAGTTCTGTTATTGTAACTTGTTTTTTTGAGGCTTTGTTTTTTCCCATAAACATTATACACGAAAGCGCATAAGTTGATTTTGAGGATAATCTCATATAAAACTCCCTTTTCATTTTAACGACAACGACAACAGCAACGGCAACGGATTCCCGCAAGAAACGCTATTGATAAAACTGCAAAGACAATGACCGCGCAATGACGACAAACGATAATCTTGCAAAGGCGACCGTTTATTTAAAATAATCTCCTATTCCTATCTGTCTGCCTTGCAAAAAATCCCATGCGCTCATTTTTGATTTATTTTCCGGGTGAACCGCTTTTATTAACAATTTGCCTATGCCGCAAGAGACTATAAAACCTTCGGTTTTTTCAATATCCGTTATATACGCTGGACTCTTATTTTTTATATCGGCTTCTATGATGTCGGCTTCCATTATTTTTATTCTTTTGCCTGCGGATTTGCCGCTCGCAATATAACTAAATGCAGACGGCCATAAATATAAACCTTTTATTTTGTTGTTGATTTCAACGGCATTTTTGCTCCAATCAATCAAACCGTCTTCTTTTTTGATTATAGGCGCAAAAGAGGGGATTCCAATTTGTTTTTTGGGAATATATTTTGTATTTGCAAGAATTTCTATTGACTCATTCATTGTGTCAATACCCAATGGCGTCAATTTTTCAAAAAGAGTTTCGGCATTGTCTTTGACGGCTATTAAGATTTTTTTTTGAATTATTATATCGCCGCTGTCAAGAGATTTTTCTAAAAAGAATGAAGTGACGCCGGTTTCTGTTTCGCCGTTACAAAGCGCGTATTGGACGGGAGCCGCGCCGCGATATTTTGGCAATAATGAAAAATGAATATTAAAAGTTTTTAATTTCGGGATATTAAATATGAAATCGGGGATTATTTTTCCATAAGCGACGGCAATTCCTAATGCAGGTTTAAAATTTTCTATTTGAGATTTAATGTCATCTTCAAATTTTTGAGGCTGCATATAAGGGATTTGATTTTCTATGGCGAATGATTTAACGGCGGGATAATTAAGTTTTTGTCCGCGCAATGCGGCTTTGTCCGGCATTGTTATACATAATATTTCGCGCTCGTTTTGATATAAGTTTTCTAAAAAAATTTTTGATATATTTGAGGTTCCAAAAAATATAATTTTCACCATTGACCAACTTTTTTCTTTCTTTTTATTTCTTTTTCAACTGCTTTTCTCTTCCAATCCGCCAAATAATCTATAAAGAGTTTTGCATCTAAATGGTCTATTTCATGCTGAATAGCCTTTGACAAAAAACCGTTTGCCAAAATAGTTTTCCGCTTTCCGTCCAATGTTGCATATTCGGCATCAACATATTCAAATCTCTTGACTGCCTCATAAAAACCCGGAAAAGAAAGACATCCTTCCTCCATATCTATTTTATTTTCCGCTTTAATAATGACGGGATTGAGCATAATCAAAGGATTTTTTTTATCAGGCGGGTTAATATCAACTACCAAAAGCCGTATATTGACGCCGATTTGAGGAGCGGCAAGACCAACGCCGGGCGCCGCATACATTGTTTCAAGCATATCAAAGGCGAGTTTTTTTATATCTTGTGTAATATCTTTTATTTCAATAGATTTTTTTCTTAAAATTGGGTCGCCGTATTTCAAAATTGTTAACTTAGACATTAATTCCCCTCAAGAAACCGACTTATTAAATTTAAAAAATGCGGCGGATTTTAGCATTTATAAAGAAAATTTTTCAAACACACGCATTTCGGCGTCATTTTATATGATTAAATGCGAAAAATTGACTTTAATATATATTTTTGATAAATTACGCATCATTAAATCAGACAAATAATTAAAAACAAATCCAAAACATCTTAGGATTTCCTTGGAAAGAAACAAATCTATTCGCAAAATCAAAAATCAATGATAAATCGAAAAACATTAAAAACAATCGTTTTAGCAGTATAGTCGCAGGGGTCTTATTGCGTTTAAAAAATAATAAGACTATATTTTGGGAGGATTAGTGGAAAAACAACAAGAAAAAACTATGGAAAAAATTGCGGGAAAAACCGCAGAAAAACTTGTAGAAAAGGAAACTGCCGTTGATGTGTCTGCATTATCCAAAAGGACGCTTGCAGACTTGGTTAAAGTTGCAAAAGAATTGAAAATTGACGGCGCGACGAGTTTGAGAAAACAAGAACTTATCGCAAAAATTCTTGCGGCAAAAGCAAAAGACCAAGACTCTCTTTATGACGAGGGCGTGTTGGAAATTTTGCCGGATGGGTTTGGTTTTTTGCGTTCTTCTGAATACAATTATCTGCCGGGTCCTGATGATATATATATATCTCCTTCTCAAATTAAAAAATTCGCTTTAAGAAAGGGGGATACGGTCGCCGGATATATACGCAAGCCAAAAGAAACGGAAAGATTCTATGCTCTTTTACAAGTGAAATCCATAAACGGCATAGAAGACCTTGAGCATATAAGAGACCGCGCTTTTTTTGATAATTTAACCCCTCTTTATCCTGAAGAAAAAATAGTTTTAGAAACAAAAAAAGATGAGGTGTCCACAAGAATTATAGATTTACTCGTGCCTATAGGCAAAGGGCAAAGAGTTTTAATAAATGCGGCTCCGAGAACTGGTAAAACTGTTTTACTTCAAAAAATTGCCAATGCTATCACAACGAATAATCCCGGCATCACTCTTATGGTTCTTTTGATAGATGAAAGACCTGAGGAAGTTACAGATATGCAGCGGTCTGTAAAAGGAGAAGTGGTGTCTTCAACTTTTGACGAGCCTTCCGACAGACATATTCAAGTTGCTGAAATGGTGATAGAAAAAGCAAAAAGAATGGTTGAAAACGGCAAAGATGTAGTTGTTTTGCTTGACTCTATCACAAGACTTGCAAGGGCTTACAATACCGCGATTCCTTCTAGCGGAAGAGTGCTTTCAGGAGGTCTTGATTCTAACGCTTTGCAAAAACCTAAAAGATTTTTCGGCGCGGCAAGAAACATAGAAGAAGGCGGCAGCCTTACTATAATAGGAACCGCCCTTGTTGAGACAGGCAGCAGAATGGACGATGTTATTTTTGAAGAATTTAAAGGCACGGGAAATTGCGAAGTCTATCTTGACAGGAAAATATCAGATAGAAGGATTTTCCCCGCGATAGATTTGCTTCGTTCAGGCACAAGAAAAGAGGAATTGCTGCTCACAGAAGAAGAAAAAAGCAAGATGTGGGTTCTTCGCAAATGGATGCAGTCTATGAACTCTATAGAAGTTATGGAAGAATTGAGCAAAAGAATGCTTTCGTCAAAATCAAATGCGGATTTCTTAAAGCAGATGGAATTGTCAAATCTATAATCTGCGCCGCCGCTTGCATGTTTGAGCCGTATTTCACCGAACAATGTGAACAAACAAAACGGTGGAGATTGCTGAAGCCCATGATAACAAAAGAGGCGATAGTAAATCCAAAAATTGACTAAACCGCCTGATTTTTGCTATAAACCGCGTCAATGAATCCAAAAATAAATGAACGCTTTACATTCCTCATCCTCCGCTTTACAGCGGTTTTTCCTAATGGAGAGGGGCAATATGAAAAAAGGAGAAATACAAAATGAAAGAAGGAATTCACCCCAAATACGAAGATTGCGTTGTGACTTGCGCTTGCGGATATACTTTTACAACCCGCTCTACAAAACCTATTATTAAATTGGAAATCTGTTCAAATTGTCATCCGTTTTATACTGGTAAACAAAAATTGATAGATACGGCTGGAAGAGTTGAGAAATTCCAAAAGAGATTTGCTTCAACAGAAGGTAAGACCATAGTTAGAAAGAAAGCAGTCCGCAAAACAACCGCTAAACCTAAAAAAACTACTGGTAAAATCCTCACAACTTCTCCCAAAAAAGCAAAACCTACAAAGAAAGACGCTAAAAAAGAGAAAAAATAAAATAAGGAAAATACAATAGGCAGAATCGCTTTTTAAAAAGCGGTTCTGCTTTTTTAATTATGTGTATAGAAAAATTAAAATCATTAAACTCTCAATTTAAAGAAATAGAAAAGAAACTCGGCGACCCGTCTATAATGTCAGACCGCGTTCAATATATGGAACTTTCTAAACAACATTCCTATCTTGAACCTATATCTCAAATTTATGAGAAATATCAAAAACTTCTTGACGATATAAAAGACAGTGAAGAATTAAAAAACTCCGACGATGCTCAAATAAAAGAGATGGCTGTTGAAGAATATAACAGTCTAATCGCTCAAAAGACGCAATTAGAAGCAAATATCAGAATTTTGCTCATACCGCCAGACCCTAACGATAATAAAAATATAATAATGGAAATCCGCGCGGGAACAGGCGGAGATGAAGCCGCTCTTTTTGCCGGAGAACTATATAGGCTCTATACAAGATTTGCTGAAAGAAACGGCTGGAAACACGAGATAATAGATTCAAATCCCACAGGGCTTGGCGGGTTTAAAGAAATTGTCTTTGAAATCAATGGAAATAATGTTTGGAAATATTTTAAATTTGAAAGAGGCGTTCACAGAGTGCAAAGAGTTCCTGATACGGAAGCGTCCGGCAGAGTGCATACATCGGCTGTCACAGTTGCGGTTTTGCCGGAAGCCCAAGAAGTTGATGTTGAAATAAAGATGGATGATTTAAGGATTGACACTTACCGCTCATCAGGGGCGGGCGGGCAGCATGTAAATAAGACTGATTCCGCTATAAGAATAACGCATTTGCCGACAGGTTTAGTAGTAGCCTGTCAAGATGAGAGAAGCCAGATGAAAAATAGAGCGAAAGCGATGAAAGTTTTAAGAGCAAAACTATACGAGCAAAAAGTTTTAGAATATGAAAAACAAATTTCAGACGATAGAAAAAATCAAGTAGGGACCGGCGACCGTTCTGAGAAGATAAGAACTTATAATTTCCCGCAAAATAGAATCACAGACCACAGAATAGGATATAGCGTCTATAATATCACAGAAGTTATGGACGGCGATTTGTCCGAACTTGTCTCAAAACTCCTGTCCGCCGACATAGAAGCAAAATTGCAAAATCCCTCAATTTAAAATGCAAACCGTTTATAAAGCGCTAAAATGGGCGCAAAATAAAATCCAAGCATCTATATCCGTAGGGGCAGCCCCATGTGTCTGCCCTCAACACAAAACCACACGCATAGGGTCAGACCTTTATGTCTACTCTCAATACAAAATCGATGCCGAATTTCTTTTATCAGCCGTTTTAAATGTCAAAAGAACAAACCTACCGCTTATCAGACAAGAAAAACTCACGCCGACACAATTAAAACAATTTAAAAAATATATAGCCCGCCGCGTTAAAAGAGAACCTGTATCTTATATTTTAGGTTCTTGCGAGTTTATGGGTTTGGATTTCAAAGTAAATCAAAGCGTCTTAATCCCAAGACCAGAAACAGAACTTTTAGTTGAAGAAGTTTTAAAAATCGCTTCAAAATTCAATAAGAAATCAGTTTTAGATTTGTGTTGCGGAAGCGGCGCTATAGCGGTAAGTTTATCAAAGATTGGGGCTTTTAAAGATATTGTTGCCAGCGACATAAACAAAGACGCTTTAAAAATCGCCAAAGAAAATTCATTGAAAAATCAATCGGAAAACATAGAATTCATTGAAAGCGATATGTTTGAGGATTTGAGGGGAAAATCTTTTGATATCATAGTTTCAAATCCGCCATACATCTCTAAAGAGGAGTTTGAAAATCTTAAACCAGAACTACATTTTGAACCTCATATTGCTCTTTTTGCAGATGATGGGGGGTTCTTTTTTTATAAGAAAATAGCGCAAGAAGCCCGAAAATATCTCAATACGGACGGATATCTTTTGATTGAATTGAATTCAAATTTGTCTTGCAAAATTAAAGAGATTTTTGAAAAGAATGGATTTAAAGATATTGAGATTTTAAAAGATTATGCGGGATTGGATAGGATTTTAAAATGTAGATAATTCCGTCTTTTTTTGATGAAGCCTGTGACTCATTCACTATAAGGTCATCATTCTCATATACTATGCTGTTTCAACCTCAACTTCAACACAAACTCCACAACCTATAATCCTCAAAACACCAACAAATAACATTGCTAATACCACAAATATCTCTTTTTTTCATTTTTTTGTTCCCTTTTTGTTTTTTAGTTTTAGCAAAAAAATAACTACCTTTGTCTTATGCAAATCCGACTCCATAAAATACAGGTCGTCAATATCCAATTATGCGTTTACCCCATAATGAGATACTATTGACGGCGCTTTTTTAGGTTAGATTTGTATTTGTCTTTTCAGACAAATAGAAGAAAGGCAGACGGGGCAAATACCCATATAGACGCGTTTAGAGCAAACCCTAATAATCCGTCGGGATAAATCGCAACAGAAAATTGGAGTAATTAAAAATACAAGAAAATGTTATTGAGCATTCTTTAAAAGCCTATGACAAAAACAATAAAGCCGTTAAAAAAGAAGCGCTCAAAAACAATATAAACACTATTCCTAAAAACAGTATAGGAATTTCAATGATTGACAATATGCAGTCAATCAAAACTGTTTTAAACGCCAAACAAGCGCCCGGATATGAAAAAGCGCTTATAGAGCAATATGAAAATGCTTTGGAAAACGGCGTTGCGCCTAATAAGGCTTTCGCTTTGGCGGCGCCAAACGCTGTAATTCAAGCGGCATTAGAAAAGGTCGGGTTGGATTTTATGTTTTGCGCGATGCGCAAATACGAAATTTTAGGCAGAATACTTTTTGGCGCACAAGAATAGTTTTACCAAGAATCTGCCCAGTCCGTGTCAAGCGCTTATATGGAAAAGTTGGGCAGTTTTAACAATAAGTCTTTATGGCAGATTTTGCAAAACGCTTCTTATGAAGGAACTCTCGGCGCAATACTTGGCGGCGCCGCAGGGCTTGGTATAGGCAAAGCGGCAAAAGACGGACAAACCCAGCAAGATAAGGCTAAAAAAGAAACTATTGAAAAGTCCGCCGTTAAAGCCTCTATTGATATTATGGAAGGTAAAAAGACAAAAGAACAAATTTTTACTGAACTCCAAAAAGAATATGCAAGGACAGGACTTGACGAAAAAACAGCGCAAGAAGTTGCCGTAAAAGTTATGGATAGAGCGGCGCAACCCGAAATCCAAAAAAGCATACAAAGATTAGTTGAAAAGGAAATGTCGCCAATAAACGATATCGGCAATAGTCCGCAAGAAGTAGCCGCTAAAACGCAAGAACTAATAAAAGAAAACAGGGCGAAAGCGCAAATTTTAAATAACAAGCAAAGGTATGACCTCAATATAATTTTAAATGAAAATATGGATAAGTTCGAAGCGCAAGGAATGCCAAAAGACGAAGCCAAAATGACCGCGCTTTTAATTCAAAATGCCGCTATTAATGCAATTAATTCAGGCATAGCAAAAAGTCCGCAAGAGTATTTTGAAAAACGACAAATTAAAGTTATTGACGAAAGACAAAATCAGGACGGACAGCAAAAGGTTGATACGGCAAAAAATGACATTCATTTTCAGTCCGCGATGTATAGAAATAAAGCGCAAACAATAGGGGGGTTTAGCGAGTTTGTAAGAAACAATCAAGAAAATAATTTAGAAAGAAATAAAAGTTATTTTGATTTTAAAGCGCCGAAATCTAACTTGCAAATTGATTTAGATTTTAGCGATATGTATCACATAAATGAAAAACACAAATTGAATGAGGCGCAGTTAAATGCAATAGTTGAAAATATAGAAAACATAGAAACCGCATATACTGGAATTGGAAACAATCAACATAGCGGTAAAACCGTTTTAGCCAAAATAAATACGCCTCTTGGAAAAGCGGGTATTGTTTTAGAATTTATTGATAATGGTAGGATTTTTTTAGATACGGCTTTTTTTGATAGCGAAACTAATATAGATAATTGGGTAGAAGGGGGAAAGAAAAAGGGGGCTTCTGGCATCCTGAACATAGGCGCTAACGCGCCCTCTCCGGTCACTACCAGCTACACCCCCATAAGAAGTATAAAACAAAAACTCGGCATTGTCAACGAATATAATCCAAATAAGTATTATCAAAGCGCAATAGAGACCACAGGCGCGGATTTAAACAATCCCACCCAAGTTCAAGACGCTATAAAGGAATGGAAAGAAAAAGGGACTGAAAGCAATTACTTCAAGAAGTGGTTTAAAGACAGCAAAGTTGTTGACGAAAACGGCAAGCCGCTTGTTGTTTATCACGCAACAGGTGAAACAGACATATCAATTTTTTCAAAAGAAAACGGCGCAATGAATACAGACTACGAAAATCCACCGGCTTGGTTATCTTCGGTTATGGGTTTTTGGTTTAATTCAAATGGCAAAAGAGTCGCCGCGAAAACTCATAGCGGAATTATTATGCCTGTATATTTGAATATTAGTAATCCTGCTATATATTCTGATTTGCATACATTCTGGGCATATTTAGAAAGCATGGTAAAAGATAACTTTGATTTTGAAAATTATCTGAATATATATATAGAAAACAATAGGGCTGGTTTAGAAAAAAAATATGGAAAAACCCATATTAAAAATATTTTAAGCAATGAGATGGACGAAGAGGATAATTATTTCAAAGACCAAATATTAAGGGAAGAAAAACAATACATACCATTGTCTGAAATTGTATCTTTTTATCAAGAAAATGGAACAGATTTACCTGTTTTAATGAGAAACTTATATGATGAGTTTGACGGTATTATAATAACCGAAGATAATGAATTTGGCGGAACTTCATATGTTGCCTTTGCCCCCTCGCAAATCAAATCCGTCAGCAATCGCGGGACTTTTGACGAAAACAATCCTGATATTTATTATCAATCTGCATATCACGGTTCGCCGTATTTGTTTGACGAATTTTCAACCGAGCATATTGGAAGCGGCGATGGGAATCAGGTTTTTGGGTGGGGGATTTATACTGCGCAAGAAAAAGAAACGGGAATAAAATATGCAAAGGAATTACAAGAAAGAAAAAGAAACGAGAAATTTCTTTTTATTCATCAAAGAGAGCCTGCGGGATTGTATAAAGTTGATATTCCAGAAAGCGATGTTATGCTTGATTGGTATAAGTCTTTAAGCGAACAGCCGCAAAAAGTAAAGAAAGAACTTTTTGACATATTAAAAGAAGCGATAGATATAATTTTCAATAAATATAATCACAGTATATATACTACGGAAAACTCTTATTCAGACAGTTGGACGGGTGAACAATTTTACAAGAGATTATCGGAAATCGTAGATGGACAAAAAGCCGCTTCTTTACTTTTAAACAAGCATGGTATAGAAGGCATACAATATTATACTAACGGACGCTTCAATATAGGCAAGGCAACGCCTAATTTTGTTGTTTTTAACGATAAGGCTATTAAGATACTTGATAGAGAGGTTTATTATCAATCGGGGATAGATAAAAAGCAGCAAAAAAACTTTGAAAATAAGATTGAGGATATCATTGCAAATAAAAAAAGCGGCGAAAAAATATCTTTAGGACAAATTCCTCAATTGTATGTTGAGCAAATAGGAATGACTAATAATACTTTACAAATAAATGGAAAGGCTATTTTAAAAGCAAATGGGATTATTAAATCTTCTAAGGGAAATAGACATAGCGTATTAAAAGAGGATATAAAGAATTTATTGAGTCTAATCAATAATCCTTTGGCAGTTTATGAGGAATACAAAAAAAATCAAAATACAGGTAAAAAACAAAGAAAAATTGGAGCGATTTTAGATGCTAAAGATAAAGAAGGAAAACAGGTAGTGGCGATTATTTCACCCAATGAAAATAAAGGAGCGGGTTATCACTTTATTCCCACGATATTAGGTAAGGGCAGATTAGAAAACTTATTGAAAAGTAAAAAATTACTTTGGCAGAAAAAAGCCCCTGACTTATCGAGAGGAAACCAATTTCCCCCGCAGGTAAGTCAAGAGCATGTATGGAATATATCACAAAATCCCAATGATGTCAAATACACGCAAGACGACCAAACAAACTACGCAAACATAGCCCGTGCGGCAAAAGCGAAGCGGGACGAAATTCGCGGTTCTACGGAATTTACCCGCGAGGGGGCTATTGTTAGGATTTTTAAGAATGGCGACGCATCTACTATTATTCACGAAATGGCGGGACACATATATTTACGCGACATTGAAGATACTTTTATTTATGCAAGCAACCCCGCAAACAATTATGAGTTGCCGTCCGACCTTATTGCGATGAAAAGGGATTTAGACATTTTTCTTGGAACTCCTCAAGGCGGTAATGGACGATACAGCGTTGATCAGCACGAACTGTTTGCCAAAGCCGCCGAAGCCTATATTATGGAAGGCAAAGCGCCTAATGCGCGGTTAAAACGGATTTTTGAACATTTTAGGCAATGGCTGCTTGACATATATCACGATATTGAGGATTTAGTAAAACTTACGCCTGAGGCAAGAAGGGTGTTTGACAAATTGTTTGCGCCCGAACATATAGAAACACAAACAAAAACGCAAGGCAAAACGAAAGAAGTAGCCGAAGTTATAAAGAAAGCTAAAGTAGGCGAAAAAGTAAAGATTGCCGGGATAAGTTTAAACGAAGTTCGTGACCTTTTGCTTACCATCAATCAAAGGGCGCCGCAACTGCCTAAAACCCATTTGCTAACGGATTTAAGGCGGTTAGGATATGTAAAAGGCAACCAAGAAATTGACGAAGAAGCCAAAGAGCAAGGCGTAAAAGCAAAACCGCAAGGCGTCGGAGCATTGGAAGAGGACACTGCGGCGGAATGGCTTAGAGATTTAGGCTATATAAGCGGCGAAAGCCAAATGTCCAATGAAGACGCTTATGCAATGATACGCCAAGCGTTGCGGGGCGAGACTATATACAAAATGGACGATATGGACAGGATAAACGACAGGGAAGCCTATTTTAATAATTTAGACCAAATAAGAGAGTTGTTTGACGGCAATATAGACGAAGCGGAAGACATATTAAAAATGATTACGCAAGCATATTTGTCCAACCGAGATTTACGGGTAGTAGAAAAGAGCGATATAGAATTTTTAGAAAACAAGATAGAGAAAATGAATAATTTAGTTGAGCAGACAAAGAAAGGCGCGCAAGCGATAAAAGAAAAGAACGCGGCGCTAAAAGCGGAAATGGACGAGATTATGGGCGGCGTTGAAGACATTGAGTTTGAAGGCAAAGACGAGATTATGCAGGATTTTGAGAAAGCCGCTAACAAGACCGAAGCGTTGATTGCGATTGATAAAGCGTTAGAGAAATTAAACAAAGAGTTTGAAAACACTGCGGCGGGGCGCGAGGAAAAAGAAAAACTCGCTTTGCCTAAAACCAATTATGAAAAAATCAAAAGTGAAATTTTAAAGAAAGCAAAAGACATAGTAGAAAACGGGCGCAAAACAAAAAAGTCTGTTATTTATGATGAAAACGGAATAAGGGAAGCGGCAAGAACCGCTATTGATGGTATTAGACATTTGCCGTCAAAAGATAAGGGAAAGTTTATCGGTATGCTTAATTCCATAAGAAGTTGGATGGATTTGGTAGAAAAAGTGGACGCTTTGCTTACCAGAGCAAAAAGCATAGAAGAAAGCAATTATAGCCGTCAAGTGTGGGAGTTGATATATAAACAATTAAAAATGCCCGTATTTGTAAAACAAGGGGCTGTTAAAACCGGGCGATACGATTATGAGAGCAATGTATTGTTTGCCAAACTTCAAGAGACTATACGCGGGACCAAAGAAGAAGCGGCAAAAAATTTAAGTTTGAGGCTTGCCAAAGAAGAACCTTTTACTTTTACCGAGATAATGGAAAACAAGGTTTTGTCAATAAGAGCGCAAGGCGCGGGCAATACCAGCCCGCAAATGATGAAAAGCCTTTATGACGAGATTACAGGATTAAGAGAAAACGGGCGCAAATCTAAAACTTTAATAGATATTGAAAAAGAGTTTAACAGAGAAAAAGACGCGCAGGAAATGATTAAGTATGTAAATAAGCATAAAAAAATAAATCCGCTAACTAAAGGATATTTAGAATATGTAGCCAATTTTGAAAGCACGATAAACGCTTTGTTTGGCAAGTCGTCTATTGACAGATATTCTTTGCTAAAAAAAGAGTCTGACGCTTATACTTTTGCATGGCATAATAGACAAGAAGTGTTTAATGAAGCAAAAAAATCTTACGGAGTCGCAAGCGATTTTGACATTTCTAAAAAATGGGCTGAAAATTTGAAAGAAGAATATGAATTTTTAAACAATTTTGACGGTCAAAATAAAATTGAAAAAATAAATAAAGCGCAACTAATAACTATGTATATTTATCTTAAAAACCCTGTTTTAAAAGAAAGATTATACAGCCAATACGGCGCCGTTGCTATTGACGAAATGCTTGCAAAACTTGACGACGGCGATATTAAGTTTGGCGACTATTTGCAAAAAAAAGCCGATAGTTATTATGAAGCCGTAAATAAAGTTTTTGTAAAAACGAAAGGGATTGATTTGCCAAAGATGGAAAATTATTTTCCTTCAAAAACGGAACGAATCACAAGCGATATTGATTTGCTGGCAGACCGCGTAGCAAACAGCAAAAACCCGTCTTTTATTAAAAGTAGAGCGGGCGTTAATGTGCAAATGAAACTCGGGGATCCAATAAAAATTTTGTTTAACCATATACAAGATGTCAGCGATTATATTTATAAACAAGAGGCTTTAAACGATTTACGGCGCATATTTAGAAATCCATTGTTAAAAAATGCCGTTGAAAATAAGCACGGCGAGGACGCTTATTATATGTTGTTAGATAAAATAGACAATTCTACATTAGGAAAAAGAAAAGATAGAAATTACACATTAAGCAAAATAGGAAATCATTTAACTAATATGTATGTAAAAAGCGCAATTGCGTTAAAACCTACTATCGCCGTAAAACAATTATTGTCAACTTTTAATTATGCTGAAAATATGCCGGCAGAAAAATGGGCGCAATACTATCTTTCTGGAATTGCAAATTGGAAAGAAACTATAAAGTTTATGCAACAAGATGAATATCTTAAAGCGAGATTTAACGAGGGCGCTCAAAATGAAGCGTTTGAAGCCGTTATGAGAGACGACTTTTTTAAGAATAGATTTATGGGAAAAGTATCAAATCTTTTAATGCTTAATGTTAGACTTGGAGATTTAGGCGCTAATCTTTTTGGCGGTTATCCTTATGTAAAGTATTTAATGCAAGAGCAAGGATTAAGTAAAGAAGAAGCCTTTGATAAATATAATGAAGCGACGCATAGGTCGCAACAGTCTAATCTGCCAAGTTCTAAATCAAATATCCAAAATAAAGATATGTATTGGTGGTCAAGAGCATTGTTTGCTTTTAGAAATACGGGATTCCAATATACGCGTAAAATGGCGGATTCTATTATTGCGTATTCAAGAGGGGAAATTACAGGTAAGCAAATGTCTAAAACCCTTATGATTTATGCTGTGTTAAATCCTTTTCTTTATACATTAGTATCTAATTTAGCGATTGTGAAATGGATTACAGGCGACGATGACGACGACCATGAAACTTATGATTTGATTGCTTCTGTATTCGAAGCGCCTTTTATGGCAATTCCTCTTATTGACGAGGCTATACATATTGCCGTAAAACACATTGTAACGGGGAAAGGAAATTTGAGGGGCGATAAAATGCCGATTATTTCTGATGTGTATAAGGTTTTTAACGGCTTTTTGGACGAGGATGGGATTGAAATTGAGGATTGGATAAAATTTGGCAAAGAAGCGGGAAAACTAATTACAGGAATACCATTTGATACATTACAGTCTATGGCATATCAGGCAACAATGGATATTAAAGACGGAAATTATTTTAAAGGGATACTTGAATATGCGGGATATACGCAACATAGAGCGGAAAAAATTACAGGAGATTGATTTTAAAATAGACGGGCTATTGCTTTATATACGCCATATAAACTCATTGCGCAAAAGCCTAATCCCGCAATAAACAAAGGAACTAACCCAAGGATACGCATAATAAAAGAGTCAATCGTTTTTTTGTCGCCAATAAAAGCGGCGGCTGTAATTGATAAAACAAGCCCCGCGCAAGCAGAAATAAGCATGCAAGGAATATAAATAATAGTAAGAATTATGTCTTTCATGATAGATAAATTGTATCAAAATAAAATTTAAGGGGGATAAATAAATGAGTTTAATAGATTTTAAAAGCGTTATTAGATATGAAGCGGACGGGCAATCAACGGAGTTTTCTATACCTTTTGCGTTTAAAAAAAGGGACGATACATCAGTAAAAACTTACGATATATCCGTGTTTTATAGACCGCCTGCTATACCAAAACAAAGACGGGAATTTAAGTTGACGGAAAACCAGCATTATACTATTGCGCAAAACGAGGAAGGCAAAGGACATATAACTATATTGCAAATACCTGAAGTGATTATATTAGACGAAAACGGCGACGAAAAGACTTTGCCGTCTTGCGCCGTCGCGCCGTCAGAAAGCGTAATAGGCATAATCCGCGATACCCTTTTTGAGCAGGTAATAAGTTATATTGAAAACTCGCCAAATCCCGCCAAAACCACAGAGGACGCGTTAGATAAAACAACTTATGAAACGCAACAGTTGCGCGAAGCGGTCAGCCGCGCGATTAAAATACCTGTGACATGGGCGGATAATCCCGACGATATTTTGATTGAGATTTTGGAAGCGGTAGATTTAACAAAAGCCAAAGCGCAAGAAGCAAAAGAAAGCGCGCAAGCCGCAAAAGCAAGCGAAAACGCCGCCGCAAACAGCGCGGCAGACGCGGCAAATAGCGCAAATCAAGCGCAACAAAGCGCAAACGACGCGGCGCAAAGCGCAGCAAACGCCGCGGCAAGCGCAGCGGCGGCGGCAGTGTCAGAAACCAACGCGTCGCAGTCTGAAACAAACGCGGACGCGGCAAAAAATGCGGCAGAAGCGGCGCAGTCAGCGGCAGAAACCGCGGCGGCAAACGCGGCAACATCTGAAAATAATGCGCAAAACAGCGAAAACAATGCGGCGGTGTCTGAATCTAACGCGGCAGACAGCGCGCGCAGCAGACGAATCACAAGCCCTTGCGG